>CAYTMU010000035.1:40551-42534 GCA_964438975.1 uncultured Roseivirgaceae bacterium | reverse complement strand
CGAGAAAAAGGAGAAGACAGAGAAAGAACCCAGGAAGACTTCGCGCCGAAAAGCTAGTTGATCATTCACTTTTCAGGCGATTGACAAATCATTTATTTTCAGCACATTAGCTGTATCCAATTCTAGTCTTTCTCTCAGTTGATACAGTCGCTGGAGTATTGACAACTACTGTCGGGGTTTCTCCGATATCATTAGCTTGTATTCAGGAAGTGCGTGGGAAACGTTAATTTTGTGGTGATGGCGAAGATCGTTCAATTTCCATTCAATCCGACCCCCGAGAAATTTGGGTTACAGCGTGCGCGCCGGAAGAAAGGCACGGCGGGTGGGAAGGATGTGCAGCTGGATTTGTTTACAGGAGGGAAGGTTGTCAGGCTCCATCAGCTATCGGTTTTTGAGGAGGCGCTCCTGTTCGATGAGCGAGGCTATACAGATAAAGCACGAGCCAGTTACCGGAAGGCAATTGACGAGGATGATTGCGCGGCCGATGCGTATTGCAACCTGGGCATCATCGAATCGCGGGATGGTGAATATGCGAAAGCCATCGACTGCTTTACTCTTTGTTTGAAGCTGAATCCCCGGCATTATGAAGCGCACTATAACCTGGCAAACCTGTATTCAGAGGTAGGCAATCACGTACTCGCCAAAGTGCATTACGGCGTCGCGATTGAGTTGGAGCCCGATTTCCCGAACAGTTATTACAATCTGGGACTCACCCATGCTGTGCTCAAAGAGTACCGCCAGGCTGTGCAGTTTTTGTCCCGGTACCGGTATCTCACTCCCCACGAAGATAGCCGCCAGACCGATGACCTGATAGATATGCTATCAGCGGCCCTTTGATTTGGTCCACAGTCCACGGACCCCGGTAGTGGGGACATGGGCCGTAGTGATTCCTTACCTCGCGTGTTTAGGTGGTAGATAATGTTGGTTAGTGCATCCAGTTGCCCCAACCGTGGACTGTAGACCGTCGTCCGTGGACCGTCGACTAAACCGTGGACCGTATGACCATTCATCGTGCCTGGTGCCGATCGACCGTGGTTTAAAACCGATAACAGACTGATACCTAGATTTATTAGTATACTTTGTTATCTTAATAGTGGAAACAGTGCTGCCTATGATTATCGCGATTGTACTTTCGGTTCTCCTATTTCAGCTGTGGATCATTTTCTTTTGTTATCGAACCAAGATCCACGGGTAATGCCCGGCCCCTCGCGGTCAATGATCCACGGTACGGATCTTTTATTACCTTGTGCTGACCAAATCTTCCTGTCATGCAAAACCTCGAAAATGGAACTGTGCTGATAACCGGTGGCACAAAAGGCATCGGCTATGGCGTAGCTGAAATATTGCTGCGCGAACGGATGAATGTCGCCATTACAGGCCGCACGCAACGTGCGGCGGACGAGGCTGCTGAGAGGCTTAACGCAATGGGTACTGGACAAGCCGTCGGCTTAGCTGCCGATGTCCGGAATCTCTCTTCTCAAGAGGAGGTCGTCAGCGAGGTGATAAAAAAGTGGGGTAAGCTGGATGTGTTGATCGCGAACGCCGGCGTAGGGTATTTTGGATCTATCGAAACACTGACGCCCGAACAATGGCAGGAGACGATCGATACCAATCTCACCGGGGTATTCTATAGTGTAAAAGCTTCGTTGGATGCCCTCGCGAAAACGAAAGGATATATCATCACGATCGCAAGCCTCGCGGGGACCAATTTTTTCGCAGGCGGCAGCGCTTACAACGCGAGCAAGTTCGGCCTTGTCGGGTTCACCCAGGCGGCGATGCTGGATGTCCGCGACCGGGGTATCCGGGTCACGACAATTATGCCTGGGTCCGTCGCCACACACTTCAACAATCATACCCCCTCCGATGCCGACGCCTGGAAAATCCAGCCGGAAGATATCGGGGAAATGGTCGTCAGCCTGCTCCGCATGAACCCCAGGACGCTCCCCAGTAAGATCGAGGTCCGGCCGAGCGTTGTTAGGCGGT
>CAYTMU010000035.1:0-40451 GCA_964438975.1 uncultured Roseivirgaceae bacterium | reverse complement strand
AGGATCGACCGGTAGTTGATCATGAATTCATGTGTACCGTTCGAAAAACCATTTAGATCGGAAGTAGTCCAGTCGTAGGAATAGCCGAAGTGGATGCGTTCGCTGATCTTCAGGTCGATAAAGGAGATGAACGAGTCTCCGAGGCGGTAGGAGGCCCCGAGGCTGAAGATGTCATAGAAGATCACGGAGTTGTTGATGTCGAAGCTCAGTGGTTGACCTTCCTGCGCACGGATCAGGACGGAGGGGTTGATCTTTACTTTATCCATCCGGTCGAGGGGAAGGATGATCCCACCGCGTATGAAATAGTAGCGGGCCTCGCGGATCTCACTCATCAAGGATTCGAACGAGTTGAACACTTTGTTGTTCAGGATAAACGGCACGGAGAACCCGAGGAAGTAATTCTTCTTGTTGAAGTAAAGACCCGCACCGAAGTTCGGCTTGAACTGGTTGGCGAAATTGTGAAACGAGAAGTCTCCCTGCGATTGCAGGTCGAGGTCGCTGAAGTCAGCACCGATCAGGTTGACACCCGCCTGCAATCCCATGGACAACGTGGCGTCAGCCATGTGAATCTTGTACGAGTAGTACCCATAGATATTGTTGTTCCGATAGCTTCCGATTTCGTCGTGGTTCACCATAAGTCCCACGCCGATCCGGTTCTTCATAAGGGATGTATGTGAACTGAAGTTATAGGTTTTCGGTGCTCCCGGGAAGTTGACCCACTGATTGCGGTACATCGCCGTTGCGCTGAGCTGGACATGACTACCCGCGAATGCCGGGTTGATGACCAGTTCGTTGAAATAGTACTGCGAGAACACGGGGTACTGCTGCGACCGGCAGTCGGCAAAAAATGCTGTTGCCAGCGCCGTAAGAAAGAAGAACCTTTTCATTGCTGCTTCGCGCTAATTTACGACTTCAAGATATCCCGCAATAGGCTTCGAGCCGTTTCGTTTGTCGATCACGTAGAAATACGTTCCGTCTGGAAGATTACTACCCATCAGGCTGATACCCTTGTTGGATTTGCCGTCGAAGTATGTTTCGACGTTGTCGTAACCTTCGGCTTCGTAGACGAGTGTTCCGGCGCGGTTAAAGATCTTCACAAGATTGGACGGGAACATATCGATACAATCAATGTGGAAGATGTCGTTTTGACGATCGCCATTTCGTGAGACACCGTTGTATGGTCGTATTTCAGCACCGACATCCATTGAGCGAGTCACAGCACATCCCAGGTAGGAAGTAACGGTCACGGTGTACGTTCCGGGTGCGATCCCCTGGAGAGTCGGCCCGGTGACGAGATGGCCGTTGACGTCCCACTCGACAGATGCGATGTCGATGTCGTTGCGCATGTAGATCGCGAGAAATCCATCGTTAAGCTGGCAGCTCGCCGGTTCGACCTTGAAATCGAAGTCGGGGAAGGCAGGATCGTCGAGAATCGTATTGTTCGCGGGAGGCGATATACAGCCTGTTATCCGGCTCGTGGCAGACGCATAATATGTGCCGACGTCAAGGTTCCTGTAGCTCTCACCGAGGAAGACCGACGACGCAGGGTTCGGCACCTGCCCCGGGTTAGTCAGGTACCAGTGGAAAATGTAGTCACTTGTATTGCCATTGACCGAGGCCGTCAGGGCGCCGTTGGGTTCAATACAGCTGGTCATGTGGGATAGCACATCGACCTGGGGCATCGGGATCGGCAGCGAGTTTTGCGGGATAATGACCCTGGCTTCGCCCGAGCATCCTGTTACACGATTCGTTCCGACGACCGTGTAGGTCATATTGCGAAGGCTGTTGACGTCCGCTCCGGTGAATACCGGCGCACCACCCGCTGTTTCTCCCTCATACCAGTCGAACCGGAAGTTCACGACATTGCCGTTGACGTGCGCTTTAGCCGCACCATCTGGTCGCGCGGGATCGCAGAGGGTGAGGGGATCCACCATCTCGGCACTTACCGCCGGGAATGTCTGCGCATTTTCGACAATGACGGTCAGTGGTACAGTCGAACAGAAATTATCTGCGCGATCCACGGCAATAACGGTATAGCTATTGGCAGGGAGGGCGTCGTTCGCTCTACCGGTGAAGTCCGGTGCCGGTTTGACGGCCTCTCCGATGGACCAGAAGTAGTCGTAGTTCAAACTGGGTCCGCTGGAGACGGTCGCGAACACGGCACCGTTATCAGTCGCGCAGTACGTTAGCGGCGACGCCGAGGCAGCGATCTCTACCGGTACGACACGGACGGGAAGAACGTATGTATCAGTTATACGGCAGTTGTTCGAGTTATTGACCACCTCGATCGTATACGTCACTTCCGATTGGCCGGCCGGGACGTTGATCCCCGTCAGCAGGGTATTATTGGTTCCTTCCGGAATTGACGTGTCTGTCCCGATAAACCAGGAATAGCTGTAACCTGTTGTACTTGTACCGGAGGCTTCCACCTGCAATTCACCCGTTGTGTTTGTGGGTTGGAGACAGCGCGTAGGCTTCTCGAAACTGATCAGGTCGACGGCTACGGAGTTGATGGTCTTGTCTTCGATGGCGAATTCGATGAGTGCAGATTCGCAGCTCAGACCGGAGACGCCGGCTGTCTTTGTCGCTTGTACGTAATAAGTGCCAGCCGCAAGGTTGGCGATACTCGGAGTTGTATTTGGCGCACCGGGATCAGGCAGGACATTCATATCGGCATCCATCCACAGGAACGTGTAATCAGACGGGTCGCCGTTGCCATTTCCTTCCCGGATGACTTCCACTACTGCGCCGCCGTTAGGATCGGGGCAGAGGGTGACATCGGTGATGTCGAGATCCGCCGCGGCGATTGAGATGACCGGCGGGTTGTCAAATACCTGATACGTGGCGACTGTCGAACATCCCGTCGATGTCGCGGTGATGTTCGTTACTCTGACGGTGTAGACACCTGCGGGCAGTCCGAGTGCGATCTCACCGGATGCGCCGGTGCTACCGGATGTATTTGTTCCGAGAGGATCTGAGCCGGTAGTTGGTCCTTCAAACCATTCGAACGAGTAGTTGGCTTCGGGTGCCGGGCCGTCGATGTTCAGTTGAATGGAGCCGTTGCCGGCGGCACCGGAACAATTCATGTTTGGAATGATCGGGTTCGCGATGATCGTCGGATTTGAAACAATCTGAACGATTTCGGCGGAGACAGGGACGGAACGGCAGTTCAAGGTCAGAGGGTGCTTCGATATTGCTACCAGGGTATATACGCCTGCCGTCAACGGGACTGTCGTAGTGTATTGCGTAACTCCCAGTATGCCGGAAATTACCTGAATCGGTGTCGCGTTCGTGTTGTTTCCCGCAAACAACGCAATATCATAATCGTCTTCGTCAAAACCTGCCAGCGAGGTCGGGACCAGTTGGACGGTGATGGTGCCCGTATCGTCCGGGTTACATTGGGTGACGTCACCTTTGCTGATGAAGTTCAGGCTGTGCGCGTCGGCATACGGCAGATCGAAAACACCTGATGACTCGCAACCGTTGTCAAGGTTCGTTGCGACGACTGTGTAAATACCCTGTTCAAGAGCCGATGCAGTTGATCGGCTGACACCGTTATCGGTATGAACAGGAGCGTCACTGAAAGGTGCGGTTCCATAGTACCATTTGATATCGAAACCACTCGTATTGCCGGGCGCTGAGACTACGACCTCCATGACACCATTTGGCGAAGTACAATCACTCGGGAGTTCCGTGATCGAGGCATCGAGATTGATCAGGATAACCGGTGTATTGTCGTGTACGGTGGCACTGATAGGTGCTGTGGCGCAATGCTTGGTCCGGTGCACGGCGCGCACGGTGTACGTGCCGACCGGGATGTTCTCCAGGACGTTGTCGTCATTGGTGAAGTCGGGGGTCGCCTTGACCGATGAACCGATGTACCAACTGAAGATGTAATCGTCAGGTGTGTCGAGCGATACGTTGACCGTGATCGATCCGTCGGGTACCGTACAGGTTGTCATGTCGGCGACGCCCGCGAGGATCAGCGACGGGGTCACAGCAGTGAACCCAATGGTGACTTCGGCGGTCCGCGAACAGCCTGTTTCTACATTCGTCACCTTGACGGTGTATATGTCAGCGGAAAGACCGGTAGGAGTCTGGTCTGTCGAGATGCGGTTTGCCGCAACGGTGTTTTGCCCGCGGAACCACTCAAAGGTGTAGTCGCCGGGGGTTGTGACGGTCACGGTTGCCGATCCGTTCGGCTGGGTTGCATCACAGGATGTCATTGCTGAGAGCGCGCTTGCATTGATAACAGGTCGCGCGGTCTGCTCTACCGTCACCGTTACCGGGTCGGATGTACATTCCGAACCTGTCTCGGTGGCGACAACGGTGTACTTACCAGCGGACAGGTTATTCACGGTCTCCCCGGTATAGTCGGGAGTCGCTTTGGTCACACTTCCTCGATACCACTCAAATGTGTAGCCGGCTGTCGTTCCTCCGACAGTTGCTGATACTGAGCCGGAGTTGGCGTTCGAACAGATGATGTCTACCACCGTCGGTGTGACAACGGGCTTGTTCGTCATGTCGGGTACCAACATGGAGCTGATACTCCGGCATCCCGTTACGGGGTCCGTGACGACGACGGTATAGGTTTTGTTTTTGAGTCCGGTTGCGGTGTGATTGATACTGACGAGCGGATCGGTGAATATGTCATTCCCGTCATACCATTCGTAAGTAAAGTCCTGCGGAGGATCTCCCACGCCATCGCCATCGGTATCGTTGACGATCGCCCGGAGGCTTCCGTTAGCGATCGTACAGTTGTCGTCGCCGTTGAGCAATTCGATAGTGACCGCGAGGTTGCTCTCGACGCGTCCCACCACGACTTGTGCGCTTTCGGTACTACATTCCGCTGTCTTGTGGATCGCGTATACGGTGTAAGTCCCTTCGGGGATACCACTGAGTGTTGCTCCTGTGTAATCAGCGGGCGCGGGTTTTGCCACGGATCCGATCGACCAGTAAAAGTTGTACTCCGAGGTGTTCTCCCCGCCGTTGCCGGTTGGTATGAACGCTCTTACCGCTCCGTTGTCAGGGGAGGAGCTGCCTACGCACTTGATGTTATCCTGGATCTTGAGGGCACTGATCACGTTCTGGAGTGGATTGACCGGTGCGGAAATAATATTATCGTTGTAATCGCATTCCAGGAAGTTCGTATTCGGAAATTCCACCGGGATCTCCGTGCCTGCGTCGTTCAGTGAGATATAGAGTATAAACGGACTACCGGGACCGGTGACCTGTGCGTCATCGATGGAGACGATATCCCCGACTTCGAAGTTGTTGAGCGTCACCTGGATCGTGTTGAGCTTGATCGCCGTTCCGGCCGGGTCCAGCGGGTCGCCGTTGTAGAAAGTTATCGGAACCACTCCGCTCAATCCGATGTCACCTACGTTGGTGATCTGAAAACTGACGTTGAAATTTCTATCGGGGCACGTTGGATGGTTTACGACCAGCGAATTCTCTACGTGAGCCAGGTTGGGCGATTTATACGTCGGACATCCGTCCTGGTTGAGGAAGGGTGTCTGGTTGAGGAATGTGTTCAGGGGGCGATTGGGGCCGTCTGTACAACTTCCCGTCGAGAACACCATGTGATGCTTCTGCTGCCGTTCCGGGATGGTGAGATCGTCGTTGATGTTCACATTAAAGTATCCGTGCTGGTTCCATACGCGGCGTGCGGGTACCCATGGATCGCTGGCTGATTTGTATACCCTGACGTGCGAGTAGCGGGAGTTGCTGAGTGTACAGAAATTGTCCACGGCCGACTGGTCGTCAAAGCCACAAGTAACGCACAACTCCGTCGAGCCATCGGCGTCGACGTCTGCCACGATCGGATATTCGCGGTTCGTCCGCGAAATACATGTCTGCTGGTTGTAGATACTTCCGTCAGTTCCGTTGATGATATAGAGAAACCGTTCGTCGCGATATACGATCTCCGACTTGCCGTCGCCGTTAAAGTCGAACAACGTACAGCCTGTGTGTCCGGAAGTCTCCTCGTTGACGAGTTTCGGACTCCACGGCAGGGGCTGCATGTTTTCGTCAAGTGCGTACAGGTACTTACCCGAGACATAAGACGCGTTCAGTTTCCCATCGCCATCGAGGTCGCCGATGTTGATCCGCCCGGTTCCGTTCCTCCACCCGTTCTTGTAAGCTTCCTCCTCTTTCGTAGGACAGGCGTAGATCGAGATCTTTCCGGGAATCGGATCGCTGTAGGTGAGGATGCTGTTGTTGTGAACATCCCAGAAGAACACGGTGGTGTTGCTTCCGTTCGAACTCGTCGACCCGGATGCAAGAATATCCAGGTATCCGTCCTGGTTGTAGTCGGCTACACTGGTGGCATTATACTCATTCCTGATAAAATATTCCGACCGGCTTTTCAGCAGTGAAAGCGACCCGGCATCTTTCGTGCGGGGACCGAGGTCAACGGTGTAGATCGAAAGGCCCAATACGAGTTCGAGACGGTAGTCACCTTCGATATCGACAGCCACCGGACCACCGTTTATTTTGGTCCAGCTCGACGCGGTGGACTTCACCAGGCGGATCCCGGTGTGCGCGTCGTATATCTCGTCTTTAACATACAACTCGACTTTGCCGTCGCCGTCAAAGTCTGCCAGACCATAGTTGATGGGGTCGCCGCGGAGCCGTTCTTCCGTGCGCCAGAGGAAATTGAGTTCACAGTCGTAAGCGAATATGTAGTATCCGTCGTTGTTGTTGCCCGGCGGATCAAAGCTTCCGAAAAAGAAAATCTCCCCACAATTGTCGTTGTCGAGGTTGGCGATGGCGACTTCCCAGTTCGGGTCAAAATCGACCTTCTTTTCGTGTTGGACAGTTCCATCTTTACCGTTGAGAATGAAGATCTTGTCGGTATATCGGTTCATGGTGACGATCTCGGGTATCCCGTCGCGGTTAAGATCGCCGATTGCCATCCGGGAGAGGTGGTTAGTCGTCTCATTTGGAGAAGCGAAATCCAGCGTCATCGTGAACTGGGGGAACGCCGGGGGAGTGGCCTCGCACATCGCTTCATCTCCCAGGTAGAATCCTTTGCAGAACGTGCTTACAGCGCAGTCTGAGTCGTAGCAATCGATGAATCCGTCGCCGTCGTCATCGCGCCCGTTGTTACATATTTCCTGCGCTGCCAACGGGAGCACCAGGAGATTGAAGCATACGGAGCACAGAACCATCAGCCTTTTCATGACCTTCAGTATTAGGTGGTTAAAGTTACGGAATTATACGATTCCGCTATCAGGATTTAATAGGCAGGGTAGTGGTGTTGTAACCCGGGCAAAGCAGTGAAAACTTTGATTTTCGGCCATCCTGAAGGTTTTGACCGATAGCCGTCGTTTAACGGCGACAGATGGAGTCCCGGACAGTCCTATCTGAGAATAGTGATGCTGCCAACGCGCGGAGTACTCTCTTCGCCGTCACACCGGATGACATAATAATAGACGCCGTCGGGTAAATGTCTGCCGTTGAATGTTCCATCCCAGTCGTTGTTATACGGTTTTGCATCGTAGACCTTCACACCCTTATCGTCGTAGATATTGACGGCACATTGTGGGTAGTCGAGAATTCTGTCCACTAACCAGACATTGTTGATGTTGTCGCCGTTGTTTGGAGAAATGAATTTTCCGGGTCCGAGCTTGTTAGCGATCAGATCGCCTTTCACCCGCACCTCGACCGTCGCCAGACCGGGACATCCGCTGCTGCCGGCACCCTGAACGGTGTAGACCGTGGTGGCGGTCGGTGTTGCAATAGGGTTCGGCGACGCCGGATCGCTCAGTGTTGCAGCGGGGTCCCACAGATAGGTGGCGAGCCCCGTAGCGGCGAGCTGTGAACTTTCACCTTCGTTGACCTCGACAGGATCAGCCACAACGACGATGTTCGGAGCGTCGAGTTCTGCCACGTTGACCGCTGCGGTGATGATGCACGTCGCGGTGGTCACATCGACGGAGTAGTTGCCGGGTTGTGTCACGTCAATGGTTGGAGTGGTTGCTCCAGTACTCCACAGGTAACTGCTAAAGGTCCCGTTGACGCCGAGTTGAAGAGACTCATCCGGACAGAGCGAGAAATCGCTACCCGGTGTCGTCACCGAGACGGAGGGCGCGCTTTGAATGGTGATGCTCTTGCTGGTGACGTCCTCACAGGCGCCGCTGTTGTAAGTGACCTTTAGGGTAATGGTATAGGTGCTGGCAGCAGTGTACTGGAATGTTGGATTCTCCAGTGTTGAGGTCTGCGAGTTACCAAAATTCCATTCGTAGAAGCGTGTAAGAGATGCGTCTCCGGTGCTCTGGTTTTCAAAATTGATCACCTGGCTGGTGCAGGCGGTACCCGGCGCAACAAAGTCGGCTACAGGGGGTGTTGTAAAGGTGATGGTCGCGTCGTCGGTCTCCAGGGTCGCGCACGAAGGATTCGCCGTGTACTGTGCTTTGACGAAATACTCGCCCGACGCGGTCACGGGTAGTGTGCTGCCTGTTGCGCCGGAGATATTTCCCGTTGTACGTTCAGCCCACTGGTAAGTGAAGTCAGGATCATTTGGAACGAGTGTCAATGTCTTGGTATCCGGGGGACAAATAACATCAGAGCCGGTATAGGTGATCTGAAAGTCTGGAACACTGATCACTTCTACGACGGTTGAAGCTTGTTGAGCAATACATCCGTTGACGATGACGTCAAGATAATACCGCCCTGCATTTACCTGCTGGAAGTTGGCGATCGGTGCTGGGTTAAGACCAGAGCCGACGTACCCGGCGGGGCCGCTCCAGCTATAACTCGTCGCGCTGACGTTGTTCACGGAAAGTGAAAGTGTGCTACCGAGGCACACCGGTCCGTCGTTGGTTGGAACTGCGGTCCCTGATGTGGTACCGGGATCGACTGTCACGACGACGGTATTGGATGTCTCCGAACACGCGCCACCTTCACCGGTCGCGATCACCGTGTACGATCCACTGGCGGTCACGTCGAAGAATGCGTTCAAACCGTTCGCAACGGTTGAAGCTCCATTTTTCCACTCGTAGCTTACACCCTTGTTTTCCGGCGTAGTCAGCTTCAACGGAAAGCCAGCGCATATTGTAATCGGTCCTGCGGGGTCGATGGCCGGCACCAGGCAACTCCTGTTTCGCAAGATCGAGATCTTGGAAGCAAGGATGTTGTTGCCGTTATCGTCGACGCTGGTGAACGCGATGTCGGGTTTGCCGTCGCCATCGACGTCGCCGACACCTACGTGCCTGTTTATATAGGTCACGGGATGGACGAGGGTGGAGAAGCTAAAGGTTCCGGATGAACTGTTGTTGTTGAGTATGGTTACAGATTTGTCGAGCGATCCGACGATGATGTCGGGTTTGCCGTCGCCATCGATATCGCCAAAGTCCAATCCCCACGGACGTGTGGAGGTGGCAAAACTCGTCGGTGCCGCAAAGGCGATCGCGCCAGATGTTTGATTTCGGAAGAGCGTGAGCGAGTTGCTGATCAGTTGGGTCGCCGCGATGTCGGGTTTACCGTCTCCATCCAGATCACCGACACGGATGTTTACGACAGTGCCGCTGATGGTAAGTATCTGGTCGAATACAAAGGAGACATTGCCCGGTATGCTGGTGTTCCGCAGGATGAACAAGTTACTGGTCTGCGTAAGGAACTGGCTCGTGACAATATCGGGAAGGCCGTCGCCATTAAGATCCTCTACCGCGAGACCATCAGTGCTGGCGATATCAGGGATCAAAAGTGTGATGTACGTAGGGGAGAAGGCGACAGCGCCGGTAGTGCTTTGGTTAACCAGTACCGTCACATTGTTACCGGTCTGGTTCGTTACGATCAATTCGGGTTTGCCATCGTTGTCAAGATCGGCGATGTCTACGCGTTTCACCTTTTTGCCGGTGAGCGTGATCGATTGGATCGAAAAAGTCACTACACCGGGGCCGGTACTGGTATTGCGGAAAATAAAGAGCCGGTCACCGGCGGGCCCGCCTTCCGAGATGACGAGGTCGGGCTTCCCGTCACCGTTAAGATCACCACATCGCGCGTGGATCGATCGCGTGCCGATCAGGAATTGTATCCGGGTAAATCCAATTGTCCCCAGACCGGGAGTGGCAGTGGTATTTCGCAGAACTGTGACGTTGTTAGAGCCGTCGTTTGCCGTCGCGACATCTGTGCGACCGTCTTGATCGAAGTCGCACATACACATATCATAAAGTCCGCTCTCCGCGTCGAAGTCGGGTTGTCCTTCAAGGTCGGCGGCGGTGATCCCGTGGCTACCGCCGAAACTGTACAGGAACGGAAACGCAGTCTCGTCACTCATTCCTGTTGTCACATCGGAAACAACGATGTTGTCATACGTTGCACCGGAGGGTACAGCGACTTCGAGCAACTGCTCGGAGGCGAACTGAACGACACCCCGCATCGCGCCGAATGTGACGGCAAGGTTTGAGGCATCGCCGTTAAACGTACCCGTGAGTGTGACGATCTCCCCGTTGGCCCCTTTTACCCTATCGACCTGCTGGATAACAGGCTTTTGCGCAGAGCACACCGAGTAAAATGCCAGGGCGCAGATCAGGAGAATCGGTCGTATGCGTTCAGGCGTCACTTTCATGGCTTTATGAATATCGTCGGCGACTCGTGAAGTAACCTATTTTTTCGGGTCGATCGCGAGTACTCTCGCGGTCTTCAGTTTTGTATATGTTTTCAGATTCCTGACTTCCTGGTGCGCTTCCGCGGCTTTTTCTGTTTCCAGGATGTGTACATAGTACCTCCGGTCTTTCTCATAGTAGAAGACGTTGGAGTTGTATTTCTCATCGCGGAGTTCCTGTTTGTATTTGTCCGCTGCGGTAAAGTCCGGGAACACCTTGATCACGACGTAGTACTTCGCTTTCGCCACCGTGGTTGTCTGGATCGCACTATTCAGAGGAGGTACTTCCTGCTTGAATCGAGACGAGTGAGTAACAGTCTGTTGGGTCAGGCGTGAAAGGAGTACCGGAGCTTTCTTGCGGAAAGATTTCGACGACCCCAGTTTCAAACCGAGTTGTACTTCGTGTGTGCCCCGCGAGAAGGCAGGTTCCGGCTGATTACCCGGTTCATATGAATAACTCAGCAAGAGCCTGTTGAAGGCGAATCCCAGTGACCCGCTCATGCCATACGACTGGCGGTATCCGGCGCCAAGCCAGAAGTTTTCCGAGAGGTTTAGTTTGACCATTGCTTCCGCCTGGCTGTTCCCCGCTTTCGCATGCTTGTACAGAAGATAGAATTCCAGGGGCGCATAACTTTCATCCGTCTTTACCCTCCGACTGACCCCTTTTCTCCGTCGACTGACCATTTTCCCGGCCAGCTTCTTTCGGTAGTAGGCCGATACAATAACGTTGTCCAATGGCGACACCGATGTATTCTCGAAATTGGCAGCACTGTTGAACCGGGGGGCGAACAGTTGTGGAAGAGCCACGCCGAAGTTGAAACCTGACTCGGATTTGATCATCATCCCGAAGTTGCCCGTGGGCTGAATATTATTTGCGAGATAGTCAGCGATGGCCGGGTCCGACAAGTCAGCATCTTCAATATTGATATTGTTGCTGATCGCGCCACCCGAAAGGGCGAAGAACAATCGGCTTTTCTGGCTCAGCCCGATCCCGTACGCGTACGTGAGCAACACATCGCTTGTGTTAAGCATGCCTCGCTTGAAAGACGAAAGCCTGGCACCCACCGCCGAATTCGAGTTGTCGAGCATGGTCGTGAAGTTGACCGTCGTCAGGACCGGTGCGCCTTCTACATTCATCCATTGTTGGCGGTGATTGATAAATACATATGTATAATCCGTGGCAGCTTCCGCGGGATTGTATAGATACGGGTTGATGTAGTAACTGTTGTATACGGGGAAATTTTGTGCGACAGCGCTTCCGCACCACACAAACTGGATAAAGGTCAAGGCGATAAGCAGATTGCGCGTTCTATCCATTAACAGGTATCAATGGTTAATGTCACAAAAAATCAGACGTCGTGCCGTCTGTTTGCGCTGTAAAAAAGTGGTTTCACCGAAACTTAAATGAAAGTCTCTACAAAAGATCAAAGTAAGTTTTACCTTACATAAAACTTACGAATATACAGTGTTTTTTCCTATTTAGCAGCATCTTCCGTGCGGGGTAAAGGTAGAAGGGACGGATTTTTCGGGGATCGACCGGTTTTTAGCTATGAAAGTACCACTGTTTGTTTTGGGTCTTCTCCTTTCCGGAGTATCCGGCGCTTATGCCCAGGTATACGTGGGACCTATTGCCGGAGGACAGTACTCGTGGTCCAGGTTTGACGAGAGCAGTCACTACGACTCGTATGATGTCAAGGGTCACTGGGGATGGCACGCCGGTGCCAATTTTTCGATGAAGGTGCGCAACCGGTTCTTCCTGTATACCTCACTACTTTATTCGACAAAGGGCAGAACGGTGGAAGGGTTACAGGACCGCATGCTGACGAACAAGGTGCGATATGATTACCTGGAAATGCCGATCATCTATGCTGTTGATTTCCGCGCAAGGCTCGACAATGGAAAAGAATTCAAGTACTTTCTCGGCATTGGTCCGAACGTCAGTTATTGGCTCGGGGGAAAGGGAACACTGTACAACAGCGATCTGGCGGAAAGTGCAGACTTCGGCGATCGCCAACTGGACTACACCATTGCCTTCAGAGAGGAGGATAGCGAGCCACGGATGAATGAAATGAACGTTGTGGAGCCTAACCGTGTGCAGCTCGGATTGAATTTTGCAACGGGGTTCGTCGTAGAACCGTTGCCGCGCCAGCGTATCCTGGTGTTGCTGCGCTACGAACTTGGTCATAGCTTTCTCTCTCGCACCAGCAACGGCACTTTTGTGCCGACGTACTATGAGGATGTGCTTCAGGCGCGAAACAACGGCATTCGGCTTTCCTTATCTTATATGATCGATCTCAAGATTGAAGATCGCAAGCGTGGAAAGAGTACAGTCAAGCCGAATAAACCGAAAAGGCGGAAATAACCCCCGCGCTTAATTTTTTCGTTTCAGCATCCTGCCTTTCTTCATGACATTGCTCTTTCCTTTGTTGCGGACTTTCTTGTCGAGGTTTCGTTCGAAGAGATACATGACTGAGAATCGCAGTGCCATGTTCCTCGCCTTCAGGTTGTCATCATAGGTGACAGGCAGAACGTAATCGGCGCTCGTGGAAGTGCCCATCCATGTGTGACCGATGTCAAATCGCAGATCGAACATGATCTTTCCGCCGTTCGCGGGTTCCAGCATCAGGCCGCCGCCGAGATTAAATCCGAGTTGAAATCGATTGACATCCTGCATATAGATCGCCTCGATCTCGCCGATATCTTCCCCACGCTCACCGAAGAGTATTTTGTATTTGAGAGGTGGAAATGCATTCTCGGCGAACTCGTCGGAGTTGATCGTTCCCCGGCCGCCGAGCCAGTAGCTGAAAAGTGGCCCTGCGCCGGCGTACCATTTGAACTCCCGGGAACCTTGAAGACGGCTGCGGAAGTGTACATTGTACAACAACGGGACGTCAATGTAATTATAGGTCACACGATCCTCCAGCATTTTATCCACTCGTCCGCGGTTGATCTTACCTTTGGTAGAGTAGAGATATTCCGTATGGAGGAAATAACGTTCCTTGACCTTGAACGACAGAACCAAACCACCGCTGTACCCGATCTGTGGATTTACTTTCACCTGATCTTTGAAGGATTTATCATCTATTCCCATCCAAGTCATCTGTGGCCCCGCTTTTACACCCATATGGACCACTTGCGAACAGACCGGATACGCCGCCAGGCATGTAATGAAACCGATCAAAGTGATGATTCTTTTCATTCTTCCTTTGAGGCGCGAACCCTCTTTACCGATAAAACAGACTGCGGCATTAGCAAAATTGTCAAAATGACCTCCCGTATATGCTAACAGGATGGTAAAGGTAACGCGTCGGTTCACAAGAAAAAAAGTTAATGCAGATCAAACATGTAATTCCTGCGTGGTGTTGAGGGACGTTCCTATCAGATGTAAGATTTTTGCCAAACCTCCGCGTCGCGCTCGCTTACCTTTGCCGTATTTTAGTATTTAACTTCGTAAAGAAGCGCTTATCCCAAAGATGAGCGATTACCCCATAGGAATGAAAAGGATCTGCCTCTCAATGCTCTTACTGAGCTTTTCTCTGGTTGCCCTGGCGCAGGAAACGAATTGTTCGGACGGAATCGATAATGATGGAGATGGATTTGTCGATTGTTTCGACTCGGATTGTGCCAACTCGGCTGCCTGTGACGATTCCTACATTGGAAAAGACAAACTTTGCCAGGATCCCCCCGAAGGGACGTTGGGATTCGGGATGGAGCTCGCAGCCTCGTCCGTAAACAGAACGGCGTTGTCGTATGGACGAATGGTGGTAGGTGATCTCGACCGCGACGGAACCCCGGAGTTGGTGACCACTCACCGCAACGACAAGAAGATATATATCCTGGATGGCCGGGATCTGTCGATCAAACGCACGATCAATACCACCGGCATGCCGGAGTACTTTGATCATGCAATCGCTAATCTCGATGACGACGACTGCGGGGAGATATTCATCGTGGAAGAGATCAGCTCAAAGTTCTACGTGACTTCCTATGACTGCAACGGAACGAAGCTGTGGAGCACTCAGGCATACGGACGACCCTTCACGATCGGCCTCGCCGACTTCGACCACGATGGGCTTGTCGAGTTGTATTATAAGAATGAGATCCTTGATGCCAAGACAGGCGAGATTCTTGTGAAAGGAAAAGGTACCTGGAATAATTTGGATTCCGGTCCCGTTGCGGTCGATATTCTTCCCGACGCGGCGTGCGGCGAATGCGCCGGACTTGAACTGGTCTTGGGCGGCCTTATCTATGCGGTGGATCTGACGCCCCGCACGGCAGGAGGTGGGTCGGTCGGTAATCCGATTCGGAACTTCAACGATACTCCGGGGTTGGGCTCGATCGTGTATCACCCGAAGTATGTGAACTTCGGGTATGTGAACAGTATGACAAGTGTTGCCGACTATAACCTCGATGGCCATCTCGATGTGATCATGAGCGGGGCGACAAGCAGTTCGTCAACCAGTACGACGACCGTCTTCTTCTGGGATGTCCACAACAACACTTTCCGAACGTTCCAGCCGAAACAGCCTAACAATTCGAGCTGGCCGCATGGTACGGGAAGGATCAATCTGGCAGATGTCGATGGCGATGGAAAGATGAATGCGACGTTTGTCAGCGGCGCGCGGATATATTCACTGAAGGAAGATTTCACGCTGCTGTGGCAACAGGACATCACGGAACAGACGTCTGGATTTACGAGTACGACTGTTTTTGATTTTAACAATGACAACGCCGTGGAGATCGTTTACCGCGACGAAGCCAGCCTTTATATCATCGACGGCAAGACCGGGAATAAGACGGCGGTTCCTTGTCGGTCTCGAACTGCCAACGATTATCCGATCGTAGTGGATGTTGATGGTGACGGTGCTACTGAGATCTGTGTTTCCTGTGCTACGAGTGACAACACCAATATTAACGACGACACCAACACGCCCAACGGCCAGATCCGGATGTACAAGTCGTCGCTGGAACCGTGGGTGTCCGCGCGAAAGGTGTGGAATCAATACGCGTATTTCAACGTGAACGTCAACGACGACCTGACGATCCCGCAGGTCCAGCAAAAACATCACCTCGTTTTCTCACAGGATGTCTGCGGTACCGGGGAGAACCGCGCATTGAACTCGTTTTTGAACCAGTCCGCGATCCTGGACTCAAAAGGATGCAAGACCTACCCGGCGGCCGACGTCGCGTTTGTGGCGAATCCATCCCTGCTGAACGTCGTACCACCAACCTGTCCCGACGGCGACTTTCTCGTGTCTTTCTCGCTGCAGAACGTCGGAGATCTTGACCTGACCGGGGATTTTCCGATCACGTTTTACAATGGCGACCCCCGACTGGCGGGAGCACAGAAGCTCGGAACGCAGACCATCAGCTTTTCGAATTTCAGGATCGGTGATCAGATCGATATTCAGGACATGGTTGTGAGCGGCACCGGGGGGACGTTTACCCTGTTTGCCGTGCTGAACGACGCCGGTACGACAGTACCCACGCCCATCTCCTTACCCAATTCAGGTTTCGCTGAATGTAATTTCAGCAACAACGTGGTCTCGGCCAGCGTGGTACCGCGACCCTTCCCCCTGGCGACGGTCGCGACCGATCACGTGCAGTGCGGTGTCGGTCCCTCGCCGCCAAGCGGATCTGCGCGTGTGTTCAAACCGGAAGGGTCCAACGAGCAGACCCTGGGCTATACATTCCACTGGTTCAACGGCACCACCGCCGGAGCGGTTGGATCAGCCGACTACGTAGGCTCGGAGATCACTGGCCTGGCGAATGGAACGTACACGGTTTACGCAGTTCACAACGCGATGCAGTGCGGGTCAGATACCGTGCAGGTTGCTGTTGGATTGCAATCACTTGCCATCAGCGCAACGGTGAATGTTGACCAGCCTTATACGAATTGTATCGATCCCGACGGACAACTATCCGTGACGCCTTCCAGTGGCAGTGTTAATGACTTCACCTACGAATGGTTCGAAGGGATAGTCTTCGGTACTACGCCATCGCTATCTGATAGCAGTGTCCTTCGGTTCACCCGGGCACTGACGTACTCCGTACTCGTGACGCAAAAATCCTCCGGGTGCGAGACATTGGAATCGGGTACTGTACCGGATATGACAGTTACGCCTGTGGTGACGACATCGTTCACCGCTGCCAATTGCGCGCCCGCCAATTCCGGTCAGGCGACCGCTGTCGTTGACGGCGTTACTTCGGGTTACACGTTTTACTGGTATGACGGGTCGACTGCCAAGCCGACTGAAGATCACCTGGGTCATACGTATCCCAATATTTCAGCGGGTAACTATACCGTTGTATCCAGAGACAATACGACAGGTTGCCGTTCGCAGGAAACAGTTGTGGCTGTCCCGACGATCGATGGAATCACAGTAGCAGCGACGATCACCGCACAGCAAACTTCCTGTACGACCCCGAATGGCGCCGCCTCCGCAAATGTTGGCGGGACGACGACGGGCTATTCGTTCCGTTGGTTCGACGGTGACAATACGGTGACAGAGATCGGCACCAGTGCAACAATTTCCGGATTGGCGGCAGGAACCTATACCGTACAGGCGACGAATATTGCGACAGGTTGTTCCGACACCGAACTCATTACGATCGTCGACAACATCCTGATGCCGACAGTGACGCCGTCCCTGGTTGCCAATCAGATGAGTTGCCTTCCGGCGAACGGCGCTGTGTCGGCGATAGCGACGGGCTCACCCGGACCTTATATCTATTATTGGTTCGATGGGAACATCGGGACCCCAGACACGACCGCGGCCGACTTCAAAGGCGCGGACTACACGGGTGTTACCGCAGGATTTTACACAGTCGTTGCAGTAGACGTCAACTCCCGCTGCGGTTCGGCACGGGGTCTGATCGAAGTCCTCGATCAAACAGTAGACCCCGTTGTGACAACTTCAGTTGTCGGGCAAAGCAACTGCGATCCGGTGACGCCGAACGGGCATGCTTCTGCCGAGGTAGGAGGGACTACGACAGGATACAAGTTCCGGTGGTTTACCGGAGCGGATACAACGAATTTCCTGCTGGAAAATTCGACGCTTGCTGACCGTGCCGCCGGCACATATACGGTCAAGGCGATCAGTCTCGCGACGGGATGTTTTACCACAGCAATGGTATTGATCAACGACATCAGCGCCCAGCCCTCTCTCGCACTGACAAAACAGGATAACAGCATATGTAGTCCCGGTATAGGCTTCACCGGTTCCGTGACCGCGACCTTTGCCACCAATCCGAATTCCCAGCCCGGGCACACCTACACATACGAATGGCAACGCAATGGCGTGATTATTCCTGGAGAGACAGGAGCTACGATCAGCGGAATTGACGCAGGCACCTATACCGTAACCGTGACCAACGAGAATTTAGGATGCGTTTCGGATCCGGTGGAGATCGTCGTGGATGACGCAGTTGACCTGCCGACGCTGACCACGGCAAATACGGGATCGACGAACTGCGATCTAACATTGGCTAACGGAAGTGCTTACGTGGCGACCGTAGATGGTGCGACACCAGGTTCGACAAACGATTATACCTATCAGTGGCACATCGGAAATGGAACAACCACACCGATTGACGCCGCGACAAATCCATCAGCTACGACGGCTGTGCTGACAGGTGTTCAGGGCGGAGCAGCATCCTACTATACAGTGCTGGTGACGAATAGCCTGACCGGGTGCGAGAACACCGCGGTTGTGAACGTAGCCGATGTGAAAGTGCTTCCGGAACTCACCTTGAACCCGACTGATAATACAGTATGTGACCCTTTGCTGACGTCGCCGACTGTGCAGTTCAACGGTACGATTACGACGACGGTTGACAACATGGTGGGCGCCCTGACTGATTATACATTTGTATTGGGCGGGGGCGCGGGTACTCAGGATGCGAGCCCGAATCACAATCGGTTCCTGGAGTTGGAAGGTAGTATCAATTATACTATTACAGCAACGCATTCATTGACGGGTTGTGTTTCGACGCCGGCGAATATCCAGGTGCAGAACAACCAGGACATCCCCGACCTGGTGACTGGCAGCGACGGGTCCACGAACTGCGATCCGCTTCTGGCGGACGGCCAGGCGAGAGTCGTCAGTGTTGACGGAGCCGCCGCGACGACGACTGGGTTCACATTTGCGTGGACCGGTTCAATGTTCGATGTATCGGGTCATGCGACCAATGACGATATCCAGTTGGAGAGCGTGCAGGGTGGCGCGGGTCAGAATTACACGGTGTTGGTGACGAACTTATCGAATGGCTGTCAGAATACTGCAGTGGTGAATGTTGCGGACAGTAAACAAACTCCTTTCTTCACATTGACATCGACGCCCGTCACGATCTGTGATCCTGCATTGGCTGTCCTAGGTGGCGGAGTCTATGATGGAGCAATCACTGCTGCGATCAACGCGACAGGAAATTACGCCGCCGCGACGAGCACTGACTTCAACTTTACATGGAGCACTGGTTTGAACGGAGTAGGCGAGAATGTTCTTCAAAATGTTGATGGTGGTAACTATTCGCTTACCGCTGTTCATACTCTGACTGGTTGCGCGAGCGATCCGCATCAGGCCCAGGTATCGAGTGCGCGGGTGCTTCCGACGATTTCGACAAGTTCGGTTGCATCGCAGAACTGCGTTGGCGGTGCACCGGATGGAATTGCAACAGTCACGAATGTGGTTCCAAATGGCAGGACGTACGATTACCGGTGGTTCGATGCAGATGGTTCGGCCGGCCCCGTACTGTTAAACACGACCGCTACGACAAGTTCTTATGCGGATGTGCAAGGTGGTATGAACGGCGCATCACTCTACGAGTATACAGTGGAAGTTACGATACTTCAAACGGGTTGCGTCAATACGGCCGTCGTTGCTGTCGAGGATGATAGTGAAGTTCCGGTCCTAGGACCGTTGGCCGGAACTGACAACACACTATGTACGATTGCGAAGGATGGAACAGCTACGATCACGACACTTTCCTACCGCGGATCGGCCATAGCACCTTCGGATTTTGGTGACTACGAGTTTGTGTGGTCCGACGGTATTCAGGGACCTGCTGAAACCATCACAGCATTGGCAGCCGGATCGTACACCTTGACTGTTCGTAACCTGGATGATAATTGCGCATCCAACCCAGCGGCCGTGACCATTGATGACGACTTATTCTTCCCACAGATTGATGTCGTTTCTGTAGATCAGACCTCCTGTGATCCATTGACTCCAAACGGTTCGCTCGCTGCATCTATTGACGAGGGCGCGATCGGAGGGGTAGTAGGGGTTACCGCTGGCTACACATTTAGCTGGGTTGATAATGTTACGAATACGACGGTAGCGAATGCAATAGGAGGCCTACGCGGAAACCAATCGTACACGATCGCGGTTGTGCGGGATGCCACCCAGTGCCAGAGTACGCAGGCTGTATTTTTGAACGAGAATCTTGTCACTCCTTCGGTTACCGTTACGCCTGTTGATGCAACGACCTGTGCACCGGCAAACGGCGCACTCATTGCCACGGATCTGGCTGACCACACATACTATTGGTATAATGATAACGACGCCGCCGATGAAAACTATGTGGTTGCGAACTATGATGACAACTTAAGCGGTCGCAACTACCAGAACCTGATGCCCGGCAGTTATACCCTCGTTGTTGTCAATAACACAACAAGTTGTAAGTCACACCCGGTAATCGGTTTGGTAGGGGATGCTACACCTGATATTTATCCTGTGATAGTAAACGGAGTGATTCCGACGGACTGCAATACTGCTGCGGGAGAACTTACAGGAGGTGTGCACCTGACACTGACGCCTAATGCGTTCACGGCCAATGCAGCGACTGATCAGCTTATCACGACGTCCCCGCTGGCACTTCCGGTAAACTCAGCTGTTGTTATTACGCGAAGCGGGGGAACGTCCCTTCCTCTTCCGCTTATTGCCAATAAGATATACTATGTCCAGGCTATTGGGGGAAATGCAGTATCGCTTTCCGAGACACCTGGCGGGCCCAGGATTGATATCACTTCCAACGGAGACGGATCGATCGGTGACATCGTGGAAGCGGGCTACACGTTTGAATGGTACGCCGGTATACCTTCTCCATCCGATGCAGGACTTGGCAGTATCAATTACTTCAATAATCCACCAGTCTACTCAGGTGCTACACTTACGAATACACCTACACTTACCGGTGTTACCTCGGGGTTGTACACAGTTCAGGTGACGCACACGGCATCGGGCTGTCAGGCATATTTGCCACACACACTTCCATACCTGGATTCTCACGCAGTGCTGAGGATCAACAAGACGAACTCGACGATTTGTCCTTACGATGTCGGAAACGGTTCAATCGAGATTCAGATTGAAGATCCCCCGATCGCGCCACCTGCGATCAATCAGACCAATTATGAGGTAACGCTGTTCCGCGACCTCACTCCAATTGTGTCTACGTTCACTCCTGGGGAGCCGGTCAACCCATTCATGATTTCGTCTTCACTCGCTCCGGGATCTTATACTGTGCACGTGAGAGAGACATACTCAGGAAATGTGCCCGGTTGCGTGATCTCGCAAGATGTCATTATTGACGCAGATGCTCAATCACCAATTCTTTCACTCACAGGCCCGATCATACCTAATACGGCGTGCGATCTGAATCAGGCAGATGGCCAGATTGATTTTACCATCAGCAAGGACCCTGACGATCAGACTGGTGCGGGAGTTACCTACGAGGTAACGATGATGCCCGATCCTAATAGCGTGTTCCCGATGCCGGGATTGACGTTAGGAAGCTATTCTGCGAGTGATTTGGGACCGGATGTATACTCATTCACCGTAACAGCTTCGACAGGCTGTGAAACGACTCGGAATTTTACCGTGTTGAATAAACCGACGATGCCTCAACTTACCGCAGGGTCTTTCACTATTACGGATGCTGAGTACTGCGACCCTCTGCTGGAGCAATCTGCCGGAGTGTTGATCAATCAACTTAGTGTCGTCGGTGGAGGACCGGAGGATCTTTCCGATTACCGATTTGACTGGTTTACAGACGCTGCACTATCTGTAAACATCTATTCCGAGGTTGGCGATCCTGGCGCGACAAAGGGTGGGGAAGAGTTGTCAAATACAGGTGCTCCGCTACCAAGCACACCTATAATCGATGGCGCTTATTGGGTCGTGGCGACAAAGGTGAGTGACGTCAGCGCGAGTGGTGGTATGGGCTGTCGCAGCACGGCATACAACATCAGCATCGGTGCCAGTAAGGTGGTACCACAAATCTCGCTAACACCCTTCGGTGATTCGGCATGTGATCCAACGGTGTTCGAAGGTAGCCTTCAGGTTGACGTTACCACAAACTCGGGTCCGGGCGTTGCCGGGACATACGCTTATACCTGGGCGCCTGCCGGCGCAGCCGGCCAACCAGCAAACTCTGTTGGTAATAGCGGGGTGGCGAATTTGTTTGGAAGTATCAACGAGGGAAGTTACCAACTAACAGCGATCAATGAGGCAACGGGATGTTTCAGTGCGTTAAGTACGACAGTCCTGCGAATTGCACCGCCCGTATTCACGTTGGATGCCATCGCGTCTGAGTTGACAAACTGCGCGACGTTTGACGGCCAGATTGACAACCTTCAGGTGTTCATAGACGGCGCGGGAGGGACAGTTGCCGATTTCGATTACGTTTGGTTTAAGACTGACTTACTACCGGCGTCGATTGTCATTGATGGGCGCAATGGCGCAATTCCAGTTGACACCGAGTTATCGCTTGCAACGTATCCAGCTATTGCACTTGACAAATATTATGTGAAAGCAGTCAGGAAGGCGGGCGGTATTGGAATCGGTTGCGAATCTACTCCGCTGCGACGTGACATCACTGATGGAAGGATATACCCTCAACTCAGTTTTTCTACAATTTCCTCAACTGCCTGCGACCTCAACTTCGATGGACAGATCTCCGTGACCGCCAGTACGGCTTCAGGTCCCGGTTTCGGAGCGAATTACAACTTCGTATGGACCCATGTTCCGTCAGATGCCAGCGCATCGAATTCCCTGACCGCCAATACACCGAGTCCTTTTGTGACGCCTAACACCGATCTGATCGGGGAGGGCGCATACGGCATTCGGGTGACGAATTCAGTGACGCAATGCTTTACGGATAGCGACGTCTCCGTCACCGGTCAGACGATCCCGATGGAGATCGTCAGCGTGACGCCGACACATGTGGATGTGTGCGCGCCGCTGGCAGTCAACGGCACGGGTACTGTCACAGCCATGACCGTAAACAATGCGCCCGGGAATACGGGTGACTTTCTGTACACATGGGCGAACAACGCCGTGATGAACGCGCCGTTTGTTGCTGATCACGCTTCGCTGGTACAGAACGGACTCGATGTAGGAACGTATTACGTGACGGCAAAACGGAACGCGGTGATCGCTCCGGCGACGCCGGGCGTTACCGGGTCAGGTTGTGTAACGTCTCCTGTTCCGTTTACGATCCTCGACCGTCGCGTGACACCGACGATCAGCTTTGCGACGATCTCGTCGACGGCGTGCGATGTGAATTTTGACGGGCAGATCACGGTAACTGCGAGCACAGCATCCGGTCCGGGTTCGGGCGCGAATTATAACTTCGTATGGACAAACGATCCGGATGGGCTGGGCAATACAGATTTCATCGTTTCGAACTCACCGAATGACAATACGCCGAGTCCCTTTGCGACATTGGCTACAGATCGCGTGGGACAAGGATCTTACTCGATACGGGTGACTAACTACGCGACGCAGTGCTTTACGGACGGCTCCGTCGGCGTCCAGCATCACAGCGTTCCCGTCGAAATTCTGGCGGCGTCTGCAACACCGCAGCAGGTTTGTTACCTGCCTGCCGACGGAAGTGTATCCGTTGATCTGGGAGATGTCAGGGTCGGCGGAGCGCCTGTCCCGGGTGATATCAGTTTTGCCTGGAGTGACACCGACGGCAACAGCATTGGTGCGGGCGCGTCAGTTCCGAACCTCGCGATAGGATCTTATTTCGTACAGGCCACCCGCAGCGCGGGTGCGGCACCCGCGTCAGGTTGTGTATCAGCTCCGTTCAAGGTAGTCGTCGGCGATGCGCGGGAATATCCAGTTGTGAGTCTCGTGTCAACTCCGAATACGTCGTGCAACGATACATACGATGCGTCGATCACGCTCAGTGCGACGACGGCGGGGATCGGTAGTGCATCGAACTACGATATTGCATGGACCAGTCATCCGGGCGGGTTCGTGACGATCGCAGATGCGGTTGACGTTTCGAGTCCGTACACTACTACCGCGTTCGACAACGTCGGCATGGGAGAATACCTTGCAACTGTCACCAACCGATTGACACAATGTCCGTCCAACGGATCGGTCACTGTGCGGCAGAACACAATACCCGTACAAATTCTGAACGTCGCGAAGATCGACCAGTCTGATTGCGCACCGTTTAACGGCAGCATTGAGATCGATACGAGCAACCCTGCGCATGTGAATCTTCCAGGAACGTACGCATTTGCCTGGACGAAGGGGGCGCTGGCACTTGCGCCGGTGCCGGATAATATGCTGACAGGTGCAGATGCCGGAACGTATACGGTTACAGGTACGAAAGCAGGAGGGGTTTCTTCAGGATGCGAGACCGCTCCTTTCTCCGTCACGTTGCTGGATCTGACGACGAGACCTGTGGTGGAATTGTCCTCCATAGCGAACTTTGCGTGTGACCTTACGCACGCGAACGGCCAGCTGGCCGCCATCATCTTCGATGGCACGATGCCCGCGTCATCCGCGAACTATGATCTCGAGTGGTTTGCCGGAAAGAATGTTACGAGCGGTGTTCCCATTGGGACCACAGATATACTCGCAAACCAACCGCAGGGAGACTATACCCTGGTCGCAGTGGACAACACTTCGCCGAACCGTGGTTGCTCAAACCATGCTACGTTGGCTGTCGGATTCACACCGACATCTTTTAACCTTTTGGTTGACGCGACCGATCAGACTCTTTGTTTCCCTGCGCAGAATGGTAGTGCTTCGGTAACCGGTATCGCCGAAACGCGTAACGGCGTCTCGACTCCGGCGGCTGACCTTGCGCTCTACGACTACCTCTGGTCGGATGAGTCCGGAATGCTTCATCCCTCGACTCCCAGCTTTACCGCCGGGGTGACGGGAATCAACAACCTTGTGGCCGGAGATTATACGGTAAGAGTGAGGAACGCGCTTGGATGTGTCTCAACCGAAACAGCTGGGATCGTATTCGACCGGACGGCGCTTCCGATCATTACCCTGGAGGAATTCACCAACCCGGTTGTGTGTGTGCTACCGGAGACAGGGGGGTATCTCCGCGTGTCGGCTGACAACGATCCACTCAATTCGGGCAACTATATCTTCGACTGGTTTGAAGGTACTGATGATACCGGCACGTCTGTCGGAACGGGAACACCTGAGCTTTCAGGCGTCTTTTTCAACGATCCGCTTCAGTACACTGTTCGCGTGACAAATCCGGCTACCAGTTGTGTCAACACGGAGACATATCTCTTCGGGGTTGAAACAGTTCGGATCCAGGTGCTCGCTTCTGCAGTCGGAAGGACCAACTGCGTGACGGATGATGGAACGCTGTTCGCTACGACGCTGAACGGAAATGGCGGACTCTACAACTACGAGTGGTACACAGGGCCAGTGGCCACAGGTGTGCCTACGTATACAACGAAAGAAATAACGGGTGTACCGATGGGACAATACACGGTGATCGCCGTGCATCCCACTCACGCGTTCTGCGAGTCGACATCTTACACGACCCGGGTAACAGACGAACGCGTCATGCCTGCGGTGCAGGTGGTGCAACGCAATCCGCTCACCTATTGTGATCCGGCCAATCCCAATGGTGTCGCGTATGCTTCCGTTGGCGGTCAGGTGATAGGATATGTATTTGACTGGTTCCCTGGCACCGTCTCAGGAGCGCCTATCTACACGGGACCTGAGGTAACAGGACTCACTGCGGCGACGTATGTGGTGCGTGCGACTGACGTGATGACGCAGTGTGAGAACATGGCTTCCATTTTGATAGATAATCAGCCAGTCAACGTGCCTCAGCCGACCGTGACAGTGTTGTCGCACCTGACCAACTGCGTAGATCCCAATGGGGCTTTGCAGGCGACGGTAAACGGCACTACGTTCGGATACCTCCTGCAATGGTACGACGGAAATACGATTCGTACGATCTCGGACGAAGTTGGGGAATTCTACCGGGAACTCGACAAAGGTCTTTATACTACAACAGCTACCAATCTTGAGTCGGGTTGTATTTCCGCGCCCGTCGTAACGGAAGTGCTTCCATTCCAGGAACTCCCGGATTTTGACATCGTGACGGTGCCGACTAACTGCGAAGAGGACATTGGTAGTGCCGAACTGGTCCTCAAGAATGACATTGAGTTGTATGAAATTGAATGGTATATCGGCAGCGACGTCCGGTGGGGTGCGAGGTTATCAAATCTGCCTAAAGGTGAATTCAGTGTTATCGCAACGACGTATCAGCAGTGTAGCCTGGAGAAGACGTTCACGATCATGCCTGACATTCTCGTGTTCAACGGCATCTCGCGAAATAACGATAACATGAATGACTACTTTGAGATCGCATGTATCGACGACTTCCCGGGGAACAACGTGAAGATATTCAACCGCGCGGGAACGCTGGTGTACGAAGCAAACGGGTACGACAACCAGGATGTCTTGTTCGACGGGTTGTCTAACCGCGGTATCAACCTGCTGGGCAACGAGTTGCCAGACGGTACCTATTTCTATATCATCGACAAACGCGATGGCTCGGAACCCAGGACAGGATACCTCGAGCTTTTGAGATAATGTGTATGAAGAAGCGCTGTTTTATCTGGTTCGCATTGTTCGCTCTGCTGCCACTGTATTCGCAAGGGCAGCACAGCATTGTGTATTCCCAGTATCTGTTCAATGGGTTGCTGATCAATCCCGCCTACGCGGGAAGTCACGTGCAGCTAAGTGCGTCGATGACGTATCGGAATCAGTGGGTCAACTTTCCGGGAGCACCCGTTACGGGGACGCTAGGTGCACATACATCCTTGTATGAAGGTAAGGTGGGAGTGGGGCTGATGGCCACCGTAGATCGCATCGGCAGCTATTCGAATACCGGTATCTTTGGAAACTACGCCTATATCATCAAAGACCCGGCTCGGAAAGGTCATTTTTCCATGGGAGTATCCATGGGCTTCAACAGTTATAATGCTGATTTCAGCGACCTCCGACTGCGGTGGAAGGATCAGGATCTTACTTTCTCCGGGTTCATGAATGAGTTCAAACCGAACTTTGGTGGCGGGTTGTTTTACTATAACCCGAAGGTGTTCGCCGGCTTCTCGGTCCCGGCAATCCTCACGCATTCCGAATTATTCAACGGGCCTCTGGAGCAATTGCGTACCCCGCGTTTCTACTATCTGCATGGAGGCGTGAAGCTTCCGCTCGATCCGCGCACGCAGAAGGTTATCCTGACGCCATCACTTCTCTTCCGCGTTCAGGACGGCACACCGCTTAGCGTGGATTATAACCTCAGTGTGGCATTCGAAGAGCTCATCAGCCTGGGTACTTCGTATCGCAGTGGCGACGGCGCGATCTCGTATGTCAACTTCAAGTTGAGCGAAAAGTTCTATGTCGGATATTCATACGACTGGACGGTGTCTGACATTCGTATGTATTCGCGCGGAACGCACGAGATCATGCTGAACTACCGCACGCGGTTGAGAGATATCCACCGGGACCTCGATTGCCCGGTATTTTTCTCGCACTAAGAGCCCGTGCTTTTCGCGCGCTCGGCCATCAGCAACATCATTCCGTCCTTGAGACCTACATCCGGAACCAAGATGCTGGATGCACGCGCCCATTCCATGACACGGGTGTAGATGTCGGTCGCGGGAATGATCACATCCGCGCGATCGGGGTTCATTTGAAGCTTGTAGATGCGTTCGTCGAGGGTATGGCCGGAAATCGTTTCGCGCAGTTCACGGATGCGCTGTAGCGACATGGTCTTACCCGGACGCAGCCGCGCCAGCTCGAATACCTTGCTGATGTTGCCGCCGGTTCCTACCGCTGTGACTCGCCCGTATTCCTTTTTTGCTTCCTCGCGGATCCACCGTTCCATCTCATGCCACGCGGCAGGGGAATCATTGCCTTCCAGGATCCGAACGGCTCCGATCTTGAATGACCGGGTTTTTATCTTCTTCCCGTTGGCGTAGAAGTTCAATTCAGTGCTACCACCGCCCACGTCGATATGCAGATAGGTCTTTTCGTCGAGATAGGATTCGATCGCGCGATCGATAAGATCGGCTTCCTGGTCGCCGTCGATGATCTCTATCCGGATACCGAGGTCTTCCAACACATCATCGGCCACAGCCTGGCCGTTTTCCGCTTCCCGCATGGCCGAAGTAGCGCAGAACATGTAGTCGCGCACTTCATATAATTCCAGAAGCAATTTGTACGCCTTCATCAGTTTCCGGAATCTGGCCTGGCTTCGCGCACTAATCTTTCCCGTAGTGAATACGTCGTGGCCCAGACGCATCGGAAAGCGGATATACTCCAGCTTTTTGAAGAGCGTACCCTCCTTTGCTTCCAACACAGTAGAGACCTGGAACCGTATTGCATTTGAACCGATATCGATGGCTGCTAATTTCAAACGATTGAGTGGAACGTGGTTGTGCAAAGGTAGGTAATTTGGCCGACGGTCTACGGTCGGCGGTCCACGGTCTGTGCGTGCCTGAAATTATAAATTATAGTATCTTCTATCGATCGCTGTTTGGTATCGTTCTCACCTGCGATCGGGTGGGGCCTATTTGCCAGACACCATGGTGAAGAAACAGAAATCCTGATAATTTAGTCCCCGCAACCGTCGACCGTAGACCGCGGACTGTGGACCAATTTGGCCCTTTCAATCAGATTGCCTTTCTTTGCAGTGCTTATCCAGAAAGACCGAGGGACTGGGCCCTTTGACGTCTTAGCATCCTATCCTCCGGAAACGGGTGGGTGTTGTGCTAAATCCCATCACACCGGATACTGGTGCGTGAAAAGATAAGTAACCCGTCTTTCCGAGGGCCTTCTGGATATGCTTAAGCACGAAGGTCTATGGACATCCAGAACATTTTGAATGAACGCATCCTCATTATCGATGGGGCTATGGGAACAATGATTCAGCGCCACACGCTGACGGAAGAGGACTTCCGGGGAGAGAAATTCAGAGATCACCAATATCCTCTGAAAGGAAACAACGATTTGCTGTCGATCACCCGCCAGGACATCATCAGGGACATTCACAGACAGTACTTTGAAGCCGGCGCCGATATTGTCGAAACAAACACATTCAGTGCAACGACGATTGCTCAAGCGGATTATCATCTCGAACAATTTGTTTACGAGATTAACTACCAGGCTGCAAAGATCGCCCGGGAGGTTGCCGACGAGTTTACACAAAAGGAACCCCACAAGCCCAGGTTCGTCGCCGGAGCTATGGGGCCAACAAATAAAACCGCCTCCCTTTCTCCGGAAGTCAATAACCCGGGGTTTCGGTCGATCAACTTCGATCAGCTTGCAGCGGCGTTCAAAGAGCAGGCAAGTGCGTTGATCGACGGCGGCGTCGATATGCTGCTGCTCGAAACCGTCATCGACACCCTGAACGTAAAAGCAGCACTGTTCGCCATCCAGGAACTGTTCGACGAAATCGGCCGAGAACTCCCGGTCATGGTCTCCGGAACGATCACCGACGCCAGCGGCCGCACGTTGTCAGGGCAGACCACCGAAGCTTTCCTGATCTCAGTGTCGCATGCGCCGTTGCTCAGCATCGGTTTGAACTGCGCGTTGGGAGCGAGTGCACTGCGGCCTTATTTGCAGGTACTGAATCAGAAGGCGCCGATGTTTGTCAGCGCTTATCCCAATGCAGGCCTTCCGAACGAGTTCGGGCAGTACGACCAAACTCCGGAGGAGATGGCTGCAGAGGTTGAAGAGTATCTCAAGGAAGGGTTGGTCAATCTCCTGGGAGGATGTTGCGGAACCACGCCGGAGCACATCAGCAAGATCGCAGAATTGGCAAAACGCTATAGCCCGAGAAAAGTGAACGCAGAATTAGCGATATGAGCATTCCGGCATTGAACGATACTATCAGAAGAGCAACATGCAGAACAACTTGAAACTAAGTGGTCTCGAGGCCGTCGAGATCACAACGGAGTCGAATTTTGTAAACATAGGTGAACGCACGAATGTAACGGGATCGAAGCGCTTTCTGTCGCTGATCAAGGAAGATAAATTCGAGGAAGCGCTGGAAGTAGCACTCGACCAGGTCCGCGGCGGCGCCCAGATCATCGACGTCAACATGGACGAAGGGATGCTGGACTCGAAAGCCGCCATGGTAAGGTTTTTGAACCTGATGGCATCCGAACCTGAGATATCGCGGGTACCGGTGATGATCGACTCCTCAAAGTGGGATGTCATCGAAGCGGGTCTCAAATGCATTCAGGGCAAGGGTATCGTTAATTCGATCAGCCTCAAGGGAGGAGAAGAGGAGTTTATCCGCCAGGCCAAACTGGTTAAGAGATATGGTGCGGCAGTGGTGGTGATGGCGTTTGATGAACAAGGTCAGGCCGATACCTATGAGCGACGTATTGAGATATGCAAACGCGCGTATGATACTCTTGTCAACGAGGTGAAGTTTGCGCCGCAGGATATCATCTTCGACCCGAACATCTTCCCGGTCGCCACCGGGATCGATGAACACAGGAATTATGCGCTGGACTTCTTCCGCGCTGCGAAATGGATCCGGGAGAATCTACCGCATGTACATGTTAGCGGCGGTGTCAGCAACGTTTCATTCAGTTTCCGCGGCAATCAGAAAGTACGGGAGGCGATGCATGCGGCATTCCTGTATCATGCCATTCGCCACGGCATGGATATGGGTATTGTTAACCCGACCATGCTTGAGGTATATGACGAGATCGACAAGGAATTGCTGGAACGTGTCGAGGATGTATTGTTGAACCGGCGTGATGACGCAACGGAACGGCTACTTGAGTTTGCTGAAACAGTCAAAGGATCGGCGAAAAAGAAAGAAGTTGACGACGCATGGAGGAAGGGGTCAGTTGAAGAGCGACTCGCTCATTCGCTTGTCAAAGGGATCATCGACTATATCGATGCCGACACAGACGAGGCCCGGTTGAAATACGGCAGTCCGCTGACGGTAATAGAAGGACCCCTGATGGATGGCATGAACGTCGTCGGCGATCTGTTCGGATCGGGCAAGATGTTTCTTCCGCAGGTGGTGAAGAGTGCGCGAGTAATGAAAAAATCGGTCGCTTACCTCACGCCATATCTCGAAGAGGAAAAGAAGAATAGTGGAGTGGCGCAAAAGGCGGCCGCGAAGATCCTGCTGGCAACAGTTAAGGGCGATGTCCACGATATCGGCAAGAATATCGTAGGGATCGTTCTCGCCTGCAATAATTATGATGTCGTCGACCTCGGCGTGATGGTACCCCCGGAGAAGATCATTGAGACAGCGCGGAAGGAGAATGTCGATATCATTGGCCTCAGCGGCCTGATCACTCCATCTCTTGACGAGATGGTGCACGTCGCACGAGAGTTGCAACGCCAGAACCTGACGTACCCGTTACTGATCGGTGGTGCAACAACCTCGCGGATTCATACGGCGGTGAAAATTGACCCCGTGTACGAGGGCGCTGTTATCCATGTTCTCGATGCCTCGCGCTCCGTTCCGGTCGCCAGTGAGTTGATCAATCCGGACTCACGCACCGGGATAATGCGGCGATTCAAGGAGGAATATGATAAGTTGCGGATAGATCACAACAGTCGAAAGGCTGACAAACGCTACATATCGCTGGCGGCAGCGCGCGAAAACCGGGTGATGATCGATTGGAACACGACGCGGTTTACACGGCCAAAGTTCCTCGGAAGGAAGGAACTGCTTGCCTTTCCGTTGGAGGAATTGAGGCGCTATCTCGACTGGACGCCGTTCTTCCAGACCTGGATGATGGCGGGACGTTTCCCGGGGATATTGCAGGATCCGGTGGTGGGAGTTGAGGCGACAAAGCTTTACGAGGATGCTAACCGCATGCTGGATTCGATCATTCGCGACAGAAGCCTTCAGGCGAACGGGGTTATTGCGTTCTATGAAGCGGTAAGCGATGGTGACGACGTGCATCTGTTTGACGGCGCGAACGACGTCGGAACGTTCCATTTTCTTCGCCAGCAGAACAAGAAGGCTCCGGGTCTCCCGAATTTCTGTCTTGCAGATTTTGTTTCGCCGGAGAAAGAAAAGGACTATTTCGGAATGTTCGCCGTGACAGGAGGGATCGGGCTCGAAAAGATCATAGAGCAGTGCAGATCCCGTCAAGACGACTACTCCGAGATCATGGCGAAAGCCTTGGCCGACCGGCTTGCAGAGGCGTTCGCCGAATGTCTGCACGAGAAAGTACGTAGAGAATTCTGGGGATATGCTGCCGACGAGTGCCTGGAGAATGATGACCTGATAGCCGAAAAGTATAGCGGTATCCGGCCTGCTCCGGGATATCCGGCGTGTCCCGATCACACGGAGAAGAGATTGCTTTTCGACCTTCTCAAGGCAGAAGACGCAGGGATCATCCTCACGGATTCCTACGCGATGTATCCCGCGGCGGCGGTGAGCGGATTCTATTTTTCTCATCCGCATTCGAAGTATTTCGGACTTGGAAAGATCGAGAAGGACCAGGTACAGGATTACGCAATGCGGAAGGGGATGACCGTGGAGGAGTTGGAGCGCTGGCTTGCGCCGAACCTGTCTTATGATATATAGAATTTAATGCATGGCTATTACAGCACAACGACTGTGGCAAGAAAATGAATATGAAAGTTTGTGACCATATCAACAACGCCAACGGAAAAACTCTTTTTACAATTGAGATCCTTCCGCCGTTAAAGGGCGACAACATCCAGAATCTTTTCAAAAACCTGGATCCCCTGATGGAGTTCAAGCCTCCCTTCATCGATGTAACATACCACCGCGAGGAATACATCTACAAGAAGAAGGAGAACGGTCTGCTGGAGAAGCGATCGATCCGGAAGAGACCCGGTACGGTTGGCATATGTGCTGCCATACAGAATCACTATAAGGTCGATACGGTTCCGCATATCATCTGTGGTGGCTTCACCAGGGAGGAAACGGAGAATGCACTCATTGATCTGCACTTCCTCGGCATCAACAACGTGTTGGTGCTACAGGGGGACGGTATCAAGAACGAGGGAAGGTTCGTTCCCGAACCCGACGGGCATAAACACGCTTCGGATCTGTTGCAACAGGTCGTGGATATGAACCAGGGGAGGTATCTCGATGAGGATCTTCAGAATTCGGCGCCGACTGACTTCTGCATCGGGGTAGCGGGCTATCCCGAGAAGCACTTTGCCGCGCCTAATCTGAAAACCGATCTCAAGTATCTCAAACTAAAAGTGGACCTCGGCGCGCAATATGTCGTGACGCAGATGTTCTTCGATAATCAAAAGTACTTCGCCTATGTCGACAAGTGCAGAGAAGCCGGGATTCACGTACCGATCATACCGGGGCTGAAACCGATCACTACCAAAGCGCAAGCGAGCATTCTTCCGACCACCTTCCACATCGACATTCCGGAAGACCTTGCGGATGAAGTGGAGAAATGCAAGGACAATGCCGCTGTGAAAGAGGTCGGTATCCAGTGGGCGATCAAGCAATCAAGAGAACTGATCAAGCACGGAGTTCCTACGCTGCACTTCTATTCCATGGGCAAGTCCGATCCGATCTACCGGATCGCAAAGGAGTTGTTCTGATAGTGGCAGCACCCGTGATCAGACGGCAGCTGGTCGGACGAGTTACTCAGGCATGAACGCCTTCTGCGAGTTCTTCCAACAGCTTCTTGTTAAATGCGTCGAGATCTTCAGGAGACCTGCTGCTAACGAGCCCGTTGTCGACAACCACTTCTTCATCAACCCAATTGACACCGGCATTTACAAGGTCTGTCTTGATCGCCGGATAAGATGTCATCTTCCTTCCACTGAGAAGTCCGGTTTCGATCATCGTTTGAGGTCCGTGGCAGATAACAGCGAGCGGTTTTGAGTTCTCGAGGAAGTGCTTGATGAAATTGACAGCCTTCTGGTTTGTGCGTAGTTTGTCGGGATTCATCACACCACCCGGTAACATCAGCCCATCGTAGTCCTCCGGACGGGCCTCATCAAGAGGTCGGTCCACCGAGATAGTGATGCCCCAGTCGGTCTCGTCCCAGGCACGCACTTCGTTTTTCTGAGGAGACACGATATGGACGCTAACACCGGCTTCTTCCATTGCCTGTTTTGGACTAATCAGTTCGGATTGTTCAAAACCATTCTCTGTGAGAATAGCTACTTTGAGATCTTTGAGGTTCGCCATATGAATCATGTTAAGGTTCAGCGGGGATCTCAAAAATAGCATGCCGTCAGCCCGCCGGTACCGACGTATTCCGGCTTTCGATCATGATCTGTTCGGCGCGTTTATTGATAATCGGGCAACGCTGCATTTGTGTGATCTCGACAACGGGTACCCCGAAACTCTCAGTTACTTTTCCGTGGATGTCATAGAAACCACGTCCGCGGAAAGGATAACGACGGACGATGTCCGGGAAGTGTACGGTATCAAACACGTTCCCTTTGAAGTCGAGAAAGGTGCCGAATTGCATGGGGTGTTTTGTCCTCGTAGTGCTGTCTTTGGTGACCACAACGTAGCCAAGCATGTGTACTGTATGTCCAATTTTTTGGGAGAGGTCGGTCGCGACGGTATCGCCGCGCGTAGGACTTGCCACGAGCTGAAACGGGTCGGTGAGACTGAAACCGAGAAGCTCGATCTCGTCAAATGCATCTTCAACAGGGTGCCTGGTCAGCGACGGAAGAGCATACTCCGCGGCGGGCGTATCAAACAAGCCGTGACCCACACGCATATGCTTTCGCCCACGGACATTCAACATCGCCTCCCACAACAGGCGCTGTTTGTCTTTTCCGGTGAATCTAAAAGCGCCGATACGGATAAGGATGCGCAGCTGCTCGAGACCGGCGTCGACGCGATGGAGGAAATCTTCGAAACTGCGGAAGGGGCCATTGGCAAGCCGCTCCGCGACAATCGCGTGTGCGACCTTCTCTTCCAGGCTCTTGAGGTGTACGAATCCGACGTAGATCCGTTCTTCTTTGATCGATGTGAGGTACCCGCTGTTGTTGACACACGGTGCGTCGATCTTTCCGCGATTCATGCGGACTTCGTGGAAATAGAATTCAGTTTTGTAGTAACCACCGAAGTTGTTGATCACACTGACCATAAACTCAAGCGGGTAATGCGCTTTGAGAAAGAGACTTTGATAACTCTCCACCGCATAACTGGCGGAGTGACCCTTGGCGAAAGAAAAGCCCGCGAAGCTCTCGATCTCGAACCAGACACGTTCAGCAACCTGGGCTTCGTATCCTCGTTTCTGACACTGTTCGAAAAACCGTTCCTTGACGCGCCTGAACTCTTCGCGCGACCGATATTTTCCCGACATACCTCGACGGAGTACGTCCGCCTCCGCCAACGTGAGTCCGGCAAAGTGATGGACCACCTTGATGACATCCTCCTGATAGACCATCACACCGAATGTTTCCTTTAGCAGATCGCCGATCACCGGATGGATCGGTTTGTACGGCTCTCCGTTGCGCGCCGCGTGAAATCGTTCGATGTAGGCACGCATCATCCCCGAGCTTGCAACTCCGGGACGGATGATCGAGCTCGCCGCCACCAGGGTCAGGTAGTCGTCGCACCGGAGCTTGCCGAGCAGCATGCGCATGGCGGGAGACTCCACGTAGAAGCAACCCATCGTCTTGCCGCTGCGCATCAGCGCCTTGATCTTTTCATCCCGTTTGAAATCCCCGAATCGATCGATGTCCACTTCAACACCCCGGTTCTTCCTGACGTGCCCGACGGTCTCACGGATGTGGCCGAGTCCACGCTGGCTCAGGATGTCGAACTTGAAGATACCCAGGTCTTCCGCAGCGTGCATGTCGAGATGCGCAACGGCGTATCCTTTTGCGGACGTGTCGGTAGCGGTGTACGTATGGATCGGCTTATCGGTGATCAGCACACCGCCCGCGTGGATCGACAAACTCGAGGGAAGGTCTTTGAAACGATCGGCATACCGGAATATCAATCGTGTGATCTGATCCCGGTCGCGGTGCGCCGACGGGTCCTCGACAAGGTCGTTGATCTCCTCCCGCGGCAGGCCAAATACCTTTCCCAGTTCGCGGAGGATGGACCGGCGCTGATACGTCACGTGAGTCCCCAGGAGACAGACGTGTTCGCGGCCGTAGCGGGTGAAGAGATAGTCATAGATAGCATCGCGATGATCCCAGGAGAAGTCGATATCAAAATCGGGTGGAGAGGTGCGCTCTTCGTTGAGAAATCGTTCGAAGTACAAGTCGAGATCGATAGGGTCTACATTGGTAATCCCGAGACAGTATGCGACGACGCTGTTCGCGCCGCTGCCGCGGCCGACGTAGGGAAATCCCATACGGTTAGCATACTGGATGAGGTCGTGCGCGATGACATAATAGTTGCAGAAATTTTTAGTGCGGATAATTCGCAGTTCCCGCTCAAAACGCTCGCGTAGGTCAGCACGTGTTTCGTCGTACCGGGTTCGGAAACCCACCCATGCCTTCTCCACGAGTGAATGCCAGTCTTCCTCTGGTTGCTTCTTGTTCTTGTCCACCGTCATGTCGACGTCGAGCCGGCATCGACGCAGTAGTGACCTGGTGGTCTCGATCAGCGAGGGAAAGTTGGCGAAGGCTTGTTCAAGGACGTCTTCCCGTGTCATGATTTCGTCGGGACGGGCTTGCTGATGCGCTGGCAGTTTGCTCAGCAAGGTGTTGAGATCAATGGCACGCATCAGGCGGTGGATATTGAAGTCTGCCCGCGAGCTGAATGTTACAGGCTGGAGAATGACATACTTCCCCGGATCGCTGTGGCGGGAAGCATGCACGGCAAAGTGATTGAGTTGGTGTTGGGAGACACCGATGACCTCGCAGGAACGAAGAAGAGCGTCGTCCATGGTCGGGTACCCATAGATGACGAAGACATCGCTGAACTCAGGCGCGCGTCGGGGAAATACGCGTTGTTCGCGGCGATGAAACGACAGGAATCGGTTGATAGCCTCGAATCCGCTGTTGTTTTCGGCGAGCAACACGTATAGTAGTTCGTTATTTTGCCGGATCTCAACCCCGACGGCGATCTCGAGGTCGTAGCCCTCGTCACCATACTGGCTGACAAAGCCATCGACGCACTTGTTTTTTGCGCACAGACGCAACAACTCGACGTAAGAGGCGGTGTTATTTATCTCCGTGAGTATCAGCTTGCGCACGCCACAGCGACGCGCTTCGTCGAAGAGCTGCTGGACTGTGAGCGTTCCGTACCGGAAGCTGAACGCAGTATGGCAGTTGAGATACATGCTCTTTGATCTGTTAAACGCGTCTGAGTTCCCGTATCCGGCCGAATCCGATATCCTTGTAATGATGCCACTTCCGGTCCCTCCTCACTAATACGCTGATCCGGTCGCACAAGAAGTGCTGATTGCTATACCGCAGTCCTTTGAGATAAGGCCAGCACCGCAGGAAGTCATTGACAGTAAGGTTGCGCGCAATTGAAATGTGTGGAATGTAGCCGGGATCTTCCTTAACGATCTTTTCAAAAATCTCCTGTACGGGGGCTTTGTTAACGATATCCAGGTAAATAGTTCGAAACGAACCGTTGTACAGGACGCCGAAATCCTTTAGAAAGATGTTGAAGGGATCCAACTCCCGAGCGCGCGCCTCGACGAAACGGATCAAGTGGCTCATGCGTTCTTCGGTATCGCTGTACCGGAACAGCGCGATATTTCCTTTTGCGTACCGGTCCTCCGTCTCCCGTCCGATCAGGTAATGCACGTCGTCCTTGAGTACCGAAACATCGCTGAGGATGTGACGGGGAGGGGAGATGATAAAGGAGAGTTCCCTGGCTCCTTGTAGGAACGCGGTGGCGGTTTGTTCTGCATGTATTTTCATATCGTTTCCGGTTTCATTGCGAAGGTTGGTTTTGGCCTGAACATGTTCAGCTCCATTCTCACGCGCTTGTTCACTTCTATGGTGTTTGCGCGCATCAGCTTGTCGACGCCGAATCTGTGCTTGATGTGATCGATGGACTGGTACAGGTTTATATTTTCCGCCGTATCGTCGAAGAGGCTGATCTGGCTGTTCCCGTGAACGAGTCCGCTTAGCCGCACGCCGACCAGCCGGATCAGCATTCGGCGGTTATAGAGTTTGTTGAAAAGATCAAGGGCTGTGCGCAGGATGGTTTCGTCTGACGCTGTATATGGGATATGTATCTGCCTGGTCTCTGTGTCGAAGTTGGCGTAGCGTATCTTGACTGTAATACAGGACGTCAGTTTGTGTTGTTCGCGCAGATTAAATGCGATCTTCTCAACCATGGCGATAAGGATCGATCGTATGCGGGTGACATCGATGGTATCCGTGTCGAATGTGCACTCCGTCGAGATCGACTTTTGCTCGCTGTAACGCACGACCGGCGACGGGTCCTCCCCGTGCGCCTTCTTCCACAGCGAAAGACCGTTCTTGCCGAGTGCGCTGACGAGAAACTGCACCGGCATCTCGCGCAACGTCTGCACTGTACGCACACCCATGTCGTGAAGAAATGACGCTGTTTGCTTGCCGATCATCGGGATCTTTTCCACACTCAGCGGAGCGAGGAATTCACGTTCGGTTCCCGGGGTGATCTGTGCCTCTGCATTAGGCTTGAACTCGGCAGTTGCAACCTTTGAAACCAGCTTGTTCGCCGCCAGCGCCAGCGATATGGGAAGTCCCGTCTCGCGAATGATACGCCCGCGCAGTTCCTTCGCCCATTTGAAGGCGCCGAAATAGCGGTCCATGCCGGTTGCATCTATATAGAACTCATCGATCGAGGACTTCTCAAATGCCGGAGCGCTTTCGGCGATCACTTCCGTCACCTCTTGGGAAGCGTGACTGTACCCCTCTATATCGCCGGATATCACTTTTGCTTCCGGACACAGTTGAAGAGCGAGATACATTGGCATTGCCGAGTGGACGCCGAACTGTCGCGTTTCATAACTGCATGCGGCAACCACCCCGCGTTTGCTGCTGCCGCCGATGATCAGGGGGCGCCCGCGAAGTTTTGGGTTCTTCTTGCATTCTACCGCCACAAAAAAAGCGTCTAGATCCAGGTGTATGATGTTCCGCTCCATGACACGAAATAACTAAAAATATTAGTATTATTTGCAAATAAGAACTAAAAACTTTAGGTTTGTATCAGCTATTTGCCATAGCATAATTTTGCGTGTGAAGCGGGAAGTGCGAGCGTTGCGTCAGATAATGTCAGCGGCGTGCATTTCCCGCCAATCCCGCAATACGTTGCTGGTAAAAGATATTCACTATGGAGAAAGTAAACCGGAATTTAAGATTCCTGCGAAGCCGTGAGGGGAATACTCAACGGGAATTTGCAGAGCGCCTGGAGATCAAGCAATCCACCCTCGGAGCCTATGAGGAGGGACGTGCGACTCCGCCGCTCAATGTGCTTTCGGATGTAGCGCGTCTTTTCAAGGTGAGTCTCGACAATCTGATCAATGCCGATCTGAGCACAGTGGCGGAAAAATCCTGGCGTGTTTCGGGCAAGCAAAAGCGGGAGGTCCTCGCGATCACCGTAGACAGTCATGATCGTGAGAATGTTGAACTCGTTACGCAAAAGGCATCCGCGGGATACTTGTCGGGATTTCAGGATCCGGAGTTCGTCAGGGACCTTCCCAAGATCAGTATGCCGGTGTTGCCGCGCAACCGGACGTACCGCGCATTTGAGATACAGGGTGATTCGATGTTGCCGGTGCAGCCGGGTAGCATCATCTTTGCGGAATATGCGGAAGACATTGCCGCGATCCGCAATGGAAAGTTGTATATCCTCGTTACGCGCAATGACGGCATTGTATTCAAGCGCGTTTTTAATTTTGCAGATCAGGAGAGCAGATTGCTCTTGGTATCTGACAACCGGATGTATGAGCCCTACGGAATCGACCTCGCCGATATCCTGGAGATCTGGACGGCAAAGGCGTTCTTCTCCAACCAGTTTCCCGATGGTGAGAGCACGGCTCCTGCTCCGCTTGTTGAGCAGCTTGCGCTACAGGTGGTAAAGTTGCAGAAAGGTCCACGTTAGTCTTTTCCTTTGCCACGGACTTCACGGATGGTCACGAACGATCGGATGGATGGGTTCGATCCGACTTATTACCTCACCCTTAATCCCTCTCCGTGGGAGCTCCGTGGCCCTCGATGCCACGCTACCTGTGATCATCCGGGAGATCCTCGGACTTGAGATCGTCGACAGTGAAGAGTTGCCGGATGATATCCAGCACACCAAGGAACGGAAACCAGATGCGCTCAGAAGAGTAACTGATGCTGATGGTAATGTATATGTGCTGCATGTTGAGTTCCAGGTGCAGGATGAGGACAAGATGGTCTATCGTATGGCGGAGTATTTCGTCATGCTGGTGCGCAGGTATCAGATCCCGGTGAAGCAGTATGTCATCTTCCTGGGCGACAGGAAGCCGGGTATGTCAGTAAGTCTGGACACGGACTTACTGAGGTTTCGTTATAGGCTCGTATCAATTTCACAGGCTAGTTATAAGCTGTTTTTGAGGTCTGAAAATCCGGAGGTGAAGATGCTGGGGATCCTGGCGGATTTTGGGGATAGCGACAGCTACTCG
>CAYTMU010000034.1:0-43755 GCA_964438975.1 uncultured Roseivirgaceae bacterium | reverse complement strand
GAGAAAGTATCCGCGGATCAGGCGGTTGACAAGATAGAGATGGGCAAGAAGTTCAACGATCAATCTATCGCACACTTAAGCGGGGGAAACATACGAGTTCGGAATAGAGGCAACCGACGAAGTGAAACGTCAGGTCTCCCCGGAAATGCAAACATCACTTTACAAGCAAGTGCAAACCCAGTTCGGCGACTACGTCGATTCAGAGTTTGTCGAAGCATGGAAACAAAACAACCGGGGATCACGATCCTTCGATACAAAGGCAAGTTCGCGAAATCAGACACGAAACTCGAGTTGCGGGTTGTTTACAACGAAGCAGGCAAAGTAGCCGGCTTCTTCACCAAGCCCTGGTCGGACATGCTCAATTGAAATATCGCTACAAGTGCTGAGCCATCGCCGGATCGGTGATCGCAGGTTTGGAGGTTTCCACGCGTCCTGCGAAACGGTATTCCATACCGTTGCCCATGGTAACAGAATAGTCATACCAGTTTCCGCTCTTAGAAAGCCGTTGATATCGCTTCGCACTTTTTAGTGCTGAAAGGGAGACAAGCCCCGGCGCGGTGTAGCCGTATGCATTTTCCTTTATATGCAGCTGTAGCTTTTCTCTACCTGGATTCTTGCAATGAAGATGTAGTCCGCCGTCGTTGTGATCGAATTCGACACGAACCAACGGTTCCACTACACGAACAGATCCTTTGAAGGATTGGAAGAATCCATTGGGACCGAATACTTCGAGGTGATAAGCTCCATCCACGCCCTGAGCAACCCACTCATCGGAAAGCAGCTTGCCTGCTTCCACTGTATACCTCCGCGGAATACGGTCAAGATGGTACATGTCGTACACATGATAGACAGCACCTTTCTTTCCTCTATTATTGAACACCAACTGCACCTGGCCTTTACTGGAAAGCGGTTTGATCTCGCAATACAAAGCATAGGTTAACGGACGTGAGTACACGGAGCCTTTCTCTTGATACAGTTGCGAGGGGATCGCGGGCGCCTCTGCTTTCGGAAGCAATCGGGATGCGTCATCGCGTTGCTGAAAGTCTGACATATCCGGGAGTGCCGGAAAGCTCGGGTCGTTCGGCGACTCAAAATCAAATGCCGATGTGAGGTCACTGCTGACAGCGCGGTGCCACGGCGATATCGCCGGCACCACGACGCCAAATCGCTTCTCAATGAACTGCGCTACTGACGTATGGTCGGCGACCTCCGAATGGACCCAGCCGCCCTTGCTCCAGGGCGATATAACGTACAGCGGCACGCGCGGACCCATACCCCATGGTCTGACCGGACCGGAGATCGTATCGCGTTTATCCTGGTAGATCCGTTTTCCTCTTCCCATCGGACTTGGAAACGCTTCGGTACCCTTGTCATTGTGAAAGTACATGCCGGATAGCTCAAGCGTTGACTTTCCGGCAAGGGTATTATCGAGATTATACGATGGTACTGCGGGCGCAGGGAGATGATCAAACAGCCCGTCGTTCTCATCGAATGTCAGGAAAAACACTGTCTTACTCCATACTTCCGGGTTGCTGGTCAGTGCCTCCAGTATCCGGTGAATAAAATACCCGGCCCGGTAGGGGCTCGAGGGTGCTCCGGGATGTTCGGAGTCGATCTTGGATGGCAGTACCCAACTGACCTCAGGAAGTTGATTCGACTGGACATCGCGCCGGAGGTCTTCAAGCGAAAAATGTCTCATTCCGTTCTCGTAGATCGGCGACCCTGGTTTTGCATTGCGAAATGAATCAAACGCGAGACATCCATGCATCGCGCCTGTCCAGTTGTCGTTAGGATCCTGATAAATGCGCCAGCTGACGCCTGCCTCTTGCAATACATCCGGTATCGTCGGCCACTTGAAGCCGTTAAGTCGATAGGTGTAGCCGGGATCAGGCTCTGCGCCGGTCACCCAGCAGCGTACGTTGCACGGTTCGGAATCGACGTCAGTGCAGTTGATTCCCGCCGCGCGCTTTTCGGGATCAAAATTGGAACCCGACCAAAACACAATCCTGTTCGGATCCGTACCCGTTGCTACCGAACAGTGATACGCATCGGACAGGGTGAATGATTCTGCCAGCGCATACTGGAACGGGATTTCCTCCCGTGTGTAGTACGCCATCGAGTAAGGCGTTTTGAACAATGACCATTGCCCGTATTTCCCCTGGTTCCAGGCCGCCTGCATATCAGCAAAGTCGTGCGGAGTAACATTGATCAGCGCAGCATTTGACTTCTTGCCATGAGCGCGATATGGTGGAATGACCCTTTCCCCATCCGTCTGATGGAAGACGCGCTGCCCGCTCTCTAGTGGTATCGGAAAACGGTCTCCGAAGCCTCGCACGCCTTTCATTGCACCGAAGTAATGATCAAACGATCGGTTCTCCTGCATCAGAATAACAATATGCTCGACATCGCGAATAGAGCGCGTTGCATTGTGAGCATTCACAGCGAGCGCCTTCTGAATAAGTGGTGCCCAAAGTGTACTCGCAAGACCCGCAGCAGACAATTTCAGGAACTTCCTCCTACCGTAATGACTCATAACAGAAATCTAAGATCGAACAATCCACTACTCACCTCCCCCATCAAAGTTATCATTATAGCGACCCACAACAACCTGACGGTGGCAAGAATTTCTGTCACTTATTATGCAAATCTCCGATGGAAAGTGGTATTTTCTCGCTTTAAACCGAACCCCCTATGCAGCAAACCATTGCCACTGATGTATTTCTTCCCCTTGCGCTCGGCATCATTATGCTGGGCCTCGGTTTGTCGTTGACGTTGGATGATTTCAAACGCGTCGCCAAGTATCCGAGAGCCGTAACGGTAGCGCTGATCTGTCAGATGCTCATCTTACCAGTGGTCTGCTTTTTTATAGTGAAACTCAGTGGATTAAGTCCCGAACTTGGCGTCGGACTCATGTTGTTGGCCGCATCCCCTGGAGGTCCGACGGCCAATCTCTATAGTCACCTCTCCAAAGGGGACGTGGCGCTGAATATCTCATTGACGGCGGTCAACAGCCTGCTGACATTGTTTACGCTTCCACTCATCGTAAACTTTTCCCTCGAATACTTCATGGCTTCGGATCAATATGTACCGATGCAGTTCAAGAAGATCGTAGAGGTATTTGCCGTCGTACTGGTGCCGGTCGCCATCGGGATGCTGATCAAGAGCAGAGCTCCAGGGTTTGCCTCCAAAATGGATAAGCCCGTCAAGATCGCTTCAGCGATCGTGCTTGTGATCATCATTGCATCGATCACGATACGCGAAAGACAACTATTGATGGACTATGCCGGCATACTTGGCTTGCCCGTGCTGCTTTTCAATGTGTTGAGCATGGCCATAGGCTACTACATACCCCGGATGGTAAATGTAGAAAAGCGGCAAGCGATCGCGATTGGTATGGAGATCGGAATTCACAACGGTACGTTGGCTATTTACATTGCACTTAGTGTGATCGGCAACTCAGCGATGTCGGTACCGCCCGCCATCTACAGCATTCTGATGTTTTTCACCGCAGCGGTCTTTGGCTATTGGGTAAGCCGGGGGCGCCGGGAATAAAAAAATCGCTGGATATTGACATAGTTAGGTATCCTAACTATATTTGAGACGGCAATATCGCCGGATCTTAAATATCAATATCATGAGCAGATCAGTTTTCTATCACGCAGGATGCCCCGTGTGCGTCAGCGCCGAGCACGACATCATCAACCTTATCGGTGTAGACAATGTCGAGGTAGTTCACATAGGCGAAGTGAGGGACCGCATCCCGGAAGCTGAAAAGGCCGGAGTAAAATCTGTCCCCGCTTTGGTCACGCCGAATGGAAACGTGCTCCACATCAATTTCGGCGCGTCTATGGCAGACGTCAAAGGCTAACGAATTTGCCCCATATCGCTGGGTATCTATCTTTATGGGGCAAATTCCCAAATCAACATGAGTGAGTCGAATTTCGATCCCGGACGTCAGAACGAAAGCACAGAAAGCAAGATCGTCGCTTCGCTGGAAAGGATTGCTCAGGCGTTCCGGGTATTGCTATGGCAGGAGAGCAAAGAGTATTCGCTTAGCCCCATCCAGATTCAGGTATTGCTTTTCCTGCTACACCACAGCGATGAAAAAAGAAAAGTGAGCTACCTGGCCGACGAATTCAACATGACCAAAGCCACGATCAGCGAGACCGTCAAAACACTGCTGCAAAAAGATCTCATCACACGGGAATACGAGCCGCACGATACGCGAAGTTTTGTCATCCACCTGACTGGGAGAGGCCGTGAAATAGCTGAAAAGACCTCCTTCTTTACGAAGGAAATACAAATGCCGATCAACAAGCTACATCCTCAGGACAAGGAGACACTGATGCTGAGTCTTATGAGCATAATCCATCACCTGAACCGAACCGGCATCATCACGATACAGCGAATGTGCGTGACGTGTTCGTTCTATCAATCCTCCAACGAGGGTCAAACACATTTCTGTAAATTGATCAACCAGAATCTCCAAACGAAGGACCTACGGGTTGATTGTCCCGATCACCAAGTGTCTAAATAGGGAAGTTCGCCTCCCATGATCTTCACGTATTCATATACCCTATAAAGGGTATATGAATACCTATTATTGGGTATATTTAGAATCAATCTAAATAAAATTAGTCTCGAAGATTACATTTGCTCCGCAGACGGCTGAACAATAACCGTCTTCCTACTGATCTGTGATTTTTATGCAAAACATTGACGCCGGAGCAAAGACCGTGGGTTTTGGGGCGGGCAGGATTTTCATCATTATCTCCCTGCTAGTGCTTTCCGGTAGCGGGCTAATTGCCCAGGACTACGCCACCCTCCGGGGAAAAGTTGTGGACCAAGATAACCAGCCAGTATCCTTCGCTCATATTATTCTGGAGGGCACCGATCGTTACGTCGTTGCAGACGAGTACGGCAGTTACGCACTGCCCGATGTTCCCCCCGGCACCTACCAGTTGAGTGCCCGGAGTGTTGGATATCAGGCAGCTTATCGCAACCTGGCGATAACACGCGGGGAATCGCTCGTAGTGAACTTCAGTCTCGAAACCGACATCTCCGAACTTACCGAAGTGGTCGTAAAAGGCGAACGATACAGAACAGAAGCCGAGAAGTTGAAGATCTCAGGCTTCAGCGTCAACGCACTCGATATACAGCAATTTCAAAACGCCAATATTGATGTTAACACGCTGCTGTCGCGGACATCCGGTGTCAAGGTCCGGGAGCAGGGAGGAATGGGTTCCAACTTTGAATTCTCAATCAACGGTCTGTCGGGCAAACAGGTCCGTTATTTCATTGATGGGGTACCGATGGATGTTTTCGGAAGTTCCATGAGCCTAAACAACATACCGGTCAATCTAGCGGAGCGGATCGAGGTTTACAAGGGGGTTGTCCCTGTAAGCCTCGGGGCAGATGCCATGGGTGGCGCGGTCAATATCATCACCAACAACACAGTAAAGAATTACCTGGACCTCAGTTACAGTCTGGCATCATTCAATACCCACCGCGCAGCCGTGTCCGGTCAACACACACTGGCCGGCATTGGTCTTATCATCCGGGCAAACGCCTTCTACAATTACTCCGACAACAACTACATTATGAAAGATGTCGAGGTATGGAATGAAGAACAATACGAATATGAGACCAGGGACCTGAGGCGGTTTCACGATCATTACCGGGCGGGTATGGCGCGGATCGAAGCCGGCGTGGTGAACAGGAAATGGGCGGACGCGTTCTTCATCGGCGGATCGCTGGGTTCCATTCAGCGCGATATACAAAACGGGTTCCGGCAACACATCGTTTATGGCAAGGTGGCACAGGCGTCTGAAAGCTTCAATGCTACGATGAGCTATGCCAAAGACAGCCTGCTGCTGAACCGTCTTAATGCGAATATCTTTGCCGCGGTTTCAGACGACCGAAGTGTTACGTACGACACAGCCTTTCGGCAATTCAGCTGGGACGGCTCAAGTGTAAATCGCGGATGGACAGAACGGGAAGGCAGACAAAGATCGATATACCATATCATCAGGCCGGGCTGGTTCCTTCGGGGCAATCTCAATTATACATTTTCAGAGATGCACTCCTTGAACCTGAACTATGTCTCGAACCAAATACGAAACGAAGCCTACAACGAAGTAACCGAACAAAGCGATAATGTGCCCGGTGTTCTCCGGAAAGATATTCTAGGACTGGCTTACCAGGTCGAAGCTTTCGAAAAAAGACTCGTCGCCCAGGTTTTTGGAAAGTACTACGGGTTGAATCTGAGCCAGGTCCAGTACAGCGCCATACTCCACGCTGAAGTAAAGAATGACACCACCTTCCGAAACTACGGCTACGGCATGGCTATGCGCTATAAAGTGTTTCCTAACACGGGCATCAAGGTCTCTCTCGAACATACGTACCGTCTCCAGGAAGTCGACGAGATGTTCGGTGATGGCCTAAACACAACCGGCAACCCGCTACTGACGCCGGAATACAGCGACAACATCAATCTGGGTCTGTATCATGAAATATTCCGAAAGCCACACCGGTGGTTCTTTGAAACAGGTACCTTCCTTCGCGACGCACACGACTTCATCTACGCCGTGCCATACGAAAGCAGTAATATCATGCAGTATGAGAACCAGGCCAGTGTAAACGTCACAGGCATCGAAGGTGACATACGCTACACGTATGCCGATATGATAAATCTCAGTGTCAATGCTACCTATCAAAACGCTATCAACAACAAGAAGTTCTCCAAACCCGGCCAGACCGTACCGGATGTGACCTACCTGAACAAACTACCTAATCGCCCCTGGTTCTTCGGAAATGTCAATATAGGCTTTGGCAAGAATAACGTACTGTCGAACGATGACCGCCTACAAGTTAATGTGAACTCGCAATATGTGCACTGGTTCTATCTCACCTGGGAGGCCTACGGTGATAAGAGAGGGAAAGCCAGGATACCCACGCAAAGCATTCAGGATATCGGCATCACCTATTCATTCAAGGACAGGAAATACAACTGCACCTTCGAATGCAGGAATCTGACCGACGCCGCGGCGTACGACAACTTCAAACTGCAAAAGCCTGGAAGATCTTTTTCTGTGAAATTCCGATACTTCATTTAATGAAAAAAAACGCAAACGTCCATAAAAATTAAAAACAGATGAAAATAATGAGTAAGAAAACCTTCAGCACCTCCGCCTGTCTTATCGCTGCCATAATCGCAATATCGTTTTTTGGATGCGACGATAGCGAAGGAACGGATCCTAACGCAAATAATGACGGAGTTGTCATTGAGACAGAAACCCCCTACTCCGCCATGTTAACCACAGGCTCATGGCCGAATGTAGGATACTATATTGTGCCGATCCCTTCCCTCACGGAGGGAGTTGTCTCGCTCGAAGGGCACGGCGCAGATATGTCGGCTGAACTGTATGCGCAGGACGTGCCACAGCGGAACGGTTATTACTACCACGCTAATGCGGGTTCTGGTCAACTCGGAAAGTACCACGTCGAACAAGGCTCCTTGCACACGGACAAGAAGGTGCCATTTACAAATCACGGCGTCAGCTCGTATACCTGGATCGACAAGGAAACGATGGCCACATTCGGCGACGGCGACGGCAAACCGATGTATTCCGTGATCAACATCCGCGAGTTGAAGGTCAACAAAACCGGCGAACTCCAGCTGACTGAATTGTCCGAAACATTCAATCGATACTCCATCGGTTCATCCGAATACCGCGACGGCAAGATATTTCTCAACTATACGCTCGGCGCTGACTGGAGCTTTTATCCCGACATGCCGGCATTTGGAAAAGGCTATATTGCCGTCATCGATGCGGAATCGATGGTTGTAGATAAAATAGTTGAAAGCGATGATTTAAAGACAGCTTCCGGTCCTACCATCTACGCACCTGCGTCATTCAAGGATGAGAATGGAGACCTGTACTTTGTGACGGACGGCGGATATAGTTACGATCTGACGAGTCCGTCAAGGATTCACCGGATCAAGAACAACTCGACGGATATCGATGAGACGTATGATTTCAACCTGTCTTCTCATACCGACAATGGAACCGGAGTTGCTATGTGGTATATCGGCAATGGCAAAGCTGTCATCCGCACCCGTATCGACGCCGACGCGAACATCGACGCGGAACATTTCTTTGTAGTCGTCAACGCGCGGACCAGTGCTTTTATCCGGAAACTTGACGAATTGCCAGCCGATGTTGCAGAAAGGATGATCCAGGCGGTAATCGTCGAAAATGGCAAGGCATATATTGCAGTCACTAGTACCGGTAAGGACTACATCTGGGAATATAATCCTGACACAGACGAAGTTACCAGGGGTGTTGAACTTGTTGGCGCAGACATTGTAAAGCGTCTGGAAAAACTGCAGGATTGACAGTCAATAGAAGAATCGCAATTCATCGAGTGGTGCGCATGTAAAGGCGCACCACTTTCTCTAAACGGATACCAGCAATGTACTGGCTGCTGCTCATAACGCTCTCCCTGGGATTTTATCTGTACTACAGTGCTTCAAAGGGAGCTTCGTCCCTATCGGGAGCGATCACGGCATGGGCACAAAAAACGCCATTGCCCTTCAAAATAGTTGGATCACTTACAATGATATTCGCCTTCTCACTCTCCATCACGCACTACGGCTTTGGAACAGGGATCCTCCTGGGCTTGACATTGCTCATGTTCGTCGCCAGTATTGCCATTCTTCTGTTACCGATCTTCCAAAGAAACAATCCGAAATAGTGCCGGCAAACAAGAAATACCTGACGAAAAGCAAGTGGCAGAAGACGGCAAAGATCTCCGCTGCCGTTCTGGGTGGGTACCTTATCTCTCTAATGGCTCACCTAGTGCTGTCTATGTGGTTACCCGATCATCGCACGGTGCTGATAACCCTGCAGTTCTCGCTGTATCTTCTCTGGATCGTGCTCTTTATCATCCCCTTCCTGTTCAGGAACGGATGGAAGTGCTGGCTGATCTACGGGGCCGTGATACTGGTACTGGGCGCAGCGATAGTGGTTGAAAAAATGGATTCACAGATAACATAGACCATGAGCGTCAGAACCCACAATATCTTCTTCAGCCTGCACACGGTTACCGGAATTGTGATCAGCGTCGGACTGTTTGTTATCTTCTTCGCCGGTGCGTTCGCGTTGTTCGAACCGGAGATACATCATTGGGAAGAAAAAGAGAAAGTGAGCGACCTTTCTCCGGTTCAGTACCAGGGGAGGGATTCGTCATTGTCCCGGTTTGACTATGACAGCGTACTCTCGGAACTGGCTCAGCAAGGCTACTACCTGTCAGGCCGCGACATCTCTTTCATGCGGACGGGTATACCGGGAGAAATATCGGTATCCATGGGAGCGTCAGAAGACAGTCTCGTTGCGGACAAGGACAGGAAATGGCAACACCTGATCTTCAATACCCGGACCGGGGAGATCCATACGCATGAGGACACTTTCAGCCTCGGCCATTTCTTTGTGGACCTCCACTTCTTCGGCCAACTGGGAAAATGGGGTTATTACCTGGCAGGACTCATTTCCTTCTTCTTCCTGTTTGCTATCGTAACAGGTACGATCGTCCATTGGAAGAAGATCGCTAGCAATTTCTTCGTCTTTCGGCCGTGGGCAAAGATCAAGACAATGTGGACTGATGCACATACAACATTAGGGATCATAGGTCTGCCTTTCCAATTCATGTATGCGCTGACGGGCGCTTACTTTTGTCTTAGCATACTGGTGTCAGGCCCGGCGGTGAAGATCGTTTACGACGGAGACAGGGGCAGGTATTTCGACGAGTTTTCCCTCTGGCCCGACTATCCGATGGCAGCGAAGAGCGATACCCCGCAGGAGATCAATCCCTATGTGCGGAAGACATTGGAAAGATGGCCGGGATATGAACCTATGTACGTTTCGCTGCGCAACTACGGCAATACAAACATGCACCTGCAGATCGATGGGCAAGCCACCACAAAAGACAGGCTAATTGGGTTTGGAACGATCATATACCGGCTTTCTGACGATAAAGTTGTCAGGGAGAACGATCCTTTTCACAGCGACTATGTTGACGGCGTTCCGAAGACAGTGTGGATGCTTCACTACGGCGAGTTCGACCGGATGGTGAGTCAGGCGTCCGATTTCTTCTTCCGGACTGTGTACTTCCTCCTGGCTCTGATGACATGTTTTGTTATCATCACGGGAGTACTCGTCTGGCTTGAGGCGCGTAATAAAAAGAGTATTCCGGAAAAGCAAAGGAAATTCAACGCTGGTGTAGGACATATCTACCTGGCCATTTGCCTGAGCATGTTCCCGGTTACGGCATTCTCATTCATCGCTTCCAAATTATTCCCGTCTGAATGGATCGCTTACCGGGACATCTCGATGAACTCGATATATTTTGGAGGCTGGCTGCTCCTATCAGCATTCTTCTGGTTGAAGAAGGACAATTACTTCACTAACAAGTACACCTTGCTTTCAGGTGGGGTGTTAAGCCTGCTTGTTCCGCTGGCGAGCGGTCTCTATTCGGGCAACTGGATCTGGCATACCTATGCCCTTCAACACTACGATGTCTTCATGATCGACCTCATCTGGCTGGCGTCCGGTGTGGCGGCCCTGTTCACGGTGTCGGTAATGACAAGAAAGGCCAAAGCATCCGAACCTGCGTATGAAGAAATTGCTCTATAGCCTGAGCATCATCGCACTGGCAGTCCTGTACCATCCGTATCTCTTCGCGCAAGGCACATCGCTGCTGATCACAGGAAGAGTGCTGGAAAGCCGGGAAGGCAATCCGATAGAGTACGCGACGATCCTGGTGAGAAGCGGAACTGAGGGCGAGCTCATAGGTGGTACTACAACTGACCCTGAAGGGCGTTTCAACGTGCAAAGTCCTCACGCCGCCATCTATCTCGAAGTGAGCTTCATCGGATTTGTCACCCGGATGATAACGGAACCGGAGATAAGAAATAATCAACTCGATCTCGGAGACATCCTGCTGGAAGAAGAAAGCACGACACTCGATGAAGTAGTAGTGGAAGGCGAAAGATCGCAAACTGAATTCCGACTGGACAAACGGGTATTCAATGTCGGTCAGGACCTGAGCAGCGCCGGCGCGAGTGCGCTGGAAGTGCTCAACCATGTACCTTCCGTAAATGTCACCATCGAAGGGCAGATCACGCTGAGAGGAAGTGGTGGCGTCCGGATCCTCATCAATGGCAAACCCTCCGTCATCGCAGGTGAGAAGGGAAATGCGTTGGGGTCTATCACCGCCGACATGATCGAACGCATAGAAGTGATCACCAATCCTTCCGCCAAGTACGACGCCGAAGGAACAGCGGGGATCATCAACATTGTACTCAGGCAGGAGAACAAGGAAGGCATCAACGGAGCGGTTACACTAAATACAGGTGTGCCGAACAATCACAGCCTGGGGTTCAGCCTTAACAGACGTACCGAAAAATTCAATCTTTTCAGCCAGGTGGGTGTCGGCCATCGAACGTTTCCGGCCAGGAAACAAACCGTCAACGAAAATCTTGAAAACGGTCTATACGTAAAAAGCGATGCCGACCACAAGAAGAACGAAACCTTCTACAACCTTATACTCGGAACAGACTATCATCTGAACAAACGCAACATCATTTCCATATCCGGTTACCTGGGATATGAAAAAGAAACCGAAAGTGGCGTTACAGATTTTATTTCCCTGGGTAATGACGGGGTTTCACGGGCGGAATGGAAACGGACCGAGACCACGGAAGCGTCCAATCCTAAGTGGCAATTCGATACCCAATACCAAAGGACATTCTCCGAAGACAAGGGGCATAAACTATTGATCGCAGCGCTCGGAAACTTCTTCGGAAAGGAGCAACGATCTCATTTCGGACACGAGTCAGCTATCCCGACAGTCCACGAAGATCAGCAAACAGAAACCGAATTCCGGGAAGCGATATACACGTTCAAGGCCGACTATAGCTGGCCGTTCAGGGAAGGGTGGACCTTTGAATCGGGGATACAACATCAGCTTATTGACATCTCCAATGATTACGCTGTACGCAACCTGGCGGGAGAAACCTGGCACGAGGATCCCGGCCTCACCAATGTATTCGAGATGGACCAACAGGTCGCCGCCGGGTACTCGATTGTCGCCTATGAGGGGAAGAGCCTGGGAGTAAAAATGGGCCTGCGGGTAGAGGCCACGAACCTAAATACATTGCTGACCAACACGGATGATGCAAGCAACCGGCGCTATCTCAACTTCTTTCCGAGTACACATGCCTCGTATAAGATCAACAAGAGTATCTCGTTTCAGACGGGCTACTCCAGGAGAATATACCGTCCAGGGCTTTGGGAACTCAATCCATTCTTCAATATTCAGAACAACTACAACATAGAGACCGGTAACCCGTACCTGTTACCCGAATTCACAGATGCCATTGAAGCCACCGGAATTTTTCATTTGCGCGCACTCTCCGCGAACGTCGGTTTGTATCACCGCCAGACCGCCGACGCGATCGAGAATATTGTATCGGTGGAGGGAACTGTCAGTCTCACAAAGCCGGTGAACGCAGGAACGGAAAGAACAACCGGCATCGAACTCAACGCAAAGTTTACGCCTTTGGACAGGCTGTCAGTGGCGGCAGATCTACATTTCAATCACCTCGAAAGAAGCGGTCAAGTAGACAACTACTCCTTTGACTTTGGTGCCACCCGGTGGAATTCGCAGGTTATAACGAAGATATCACTGCCGGCGAATGTGGACTTTGAAGTCACGGGAAGATACCGGTCGGGTTATCAAGCGATCCAGGGCCGTGTATCCGAGAATGTGTCGGCTGATATGGGAGTGAGAAAAAAGATCGTCAAGGGAAAAGTGATCGTCAACCTGAGCATACGTGATATTTTTTCATCAAACATCCGGGAGTCACGTGTGCGGCAATCCAGCTTCTACCTATTCGAGCGATACCAAATGGGAAGATTTGTCACGTTTGGGCTAAGCTACGGGTTCGGCAAAGGCGAGGCCATGGAATTCTCCGGCCAGAAGATGTTTTAATAATCCGAACACACGCCAAATAAAAGAGGAGGGAAAAGCCCTCCTCTTTTTATCTTTTATCATCTTGAAAAGAACGGTGATCAATACGGTTCGTTCGTTCCCTGCAGCAACCACATCTTAGACCAAGCGCTGTTGTTACTCACATCGGCTCCTTTATACTGCGTCGGCTCAAGTCTGCTTATCGCGGCTTCAGCGTTCGACGTATTTCTTGATATTTCGTGGTTGAAGTGGTAGTAGAATCTCAAAGGAAACGCTTCGCGTTTCACCGAGTTGCCCACCGGTAGATCAGGAAACCCCGTACGTCGATAGTCAAACCAGGATTCGGCTGCAGCGGTCCAACTCGCGATCCACTTCTGTTCGATGATACTTTCGAGGCCTGTGAAGGCCAGTCCATCGATATAGTCGTCTGCCTGGGCACCTACACCCCATGCCTTGAGTGATTCACGTATCCCATTTTCAAAGTGCGTCTCTGCATCACCAGGTGCCCAGCTGTTCAGCGCAGCTTCGGCGAGTATGAAGTGAACTTCCGCTGCAGACATCAAGCGCATTAAGAGCAGAGGGCCACTTGCTTGCTTGTACATGGGCGCAAGTTGCGATACATGCGAATTGTATGCTCCCTGTGCGAGATCGGGTGCAAAATTGAAAGCAGATGGTGCATCCATTGCGGGGGGAAGCCCAACGTATTCAGGATCAAAATCCACCGGGACACCGAGTAATTCTTCCTGCTCATCAACAACATCCTGCGACACCCTGAATTCACCATTCACCTCTTCCTTAACTTGCGTTCCTGCGACCAACACAACAGGCACTTCAACCTTTTCCGCCCAAATTCCAAGCCTTGGGTCATCTAATGCCTGCATAGTGTTGACCAATGTCGAAGCCATCTTTCTGCGCATGTATTCGCCGTACTCGTCCCGATTATATACCATATTGATTGGCCACGAGTCCGCTTGCGAGCTACCTACGTAACTCACGTTAGCATCGTCAGCAAAGTTGGTAATCAATGGATAGGCATCGGGATCGGAAGCGATCTTGTTTATGCCATCTTCAGCGAGTGAAGGTTCCTTGGCGGACAAACGCATATAGTACCGGAGTGCGAGGGAATTCGCAAACTTTCTCCAGCGGCTAACATTGCCCTGATAAAGCACATCCTGCTGCGCTTTGATATCAAGGTACTCTCCCGCACTTTTTGAAAGCAGTGTATTAGCCATCTCAAGATCGGCCAATACTCCCAGATAGATATCTTTCTGAGCATCAAAAACAGGCATATAGAAATCAGAGCCTGAACCTCCCTGGAGCGCTTGAGAATAAGGTGCATCTCCCCAAAGGTCAGCTATAAGGCCAAAATTATATGCTTTCATAACCAAGGCCGCACCGTGATGGAACTCATATCCACCATCAATGGCTTTCTCCAGCACCTCGTTTATTTGTCTGAGGTTGGCATAGTATGCCTGCCAGGAATGGGAGTCATTGTCCCAATCAAAGGAATTATGTCCGCCCCCCCATCCGTTTTTCTGCGTGTGCTGCATAACTCCCGCCAGGTCACCAATACCCAATTCTACTACCCGCTGGCCGGTTTGGATAATAATGGGCGGCAGCAAGAAATTCGGATTGGTTATGACTTCCGGTAGCGGCCCATTAGGATTATCGTTCAGTTCATCGAGATCGTGACATGCTCCGAAGATCAATGCCGCACTCAAAATGGTTGCGATATACAGATTAAACTTTTTCATAGCTGTCAAGATTAGAAAGTAAGGTTCAGTTTGAAACCAACCGGAATTACCCATGGGAGTCCGTTGAAACGTTCTACACCCTGCATGAGCGTGCCGTTTGACGATGGTTGGAAAGCGCGTTCGGGGTCAACTCCCAGTCGCGAATCCTTCGCCCACAACATTATATTCCGGCTGTAGATCGCAAAATTGATTTCCTGCATTTTCAGCCTTTCAGTGATGCTGCGTGGAATGCGGTAGCCGAGCGAAATTTCGCGAAGCTTTACATAGTCGGCATCAAACATATTAGCCTCACCCATCGACCAAGGGTAACTCAGTGCATAAGGCTGTACTTCCGATCCTGGTCCACCCAGGCTCTCTTTAACTAATACAAACTTGCCATCCTCATCATGATACCCAATGACACCCGGTGTCAATGTACCATCGTATACAACCATCCCGCTAAATGTCTCCGGGAAACCACCATACTCCGGTGTCGGACCGCCGATGGGTCTTGGTATTGCTCCGAAAAGTACCTCATCAGCGTTGGCGAGTACCCAGTCTCGCAGTTCATCACTGAATTGTCCGCCAAGGTCACCAGGTCTTATCAACTGGTCGAGCCAAGCCCCCGAAATTCCCCATTCGGAGAAATAGCGTTGCGTCTGGGAAACATATTGCCCTCCTTTTCTCCAATCGAATGTCATATTCAGGGAAAAGTTCTTATACGTCAAAGCTGTTTGAAGACCGACAATAAAGTCCGGGTTGTAATTACCCACTTTAGAATATTCCTCTTCGACAGACCATTCCTTATCCTCACCCGCAGGCTCGATAATAGGATATCCAAAATATTGCGAAGTCGGATCTTTTACGCGGAGTGCACGATTTGCGTATAAATTCCCAATGCGACCATCCCTACCGAGCGCATCATCCTTGACGTAACCAATGTTACGCACTGCTGCCTGACTCCAGAACTCCTGGAAAGCTATCCCGTCTGCCAGCTCAAGAATCCTTGTGTCGTTCTTAGTAAAGTTAGCATTGAGGTCAAGTGTCCAATCGGCCGTGCGCAGCGGCGTCGCTCCCAGAGTAAGCTCCACGCCCTCACTACGTAGAAGACCTGCGTTGATCTTCACATCCGAATATCCAGACGACACTGCGATCGGCACCTGGACGATCTGGCTGCGGTTGTCGACGCGGTAGTAAGTAGCCTCGAATCTCAACCGGTCTCCAAACAGTCGAACTTCAGGACCGATTTCAAACGAAGTCGCTTGCTCCGGCTTAAGGTCCGGCGACAACAGTGAACTCTGCGTGAGCAACTGGGAAGCATCTCCCCACGCAGCTCCGTTCGCATAAACCTGGTACAACTGGTAGGGAGAGGTATCATTACCCACCTGAGCCCAGCTTCCGCGAAGTTTTAGCATATCCACCTGATTTCCCATTTCGATCATATCGCTAACTATCACGCTAAGCGAGGCGGATGGGTAGAAATACGAGCGGTTCGATGCAGGAAGGGTACTCGACCAGTCGTTACGGCCAGTAAGATCCAGGAATACGACATTGCGCCATCCCAGGTTCGCTGTAGCATAGACACTGTTAATGGCTCGCCTAGCTCTGTAACTACTGTAATTAAGCGCCATTGGCGCGATATTGCTGATCGTAAACACATTCGGAAGAACGAGGCCAACACCATTTTTTGCGCTGTTTGATACGCTCGCGTCGTTAGAGTACAGGGTGTTTCCGCCCGCCGAAACTCTGAGTGAAAAATCCTCCCAGTCCTTCATGTAAGTGGCAAGGATATCCATGTTATGCTCCAAATGATTCGACGTCGCTATACCGTATGTGCCATTATTCGCTTCACGGGTGTAACCCATCCCCATCTTAGTTTCCCGAGTTTGATCGGATTTATTAAGCGTCATACGTCCCAACACACTGAATGATGGAGTGACCTCCCAGGTCGCTGCAACATTTCCATAGATCTGGTACCGGTTAAAACTGTTGTTAACCTCATACGCCATCACCCAAGGATTCTCATACTCCGATGTTATTCGGTTATAGTTATTGCCAGGGCCGTAGTTGCGAAGATCCCTAATGTCGATGTTCGCCGGATGACGAAGGGCGGACTCAAGTGGGTTCGTTCCCCTGTCACCAGCCGGGCGATTATCTGCCCAACTGTTTACAAAGTTAATGTCAGTACTAATCGTGACTTTCTCATGCACCTTTCCCGAGGCAGCAACTGATATATTTGTCCTCTTTAGATCAGAGTTTGGAATCAGTCCTTCATGGGCCATGTGAGTAACTCCGACGCGATAACTCGTACGGTCAGAGGCATTTGAAACTGACACGCCGTTGGTTGTGGTTAGCCCGAAATCATTGAGAAAATTCTTCATGTTGTCCGGGTACGAAACCAATTCGATAGGAATTTGGACTCCGTTGGCATCTCTTGGCGAATGCCATTGAACCTGCCAGTAGCCTCTATCCAGTTCGGGACCAGCTCCTGACGCGTAGCTCGACGACGGTAAAATTCCACCTACATTCTCCGGTCGGAATGAAAATGCTCCCATTCCAAACTTCTTCTGGACGTTCAGGTTCTTGGAAGGCAGATCGAATACTGTGTTGGATGTAACCGACACGCGCATTCCCTGACCAGCTTTTGCCTTTTTGGTCGTGATAATTATGACCCCGTTACCCGCCCGTGTTCCATACAAAGCGGCGGCACTAGGTCCCTTCAAAACTGTCACGCTTTCGATGCTTTCCGGATCAAGGTCAGCGATCGCGTTACCGTAGTCGACCGGGTTACGGTCGCCGAATCCTCCGACGTTATTGACGGTGTTGTTCATAGGAACACCATCGACCACAAACAGTGGCTGATTATCCGTCGTGAGCGAGGTGGCTCCTCGGATAATCACACTCGTGGTGGAACCAGGCCCACCCGTTGAATTAATAGTTACACCCGCGACTTTACCTGCCATTCCGGTGAGAAAGCTTTCTTGTACGACCCGAGTGACTTCGTCACCGCCTATGTGTCCGACCGAATATCCAAGCGACCTTTCTTCCCGCTCAATACCTAACGCCGTCACGACCACTTCACCAAGAGACTCGATCGACTCCCGCAGAATAATATCAATCAACGAACGCCCTCCGACCGCCACCTCCTGTGATTCATACCCCACGAAAGAGAAGACGAGCACATCGTTCGACGACACGTCGATCCTGTAACGTCCATCCTGATCGGTGACGGTTCCCGACGTCGTTCCTTTAACCACGATACTAACGCCAGGCAAGCCCGAACCGTCATCTGCAGAGGAAACGACACCGGCCACGGGATGCCCCTGATACAATGAACTCGCTTTCGCTTGAAGCATTGACGTGGGCCAGACCGCCATCAGGAAACACAACGCAAGGCCGGATAAGCTCCAACCTATTTTATTTATTGTGATAGAAATTCTCATATTAATTTATTGAAAGTTCTAATTAACTGCTTCAAGAGTCAGAAACAACGCATGTGTATTAACACCCAACGGATTCGGTGCGGCTGCCATAAAAACTAATACCTGCATTCGAGTACTGGATATGGACCGAAGAATGATCTTTCTCTGAAAGTCGCGGAACCCCAGAAAAGCAGTTCCTGAAAAATCCAGTGTCATGACATTCTCGAAACTCAGTCCGCCATGCACAGTTGCAACATCCAAATTATCCCCCTCCTCAAGAGTGAACGTCGCTTCATCATCGGGCGTATACTTTGCAATACTAAGCCCGTAAGTAGTACTACCTGCTAGTATGTTGCCTGCGCCGACCGTTACAGTGTGAAACACCAAGCCACCAAAGACAGCCTCGTCAGCACCGGTATTAATTGAGTAACTTTCATTATGGTGAAAAGTAAACTCGTCGGTGTAGGCGTCGCCAAATCCTATAGAACCAAATATCCCGGATGATAGCGGTCTCGGCGTACCGCTGACAGTCGACAGGCTTGCGTCTGCATTGGCAAAATAATCCCCCAACGGCTCGTGGTCAGAAGACAGCTTCCATGTCTTCCCGGCATATCCATCCTTCGTATGATCGCCTACAAGAAGAGCAAACGCCGGCAAGTCCAACGCAAGACTTACTTCCTTCGTTACTGACGACTTCCCATCAGACGCCGTCAACGTCGCGACATAATACCCTCCCTCTTCGTAAACATGCACCGGATTTTGTTCCGTACTCGTTTTTCCATCACCAAAATCCCATGACCAACTCGTAGCGCCGTGCGTCAACGCATTGAATGCAACCTGCTTTCCTACTGCACTCTGAAATATCTCCGCGGACAGAGGAAAGGTCGGCCGCGACTCATCCTCCGAACACGACGATGTCACCAGCAGGGCACCGGAAAAGATCAAAAAACCAATCAGTAAATCTCGTTTCATATTCCAACTTTTAGTTATTCTTTACTCATCTATATACAATTTAACTAGAAAATTCTCATCAAGCTCATACCTGCCAGACTTAATACACGTCGGTCTGACGACAAATCGCAGACCTTTAAATTTCGCCCTTCCAACGTACAACCCATTCGCCTTTTGCGCTAATATAGCCTTAGTTTGCGTACAGGAATCGAACACCACCAGAACAAAATGCGCAACAGGTTTGACTTTTTTCCGCCGGTTGATCAACTTAGCGGGCGAGCGTATAAGCGGGAGTAGCTCAGTTGGTAGAGCATCAGCTTCCCAAGCTGAGGGTCGCGAGTTCGAATCTCGTTTCCCGCTCAAATTATTTTTCCAAGCAGCCGGGTTCGTAACATCCTCATCTCATCTTCTCAACAGCGTCACAAGGCCGGCACGGTATTTTGCACTTGCTCTAGTGGGATCGGCCGATCCCACTTTGAGAACCTAAAAGCACCTAGTTATGGAAAAACTGCAAGTAAAAGGGACCTGGAATGAGTTGAAAGGAAAACTCAAGCAGAAGTATGCCCAACTGACTGACGACGACCTGACATACGCAGAAGGAAAAGAAGACGAGATGTATGGCAGGCTGCAGCAGAAGTTGGGTAAAACAAAGGACGAGATCAGAAAAGAACTCGCTGAACTTTGATTTCTGCAAAACCGCAAAAACCTGGAAGATTCCAGGTTTTTGCATTACCCGTCGGTTCTTGCAAGGCTCACCCGACATATCGCCTGCTAAATATTCGCGGACGAAACTGAACTACAGTATGGTTTTTAGTATATTGTGAGTTCTATTCTGTCTGTCCCGGAAAAAGATGCTGATCCGCGCACTCATACTTTTTCTCGTGATCTGCACAGGGTGCAGTTCCGGAATCATCCCGTGTCCCGAGGTAAAGGGACTTCGATTGAAAAAAAGCCAGGTGGGCAAGAAACACCGTGCATTCGACCGTCATCGCGATGAACCGGAGCCCGTTATCACCGTATCATCCGATGCGCGAACACCGCAGCAAAGCTCCCGAAATAAGTATCGCTACGTCAAATACACGATTCAACACGTAGATGTTGAGGAACTTGACTGCCCGAAACCGGGTGAGAAAAAAATGCCGAAAGCTGTGAAAGAGAATATCCGAAAGAACCGCAAGAAGATCCGGTACTACTCGGAAGAGGTCGCAGCCGATTCGTTGAATCTCCTTCCTGCTTCCTACCCCAGACGCTAGAAACTGCGAAATTTCTCGTTTTCGTGCAATGCCGATCGGAAATTGAATCTATATTTGCAGTTCTGAAACGACGGGGGATTAGCTCAGCTGGCTAGAGCGCTTCCATGGCATGGAAGAGGTCATCGGTTCGACTCCGATATTCTCCACAATGGTCATCGGTTCGTCCCGATACCTATCGGGACCGATATTCTCCACTTATCAATCATCCCTTTTTACTGTCGGGAAAGATGGACCGCATTCGCCTGACCCGCTCGGGGTCGACTGTCCTCAATTGATATTCATCCGAACCGCTCTGACCCATAGATGCAATTCGCTCGTTCGCGTACTGCATACCACTCTCCCGATAAGCCACCGCCGAGAAGTGTATCTCGCTGACGCCTGATACGCTGACCAATTCCGGCGCGTTCTCCTCGCTGACACCGGAACCAGGCATGATAGCGATCCGGCCGTCGGCGCGCTTGACGAGGTCGCCGATCAGCGCCGCGCCCTGCGCAGCCTGCGATTCCCGCCCGGATGTTAGCACACGGTCGAAGCCGACTTCAATACAATCTTCCAAAGCCTGATAGGGATCACGCGTCATATCGAATGCGCGGTGACAAGTCACCTTCAATGGTCTTGCTCTGGCAATCAGTTCCTGGCAGCGCTTCTTATCTATTGTGCCATCGGGGTTCAATATTCCAAAAACAACGCCATCGACAGCGAGCTTCTGACAAATTGCGATGTCGCGCTTCATCGCGTGAAACTCGTAAGTGGAGTACAGAAAATCTCCGCCACGCGGTCGAATCATGACATATACGTCAATCGTCAGGTTCTGTCTCACCAACTCAATGATACCTGCTGATGGTGTAGTACCGCCGTCAGCAGGGTTATCACACAATTCAATCCGGTCAGCGCCGCCTGCCTGTGCTTTCATTGCGGATTCAAAATTGTAGACGACAATTTCAATAGTCATACAAAATATATTAGAAAGTGATGAGATCAGAAGGAGGTGTCCGAATAGACGTATCCGCTGCTAGGGAATAACCCTTCGTGCTCCGCGGAAACGCTTCTGATAGTAATCAGCAAAAATGTTTGTCTCAACAACGCCCAGGGATGAAGATGCGTGAATGAACTTGACTTCTTTCTTAGACTTGACTTCGGTCACCATTCCCACGTGCGTGATCTTTCGCTTCTTGTTACTCGTAGCGAAGAAGACGAGGTCGCCGGGTGCGAGATGGTTCATCTTTATCTCCTCACCGACTTTACTTTGCGCTTCGGAGTTGCGCGGCAAGCTGACATTGATCGACCGGAATGAGTTCATCAGCAAACCTGAACAATCCATTCCGGATCGCGTGGTCCCCCCGTACCGGTATGGCGTTCCGATATATGTCCTGGCAGATGAAATAACCTTTTCGACAGTTGCATCGCGGACGCTCGCCTGCTTGCTCGCTGCACAGGAAAGCAGCAAGAACGGCAAGGCCATGAGAATCCGGAGGGAACGAACCTGATGAGCAGTCATCTTAAAAAATGGTTCCGTGAGAAACAAAAAAATCTTCCGCCACAAATATATCAAGTTCATATTGGATATACTAACGTCGTGACGATGTCCTGGATTGCGAAGAGCGTCACGGCACAACCCTATACGCCGTTCGTTTAAAGACATTTCCTTCATTTCGCAGTAATCACTACTTTCGACGTTGACGACGGGGTACCCGTAGCTTTGTTAAGACCGAAGAACCTATGTGTGGCATTACCGGAGTTTTCGCATTCAACCTCGTGGGCAAGTTCAATAAGATCCACATCACGGATGCGACAATGTCGATGGAGAGGCGCGGACCGGATTTTCAAGACATCTATATCGACGAGTGGATCGGCCTCGGGCACCGACGACTCTGTGTGATCGATCCGTCACCGGAAGCACATCAACCCATGTGGGATACCAACGGCCGCTATTGCATCATATTCAACGGAGAGATATTCAACTACCGGAATCTGAGAAATGAACTTGAAGGAAAGGGGTGCACTTTCCGTTCGCAGTCCGATACTGAGGTGCTTCTTCAGCTATTCATTCGCGAAGGAAAGGAGTGTCTCTCCAGGCTCAACGGCTTTTTTGCATTCTGTATCTATGATCGCGCGGAACAATCTCTTTTCCTCGCGCGCGATCGATACGGTATAAAACCTCTTTTGTATTTATTCGACGAAGACAAGTTCGTTTTTGCTTCGGAAATGAAAACCCTTCTGCGATACGGCATCGATAGAACCCTCGACTACACGTCTCTCGTCACATACCTTCAACTGAATTATATTCCGGCACCGCACTCGATTTTCCGAAACGTCAGCAAGTTACTGCCCGGCCATTGCATGCGCGTAACACGTGGACAGATGACGTCGGAAAAGTGGTACCAGATCCCGTACGATGCCAAACGCGCAGTTTCCAATCCAATCTCGTTCGAGGATGCCGGGAAAAAATTTTCGGAACTGCTGGAGCGCGCCGTCCAGCGGCGCCTGGTCGCCGATGTTCCTCTCGGCAGTTTTCTCAGCGGGGGTGTTGATTCTTCCATTGTGACCGGACTCGCCGCAAGGCACAAACCGGATCTGCATACCTTCTCCATCGGTTTCCGCGACGAAAAGTTCTTCGATGAGACCCGGTACGCCCGCCTTGTTGCACGTCATTTCAAGACAGAACACACTGTCTTCTCGCTGACCCACGATGATCTATATCAACACGTGGATTCGGTTCTGGACTATATCGATGAACCTTTTGCCGATTCATCGGCGATCAATGTCTACATCCTGAGCAAGCAAACGCGACGGCATGCAACGGTTGCCCTGTCTGGCGACGGCGCCGATGAGTTGCTGGCGGGTTACAACAAGCACGAAGCATGGTACCGCTCACTCCGGCCAGGCTGGAAAGAGCGGGGCATCGTGGCACTCGCCCCCTTCTGGAAGCGCTTACCACAATCGCGAAGTAACTATCTGGCAAATGTCGTTCGGCAGGCCCATCGTTTTTCATCGGGTGCAGCGATGACGCCCGCCGAACGGTATTGGCAATGGGCATCCTTCGCCAATTCCGGTGACATCTTTAAGCTCCTCACCCCCGCTGCTCAGGAACAATTCACTATTCAACAGATCGAAGAGCGAAAAGCGCGTACACTCCGGCATCTGGCTCCAGGGCTTGGTATGAATGAGGTGCTGCTTACCGATATGGAACTTGTTCTCGCAAACGACATGCTGGTCAAAACAGACCTGATGAGCATGGCGCATGGGCTGGAAGTGCGATCGCCGTTTCTCGACCATGAACTGATCGAGTTCTGTTTTACATTGCCGGAGAGTTTTAAGATCTTGAGAAGCATAAGAAAACGTATCCTGCAGGATTCGTTCCGGGATTTCCTACCGCCGGAACTCTATAATCGTCCGAAAAAGGGGTTTGAGGTTCCGATGCTGAAATGGCTGCGGTCCCAAATGAAAGGACATGTTGATGAACTCTTGTCCAAGTCCAGGATTGAGGAACAAGGACTATTCGATTATTCTGAAATTAACAAACTCAGCAAGGCACTTTTCTCGAACAACCCGGGAGACGTTCACGCCCGTATATGGGGTTTAGTGGTCTTCCAACACTGGATGAACAGGTATGGTCGCCCGGCCTGATCCACTTGCTACCTCTCCCTCCAGTCCCTTCCGAAAACGTGAGTGACGCCTGAATTTGGAATATTCAACAAGGAAAATCTGTTTTCTCGATTTTTTATTCTAAAAAATCGATAATAACCCTACAAAATTCCATAAAGAGGCTGTTTTGTTGAAAATCTTTCAATTATTGTCCTCTATGCTTAAAATAATACCCTACCTACAACGTTTTCGTGAATATTTTTCGAAATGTAGATCATTTTTGACCCTTGAACTTCAATATTTGTCACATAAATCAAACAACTGACACAAAATTTAACCACTAAACAGAAATTTATGAAAAAAGCCATCATTCCTTTTGTCTTGCTCCTCCTCGTCAGCGTGCTGGCCTTATTCTTCCCTGCGGTTCCCAAAGAAATCGTCACGGAAGGGATTGTCGCGGGCGACGTTGCCTGGATGCTGGCCGCTGCTGCTCTGGTACTACTGATGACGCCGGGCCTCGCTTACTTCTATGGTGGAATGATCGACACCAAGAACATCATCTCCACAATGCTTCAGAGCTTCATCGCCATGGGCGTGATCAGTGTGCTCTGGATCGTAGTGGGATTCAGTCTGGCGTTCGGCGAATCACAGGGGGGGCTCATCGGCAGTCCGACGACGTTCTTTATGTTCAATAACGTTCTGGACGGCGCACCTTGGGCGATGGCCCCCACGATACCCCTGGTGTTATTCGCGATCTTTCAGCTGAAGTTTGCGATTATCACTCCCGCACTGATCACCGGTACCTTCGCAGAGCGCATCAAGTTCAAATCGTACATCATATTCATCGTTCTCTTCTCGCTCTTCATCTACGCACCGCTAGCGCACTGGACATGGCACCCGGAAGGATTCCTTGCCCAGCTTGGCGTCCTCGATTTCGCAGGAGGAACGGTTGTACACATGTCAGCCGGCTTCGCTGCACTGGCAGCGTCTATGTATCTCCGCAACAAGAACGACCGGAAAACTCCCATCGCCCCTGCAAACATTCCCTTCGTACTATTAGGTACAGGCCTCCTCTGGTTCGGATGGTTCGGTTTCAACGGTGGTAGCGCAATGGGCGCTACGGCCCTGGCAGCATCCGCTTTTGCAACAACAAATACTGCATCTGCCGCCGCCGGTCTTTGCTGGATATTGTTTGACGCCGTGAGAGGAAAGAAACCTTCAGCGCTCGGCTTCTGTATCGGGGCCGTCGTTGGCCTGGTAGCCATTACGCCAGCGGCTGGCTTTGTGACGATCCCTGCCAGCTTGTTCATCGGAACCTTTGCAGCTATCATCAGTAACGTGGTCGTACACTGGAAATCGAAAACCTCTCTCGAAGATACACTTGATGTGTTTCCCTGCCACGGTATCGGCGGTCTGGTAGGTATGGTGATGACTGGTCTGCTGGCTAATCAAGCAGTCAATTCAGGCAACGCAACCGGCAACGGACTCTTCTTTGGCGAATTCGCGCTATTCCAAGTTCACATGATCGGACTCGTGATCGTAGTCGCCTTCACCTTCTTTGGATCTTTGCTCATTCTAAAGATAACCGACCTGATCTCCTCCCTGAAAGTATCTGCGGAGGAAAAGGAACTTGGCCAGGACCTCAGCCAACACGGCGAAAACCTTTATCAACTCGAACTCGACGTTCATACGAAGGACGCCATCTAAAAAAAGCCCCCGAGTAAACTCGGGGGCCCACTACGCTTACTGATTTCACCAACGCATCCCAAAAGGTGTGGAGACCTGACGGGATAACATTAGCTACTAGTAAACAACCCCAAAATATGAAAACAAACGGACTATGCATCGCAACAATACTGGTAATGTGTCTGATCGCAACAGCCGGCTTTAGTCAGTCGGAGACAGTTTTCGCCTCCGCGGCTGCCACAACGGCTATTGAACCTCCGTTGGAAGAAGGGAAAGAAACAAAACAAGAAGAACCCGCATTGACTATCTCCGGCTCAATTGACACCTATTTTCACTCGAGTTTCGGCGTTACCAACGCCGCATACGACGGGGGTAACGCTCCGGCTTCGGCCTTTGCTAACCTCAAAGGTTTCGGACTTGGTATGGCTAACATTGTCGCCTCTTACTCCGGGGAGAGAGTTGGTTTTACCGCAGACCTGGTCTTCGGCCCTCGCGGAAGAGCGGCCGTCTTCGCATCTGAACAAGGTATCGTAAACCAAATGTACGCATACTACAAACTGTCGGATAAGGTGACTCTGAATCTCGGACAATTCAATACGTTCCTGGGATACGAGGTAATTTCTCCTGCAGTGAATTTCCATTACTCCACGTCGTATATGTTCTCATACGGTCCATTCAGCCACAGCGGTCTTCGCGCCGACTTCGACCTCGGAGGCGGACTGGAAGCAAAGCTTGCCGTTATGAATCCTACCGATCTCGTCGAATTCAACCCGATCAACACATACACATTCGGCGCGCAACTAGGGCATTCGACCGACGCCGGCGGCGTGTGGATCAACCTGATCTACGGTGACCAGGATGGGAAATTCGATGCCAAAGACGATCCCTATGTTTATGATAGCGATGGGTTACCGACCGGCTTTGCGACTTCCGCGGGATCACTGTTCCAGGTTGACGTCACTGCCGGGTGGGACCTGAGTGAAAAATTCTATTTCGGTTTGAACACCAGTTACCAAACGGTAGCTCCCGGGGAACATTTCGAAGCCGAGGGTGTCATCAGGAATAATGACGGAGACGCCGCCACCTTCATGGGCGTTGCGGTCTATCCCAAGATCACACTGTCTGAATCTTTTGCACTCGGACTCCGCGCTGAATATCTCAGTGTCACCAGCGGACACCTGAACATCTTCGGTGTGGATGCCGATGGTAAAGGAAGCGTCATGGAATTCACGCTGTCGGGCAATTATACCGTCGGCAACCTGACGCTGATTCCCGAGTTCCGTATTGATAAGACTTCCGAAGATTCATTTGCCAACGCCGACGGAAAGATGACGAACATGATGCCAACGTTCAATCTAGCCGCCGTGTATAAATTTTGAGAACGTTATTCACTAAACCACTAAACATATGTCCAAGACAAAACTAGAGTACATCTGGCTGGACGGTTACAAACCGACGCAAAGTTTGAGAAGTAAAACCAAAGTAGTGAGAAGTTTCAAAGGAACGCTCGAAGACTGTCCCATGTGGTCATTCGACGGAAGTTCTACCGAACAGGCTACTGGCCGCAGTTCGGACTGCCTACTGCAACCCGTCGCGATGTTTCCGGATCCCGGTCGTCAGAACGCCTACCTGGTAATGTGCGAAGTATTGAACCCCGATGCCACACCCCATGAAAGCAATGGGCGTGCAACAATCGATGATGACGACAATGATTTTTGGTTTGGCTTCGAGCAGGAATATTTCCTCTGGAATCCCGAAGCAGACAAACCGCTTGGATTCCCCGCGAAAGGATACCCGGCCCCCCAAGGTCCTTATTACTGCTCCGTGGGTGCAAAGAATGCATTTGGCCGGCACATCGTTGAAGAACATCTCGACCTGTGTCTCGAAGCCGGGATCAACGTCGAAGGTATCAACTCGGAAGTCGCAACCGGTCAATGGGAGTTTCAGATCTTCGCTAAAGGTGCAAAGGCAGCGGGCGATCAGGTCTGGTTGGCACGCTATCTGATGGAACGCACAGCCGAAAAATACGGAGTGGCCATCAACTGGCACTGCAAACCTCTCGGAAACACCGACTGGAACGGATCCGGAATGCACGCCAACTTCTCAAATGAGTTGTTGAGAACTGCAGGGTCACGCGAGATCTTTGAATCAGTATGCAATGCATTCGCTCCGGTGGTAAAAGAGCACATTTCCGTGTACGGAGCTGACAATCATTTGAGACTCACAGGCAAGCACGAAACGCAATCGATCGACAAGTTTTCGTTCGGCGTGTCAGATCGCGGCGCCTCTATACGCATCCCGATCGCTACCGTGGAGAACGGATGGAACGGATGGCTCGAAGATCGCCGTCCGAACTCAGCTGCGGATCCCTACAAGGTTGCCGCACGTATAATCAAGACAGTCAAGACCGTTCCCGCCTACGCTACGGTGAACGGCCGATAAGATTTGGCGTCTGGTTGTTTAGTGGAAGTCAGGCAGAAATGCCTGGCTTCTTTTTTTACGCAAGAGGAACCGACTTCGAATCCATCTCACTGCGACTCGTCATGTTACTTCCGATAAATCGCAGCAAATTATCTTCCACCTTCTCCCGATCTTGCCACAGGTTCCGGCTGAATACAAAGTGGTAGCTCCAGTTCTTCCTCGACATAAGGCCAGGGGTGTAGGCAAAGAAATCCTTTGGTGATAGACTGTTGAAGTAATGAAGATCGTCTGTGAGCACGAGGCCTATGTACCCATTCTCATCGCGAACACACAGGTCAGACAGCGGCAAATGGTCTGTGGCGAAAGCTAATTCCGGGAGCCGGCTCGCACCCCAGTCCCGAATCTGATAGTTGAGATACCACGTGGCTGGCTGCTGGCCATTCTGGTAGATGGCCGGTGTAAATCGCCCCTGGTCCACATCACGAGCGTACTCCAGATACTGCTTCAGCAGCTTAGGGCCTTCGTTCCGCAGTTCGTCCGTTCGAAGCTGTTCGGGTTGAATACTGCTGATCAGGACGATCTTTTCGCGCGCGCGCGTGACGGCGACATTGAGACGATTCTCCCCTCCGGCGATATTGAGACTTCCAAACTGCATATTCATTTTTCCACGTTTATCAGGCGCATACCCCACGGAAAAAATGATGATATCCTTCTCATCGCCCTGCACGTTCTCAATATTCTTGACGAACAAAGATGCAGGAAACATCGCACCCTCTCTGGCGAAACGCTCTTCTAAAAGATCGAGGACCAGATTCTGCTGCGGCGCATTGAACGTCACCACACCGATCGTCTTGCCGGGATTCGTGGAAAGCACCTCCGTTACACGCTCGACAACGGCCTGGGCTTCTATCGGGTTGGTATGGTTCTCCCAACGACCGCTGACTTGCTGATACTGGATGGCCGGCTCCTGGCGATTCAGGATATGACGATCCGGAAGAAGCTGAAGCCTGCCTTGATAAAAATGACGGTTGGAAAAGTCGATCAACTCAAGCGATTGGCTCCTGTAATGTCCCTGAAGATGCACGGTGGGCAGATATCGTTTGGCTAGATCAAGCAGGGAATCCACTTCGAGATCGGGATGCTCCTCCTCCTCCTCCCAGCGAATCTGGTAAAGCTCGTTGGGTTTCAACTGCATATCATCGCCTGCCACCACGAGTTGCTTTCCGCGGTACATGGCTGGAATTCCGCGTTCCGAGAAACACTGGGATGCCTCATCAAATATTACGATGTCGAAGAGTTCTGTCATTGGAAAGATCGCCGATGCCGCTTCAGGCGAAACCATCCAACAAGGGACCACATTGAACAACTCATGCCGGAAGTCACTGATCAGCTTTCGAAGAGGCCATATCTTCTTCTTCTTGGTGACCTGATGATATAGGTCGCGATACGTCACGCGATTATTTAATCGGTTGTATTCCAGATTCTCGTACACGCGTTCACGCGCACGAAGCATCAGGATGTCATGGCTTAGTTTCTGCTTTTCTTCTACCAGGGAGATCAACTCTTCCCGTTGCTTCTCCATTCGCTGGGACGAGACTGCGCGCAAGTCAGGGTTCTTTGTTTCAATGTGTTCGATCCATGCGAGGCGCAGGCTGTTCTGGAAAAGTTTCTCCATCGCCTCGGCATTCCACTCACCTACCCGGTCATACAGCTTGTTGATAACACCCTCCTCATGCGACGCGAGACTTTCCGTGATGCGATCAAAATCACAAAGACTTTCGAAATCACGCCGCAAAGTCCTGAGATACTCCTGTTCCAATTGTGAGTTGGCCACGAGATGCCGAAACTGAAAGGGCGTAATGTACTTCAGCCAATTCTTCTTCTTCTCCTTCAGGTCGCCGACGATCTGCAATAATTCCGTCAGGACGGATACAAACGAATCGCGCGTGTGCTTCTTCGGATGTATACCATCTCGCACTTCCCGCAGCGTGTTGAAGATCAGTTTGGCACGAACGGCCAGTTTCTGGCGGGTGAACCAGGTCCGTATCTTGACTTCGTCATAATCCGTAGGAAGATCAATGAGCCACGCCTTCTTTTTCACGGCGGTCAGGTGATGTTCGAGATTCATACGGTTGTCTATCCTCGCTTCGAGTATCTTCAGACCTTTCCTGTTGCGAGGTAGACCATTTGCGTTCAGTACTTCATTTATCCAAAGTTTGTCTTTTGAAAATAAACCCCACCGAATAGTGCGGAATACGTTTCCGTACGTACTCATCTTCTTTTGTAGCGCCTCCTGAAACTTCACCAATAGGTCGGAGTGGAGGAAAGTCTCCGCGCCAACCTCGGAAAAGCAGTTGAGAAGCACTCGCTCGACATTCGTAAACCACAGGAAACTCGTCTCATCATCCTTTTCGTCGATCATTGCCTGCATGTATTTGAAGATCACATCGGTTTTCAGCAGGGCAATCATACCAAGCACTTCGTCTTCACGCGCCCGAAATGAATCGGCATCCTCAAGACTCAGCGTGACATTGATAAGATTTCGGATTCGCTCCTGCGTCACCAGCTGCGTCGCAGGAATGTTTTTGATAACAGCTTCGATCTCTTTCAGATGGCTCAGCTTGTAAGCCGAAAACGAGCATCGATTTCTCCAAACATACTGTGGCTCCTCGAACACTGCAGCATAGAGCGCGTATTGGCGCACAGTCTGAAGAAATTGGGGAAGTTCTCCAAAAGGGAAGTGTTGGTACTCCTGTCGTATGTTGATCGTAGCTCCATGTATGTCGGAAGTGAGATAGAGCTCCTTTGCGCTGAGACCACATTCGCGGTCGTCAAATAGCGTTGCTTTGAATTCCTCGAGTTCCTCCGCGATCCTGTCGATCGTGCGACACACCTGGAAAAACCTGCGTTCCATCTGGATGACGTCAAGGCTCCGGTTGAAATTCTTGAAATCATCGATGCTATCAATCTGCCGGGCTATCTTTCCAAATATCTGCTTGCGCTCATTACGGAAATCGTGAACAAGCCCGACAAAGTCGCCGAGCTGTTTTTCATTCAGGCGCTGGTATACCACATCGAGGGCTGCGCGCTTCTGGCAAACGAGCAACGCCCGTTTTCCGGAAGCAATGGCATCGGCCATGAGATTGCAAATCAACTGCGACTTCCCTGTGCCGGGAGGACCTTGGACGACGATCGACTGACCGGTTTTTATCGCTTTGATAGCCGTCTCCTGATACGCATCGAGTGTGAACGGCGTATGCAGTTTCTCCTCTCTGAGAGCCTGGTTGATCAATATCCGCTCCACCCCCGACTCGTCGATCACGTGATTCTTGCTGAGAAAAAAAGCTTCCAGGTCGAGCATGCGCGTCTCTTCTATGAGCCGCATATAGTCGGGGACAAGTTGAGACCCCGCTTGTGGGAATATCCCGAGCACGGCTTCTGGAAAAAGTTTCAGCTCGCCGTTCCTGTGTTTCAAGTCAAATTCATCCTTCTTGAACGACTGGAATGGAATCAACTCATCTCGAAAGTTGTCGGGATTGAAGTTTATTTCGATTTTCTCCTTCAGCAGTTGATACAGTTCGGTGCGAAAGACCGTGCTGTCAGGATTAAAGTCCTCGAAGTTAGTATCGAACATTTCCTCCTCCAGGGCCACCCTGTTATAGAAAGCATAAGCAAGAAGGAAGGACTTATTGAATGTAATTCCCGCCTGTTGCCGCAGGTGCAAGTACCACCCATTGTTTTCTGCAACAAGCGATACGGGAAAAAAAAGCAAGGGACATCGCACAAGAGTGCCATCGGAGAACTTGCCGCGGACGAACGGCCATCCGATGTGAAGGTCATAAGATCCACGCTCCTCAAAAAGGAAGTTGTCAGCCCGTTGAATCGTCTTGAGCTTCTTGCTCACTTCATTGTTAGACTCCACGCGGCTGTCTAACACCTGGCAGAGTTTGATGGTCTTCCCCATAATAAGAGCCTTCAACACATCAAATGAAGGGTAATCGTTGAGGTGACGTACTTCGTGAAGGTCCATGAGTTGCTCCGCGTATAGCCGGAGCAACAGAAGCGAGCGATTATTTCCCGACAGGTTCGTAAGCCTGCGCAGGTAAGACTGCAGCACATTTTTTGCCGGATCTGTTACCATCTATCGTAAATCACTGAATAATTACAACGCTATTTCGAAAACTCATTCTTCCCTGGCCACCAGGTACGGCAAAAGCCGGTCCACTTCCTCCGGAGTCAGAGACAATAGCTTTTTAATATCACTCACCTCGTGAAAGTCACCATGCTGATAACGGTAACTCACCACAAGACGCGCCATGCGGTGGTCGATATACGGGTGAACTGACAACTTATCCTGAGTTGCCGTATTGATATTGATCTTTTTCGGAACAAAGTCCGGATGGATAAAGCATTTTTTCTGCAACCGTTGTGCCGTCGCAGAGTCGAGGCCGTAGACTTCCAGGAGTTGCTCCGGTCGCACGAAACCACCAAGTCCATCGCGAAACCTGACGATCCGGGCTGACAGCTTAGTTCCTATTCCATATACGGACTTGAGTTGTATTGTATCAGCAGTATTGATATCAAATTTCTGTTCCTCGTTCAACTTTGTCCGATCAGGAACAGGAATCCGCTCTATGTGCGCCCTTTCATTAAACGGTTTTCGCTGTTCTGGCTCCCGGTTGACCGGGAGCGCGATATAGCTGAAAAGTTCGTTGTATAACGCAGAATCCATGCCGTAGATTCTCATCAGATCGGACTTAATCCGAAATGAGCCTCCTTTGCTTCGATAAGCAGCAATTCGGTTCGCCGTAACGCCGTCAAATCCCAAGGTGTACAGTTCGGAAACACTGACAGTGTTGGGGTCAAAACGGAAAAGCTTGCGGCTCCGCGCCACGTTAGTGTTGTGCTTAGAAGCCGTATCCGCCTTCCAGAGCACGATCAGGCTGTCAATATCCGTAGACCGTTCACGGGACGCGTAGCGTGCGACCCATGTGCGATACACCGGTTCGGAAAGCAACAATACCAGCATCAACGGCAAAAGTATCAGGAAACCGTTGATCTCATTTCCCGAGAATCCAAAGATGTCCCGGATCAGTTTTCTGACGGAATTCATGGGAGAGGGCTTTCTTACAAAATAGCAAAATCTCCGGGAACTTCTGACAGGTGAATTCATATTAGCCCATTGATTATCGTGCGTGTCGAATCGATTATTTAAAACGATTCTAAATTACTCCACGAGTGACTTTTGTCAGCCAGGATTCTTCCTGGGGGTGTATTTTTGTGATCCGAAATGACTCAGAATTTTAAATCTTTAGCGCTTAGTTACAAGTCAGCCCCTCTGCACATCCGCGAGCAGGTTTCCTTAAATGAAGGGGGTGCCAAACGGTTGCTGCAGTTCCTCCAAGATTACACGCCAGCTACTGATGTATTAGTGGTCTCCACATGCAACCGAACGGAGATCTACTACAGTTCAGAAAAGGATATTTCGAACGATATTTTCAGAGGTCTTGCTTTGATCAAGAACCTGGATTCAGGTATTGAAGCGCATTTTGCGCGATATGAAGGCAACGAGTGCATACGCCATTTGTTTGACGTAGCGATCGGATTAGATGCCCAGGTAATAGGCGATCTTCAGATATCCGGACAAGTCAAGAATGCATACCAGTGGAGTGCCGACGAGAACATGGCGGGGCCATTTCTACACAGGCTGATGCACACAATATTCTTTGCCAACAAACGCGTTGTTCAGGAAACAGCATTCCGCGACGGAGCTGCGTCGATTTCTTACGCGGCAAAAGAGCTGGCGGAAGATCTTGCTGCGGGCGTCCGCAATCCGAAAGTTCTGGTGGTAGGTGTCGGAGCGATCGGTCAGGATTTCTGTCTCAACCTGGTCGACTCTCGCCTGAGTGACGTCACAATCCTCAACCGCACGCCGGAAAAAGCAGAAGCGCTGGCTGCAAAATGTGGGTTTCGGTTCAACGGTATCGAAAATCTCAAACAGGAGATAGCACAAGCCGACGTGATCGTAAGCTCCGTGTCTGGAAATGAGCCTTTGATAACGCTGGACCTGGTAAGCGATCTCCGCATCCTTTCGCATAAATATTTCATTGACCTTTCAATGCCGCGAAGCATTGAGCCTGCAGTTGATTCCCTGGCAGGAACGATCGTCTATAATCTTGACGACATTCAGGAGAAGACAACGGAGGCAGTTGAAAAGCGTAAAGCCTCGGTTCCGCATGTACAGAATATCGTACAGGAAGCAATGACTGAATTCGAAGACTGGTCAAAGGAGATGATTGTATCGCCTACCATTCAAAAATTAAAGCAGTCACTGGATCAGATAAGGAAGGAAGAGTTGACTCGTTTTCTCAAGAACGCCAATCCCGAGGAAGCCCAGAAGCTTGAAGAAATGAGCCGCTCGCTGATGCAAAAATTCCTGAAGTATCCTGTTCTCCATCTCAAGGCGGCTTGTAAGCGTGGTGATGCTGAATCGCTGTCCGAACTCCTTCAGGAGCTCTTCAATCTGGAGAAGACCAAGAGTCACTAATAATGTTTAGTGCTCTACTCCGAATACTCCTCACTTTTTTTGTATTTGCGCTCGCGACCCCTGGACACTGTAACCCTTTTCGCTAAAAACACGTAAAGGGCACCCATGGCCCTTAAAGCGGCCATTCAATCGTAAACCCCAACTTCACCCCACCCATGATCAAGAAGATTCTCAAAATCTGCGGTATTGCCGTTGCCGGCATTGTCGTTACCGCTGGAGCCTATTATCTCAAAGCCAGCACAAGTGTACAGGGACGAATAGATCAACAGTATTCGGTAGAGATGGAACACCTGGACATCCCGACTGATTCCGCAACCCTCGCGTATGGTAAAAGATTGATTACGACGAAAGGCTGCGACGATTGCCATGCATCGGATCTCGGCGGGAAGGTGTTCATCGATGATCCAGGGCTGGGCCGCATAATCGCCGGAAATCTGACGAAGGGGAAAGGAGGTCTTTCGGAGGACTTCGGAGACGACGATTGGTTGCTGGCGTTGAAGCACGGCCTTCGAGGCAACAAGCCGTTGATATTCATGCCTTCTCATGAATACGCACATCTCAGTCAGGACGATATGAGTGCGATAATCGCCTATTGTCGTCAGGTTGATCCTGTCGACAGGGAACTCCCTCCTACTGAGATCGGACCACTCGCCCGAATCCTGACAGACCTTGGAAAATTTCCGCTATTGCCCGCGGAAATGATCGATCATTCCGCGAAGTTGAAACAAAACGTCAAGGCAGAGGTATCAGTGGAGTACGGAAAATACCTGTCAATAGCCTGCCAGGGGTGTCACCGCGAAAACATGAAAGGCGGCGACCCGATCGGGCCAGGCTTCCCCGATGTTGCTGATATCAGCTCTACCGGAAACCCTGGGAAATGGAGTAGCGATGAATTCCTGAGTGCTCTGAGAACCGGGAACACCCCGGAAGGAAAAGTTCTGAATCCAAAGGATATGCCCTGGACCATGACGAAAGCCTACACTGACTTGGAACTCCAGGCTCTCCACCTGTATCTCAAGAGCCGTTAGCTAGAACTGTTTACCGCAGACTGTCCCCGTCTCAAGCCAGAAACATTCGATTCTGATCAAGGCAGTCGCATAATCTGCGGTACACAGCGCGGATGCCCGATGGGGATGAATCCCCTCCGGCAATCGCCTGTGTGATACGATAGGCCAACGGACCCTCCTGAAGGATCGTTGCGATTTCATTGCGACCAGTCGATACGGCGACATTACCGGTTTGCGCGAGCCGATCGACAATATATCGCCACAGATCACCCGCCGAAATGCGAGATGGAGGAAGCCCGAAGATGCTCAGGTACTCCACCTCGTCGACGATGGCGTTTTGACCCTTGTCCGACACGCGGTCGAGCATGTGTGCGAGCAGATCGGTTTTCAATTTCGTCTGGGTTTCGAAGTCGACAAATTTTTCACGAACAAGTCCTTTGATGGTTTCGACGACGAGCGATACGATAGCCATATCCGCAGCAGGGCATTCCTGTATGTCCATGATCCTGATTTCGATCGAGCCACGGTCAAAGCGCGGAATAGCGCCACGCGAATTCACCCATATCGGATTCAATACGCCATCCGGATCATAGGGAGCGATATCTCTTTTGATTCTCTCATAGATCGTATTGAGATAGATACGCTTGGAGAAAACCGCTTCTGGGACTACCCGACCGGTGATAGACGGTATCTTCGATTGATTCGTCTTATAATAGTTCAGACGCGTATCAAGCACCCCCGTTAGTTTTCCGTCGAGTACAGGCGAGCTTGCGCATAAGGCAGGAAGTAAGGGCAATACAAGTCGTACCGCCGCGTGCAGTTTCGCAAACTCTTCGTCGTCGTAAAAAGGAAGGTTTAGATGCGTACTTTGAAGGTTAGACCATCCGTGCCCGCGACAGTCGAATATACGGTTGTAGACCGAGTAAACTTCGTTGTTGTCATGTGGCCATATCCTTGTTTCGACCGCCGGATCCATGAAAGGGTGTGCCGCTGTCGGCATCAGCATCGTATTCGACGATGCCAATAGTGCATTTATCCTCTTCACGTTCTCTGCGAAAGCATTCTCCAAGACGTTGAGATTGCTTTCCGGTCGAGTAGACTTCAGTTCCACGACATGCAACACCAACTCATTTGACCACGTTACCATGCCATTCTCGAAATCGCTTTGGTATTGCCCCGCTACCTGTTTGATAAGTTCATCTGTGCCAGGCTTCACGTTCAAGGTGTCGCGGTCGACGAGCATATACTCCAGTTCTACCCCGTAGCCCTGAAATAAATGGATGCGCGGAATCTGGTTCATTACCTGTCCGATTTGATCTTGTTCAAGAATACATCCATAACAGTGGAATACAGTTTATCCTTCAGGATTTTGTCCTCAGTACCCGCGTCTATATTCGGATTGTCGTTAATTTCGATTACATAATATTTCCCCTCGACTTCTTTCATATCGACTCCATACAGGCTCTTTCCAATGAGGGATGTCGCCTTAAGGGCGGTTTTCAACAAGCCGGACGGCGCCTGATCCGCTGCGATCGTCTGGACATCCCCGTCCTGGTTCTGCTTGGCATTCCAATTCACAATTTGCCAGTGCTCGGACGCCATAAAATACTTGCAGACGTACAAGACCTGGCCGTCGATTATCCCTACACGCCAATCGAAAGGTGTCGGCAAAAATTCCTGAGCAATAAGCAATTCCGATTTCTGAAACATCAGCGAACAGACACTTTTGAATTCAGTTGCATCATTGATCTTGTAAACGCCCTTGCTGAAGGCACCGTCTGGCTGCTTTAGGATGAACGGGTATGCAAGTTTATCCGGAAGAGTTTTATAATTCTCCTTGCCGATAGCGAATGACTTCGGGGTGAGTATCTTGTTTGCATTCAACAACTCATTCAGATAGACTTTATTTGTACACTTCAGTATAGATTCAGGATCATCGATAACAGCGAGACCCAGCGACTGCGCCTTCTTGGCAAAACGGAAAGTATGATGATTTACAAACGTCGTCTCCCGGATAAACAACGCGTCGTACTGGATCAACTCTCCGAAATCATGCTTCGTAATCAATTCAACATTAAAGCCCGCCTCATCACCGGCTTTGATAAATTTCTTAATGGCCTTTTCATCGGACGGCGGATTCTTGTCGTCGGGATTTACGAGAATGGCGAGGTCGTATTTCTTCTTGTCGGGTTTGGTGTCACGCGTGCGTGCAAAATACTTTTCAACAGCCGTTCTCAGCAGCGGTTTGTCTTCGGCCGGCACTTCGCCAAGACTAAGCGGTTTGATGCTCTGCAACACCCACTTCGTCTTTTTGGAAAACGTCGCGATGAGGCAAGGTGCCTGAACATACTGAAAAAGCTGACGGGACAGTTTGTTCAGATACTCATGCTGGGTGATTCCAAAATAGATATCGAACTCCACTCGATCACTCTTTTCATTCCGAAACGTCGATTGGATCAGATCATCAAAGTCCTGCGAATCTTCGCGGAGGATTGCGGGGAACCGCAGATCCTGGATCGTACTGATGCCGGGAAGCACTTTATGACGACGCGCCTCCGCCAGCAACGAGACATAATATCCGAGACTCTGGTACTGATACGATTTGCACAGGTTTATGACCCTAAGGCCTTTGCTCACCTGATACGTTTCTCCGGTGATGTACTTTGCCGGTGTTACTACTTCGACGTCTTCGAGGCGGAACTTCCAGTTCTCGGGACTCTCAACAACGATCAACTTTTGCATGTGGGTCTTCCGGATGTTGCACCGGAGTAAAGTCGAGGGTTACTAACTATTTTTTATTTTCTTTCTTGGGCTCGATGATGAGAAGATTCGCATCATACGTAACAATACCCAACAAGATACTGTTGATGAGCCTGACAAAGCTGACACTGTAACGCTGTCCTTTTCCCAGTGGGTTCGGCTCAACAGGGTCGGCTATGTATACCATATTTCGATCTTCATCGTATCCCGTGAGCACGACAAAATGCCCTGCCGGTTCACCTTTGATACTGTCATAAATATCATACTGTGGGATCTCGCGTGCCGTACCGTAGAGGTACGTAGCGCTCAATCCGGTAAGGATCGGAATTGACCGCCGAAGGTAACCTTTGATCAAGTTCTCATCCAACTCTGCGTAATGTAGTTTCCCACCCTGTTCCAGGAATTTGATGTAAGCCTGCGAAGTCACCTGGAGTGTCCGTCGTTTTGCTTTGAATTCCATTTGCTCCTTGAGGAACTGGACCATCTTCTTCGATGGGTGCTTGAACCAAGTCGGATCGAAAACGTTCAGATTGTACGTGTAAATGTGTGCTTTGTATCCGCGTTGAAGGGCGTGGTTGCCGAGCATCACGGCCATTGTACCACCATTCTTCAGTTGCTTCACCTCCCGGATCACATTTTTGAGCGGGACGGGGTCATCGTAAAACTGATACAAGGCCTGCAAGCAGGTAGGCCCACAGGTTACGTCGTCGGGTTGTGCCTGGATGTCGAAACCCAGGTTGATCTCTTTGCGCATCAGCGAACCAAAAACACGTTTTGACGGAGGAAATTTATGCAAGGTGAATAAAATAATGAGATTTTCAAGTATCGGTTCGGGCAGGCCCTGGAAAATCGATAGATTGTGGCCGAGCAAATTCATCAAAAAATGATCTCTACCCCTATGCAACGATATTTGGTTCTTCTTTTCAGCCTGCTGGTCCTTGCTACCACAACCCAGTGTCAGGATAAGACAACTTATGCCGAAAAGCTTGGCTTTCCGAAAGGCGCCAAAGTAATCATCCTCCACATTGACGACGTCGGCATGTCGTGGGATTCCAACGAAGGTACCATCCGTTCCCTGGAGGAAGGTGTCGCTAATTCGTTCAGCATCATGATGCCCTGTCCGTGGGTACCCGGCTTCTTCCACTACATGAAAGATCGTCCCGACCTGGACGCAGGTCTGCACCTTACGTTGACTTCTGAGTGGAGAGACTACAGATGGCACCCACTGGCCGGCCGCAGTGCGGTTCCCGGACTAGTTGACCAGGAAGGCGCGATGTGGCGTTCAGTCGAACTCGTCGCAAAGAACGCCTCTCCCGACGAAGTGGAAACCGAGATCCGCGAGCAACTGAAACGCGCCCGCGACATGGGCTTTGAACCGACACACCTCGATTCACATATGGGTACGCTGTTCGCGACCCCGGAATTCATCAAGCGCTACGTGAAGGTTGGTGTTGAGAACAAAATCCCTGTCATGTTCCCCGGCGGTCACGCGACGATGATCGCCAAGCAACGCGCTGTTTCCCGCGACTTGCAGACGCAACTCAGAGAAATGGGTAAAATGATCTGGGAGGCGGGATTGCCAGTGCTGGACGACCTTCACAACGTCAGCTATAATTTCGACTACCCGAAAGACGAAGATCTGTCAGACCAACAACTCCAGGAACTTGCGACCGAGCAGTATATCAAGACCATCCGTGAGTTGAAACCCGGGTTGTCGATGGTGATCATGCACTGCACAGCCCCCAGCGAGATATTCGAATACATTGGAAGTTCCGGACGTGTTCGAAAAGCCGATATGCTCGCCATGATCGACCCCGCCTTCCGGAAATTCCTGGAAGATGAGAAAATCATTCTTACGACCTGGCGTGAGCTTAAGGAGCGACGTATTGCCGCCGGCAAGTAATCAGCGCCGTCGTTAGCGGAAACCGAAGATCACCGGAAACAGGAACGTGACCACGATTGTCCAAAAGAAGTAAACGGGCAGGTAGGATACAATTGCGCCTCCTACCGCTGACAGTTGCTTCCGCCTGGAAAGAACCATCACGAGCTGTCGGGTCACCATTAACAGATTGATCAATATCAGGACATTTCCACCAAGGACCGCCAAACGATTAGGGCTAATCCCCCATTCCGAGATTCGAAAAACGATCGCAGACAGAGCGATCCCGTTGACGATAATAGTTAGAAACGACAGAAGGAAGAGAACCGCGATCACCGAACGACTTTCCGTTGTGCGTGAAGTTCCCGCAAGCGAGAAAAAAATTATTGCCATAACGCCGACCAGCAATGCGTTAAACACCAACAGAAACTCCCGGTCTCGGTACGGGTCCTTTCCCGAGTAGATGATTGCGACGAGGTACGCGACGAGCATCACCAGAACCACCGGACTGAAAATACGGGCTATAGCAGGAGACACCCTCCCTGTCAATTGGGGATTGGCACGCGTGATAAAACTCCCGACGATCGGTACCGCGGCCGCGGCAGGAATAGCAATGTATTCAAAGTAAAATTTCTCAATATTGAGACCGATTATCGAAAAAAGGCCAATCGTGACGGCTGTCAAAATCCCACCGGCGATAAGGATAAGCCCGGTCATCACAATCCACTCGCCGTTATACCGGAGAAATCCGAGACGACCCTCATCGTCCCTTCCCGTCCCCCCGGCAAAGGCGAACCCGAATATGCACCATAGGTAAAGTACAAGATGCACGCACGACAAGGCCAGCGTATCGCTCTTCGAATCATTGGGGAGGAGATTGATAAAGATCAACCCCGCCAGCGTGGCACCTGCTGCAAAAGCGATCGAGCCCGTTGAGAGTTTGTTCTTCCATGCAAAAAAAGCGGTCAACAAAGGAAATATGATAAAACCGACATTTCGAGGGTAGAAGAACTCGACGTCGAGCTCCAGGATAGCCGGAAACTTTGCTATGACGCCGGCAAGGATCACCGCGCTCACCAAAAACCACTTGTCTGCAGCGCTGCCCCAGGCGAGTTCTTCATTAGCGAAGTTAAGCCGCTGATGCCAGAAATCGGATACGCTGCTGTCCTTGATCTCGCCTGACACGGCATTGAATGCGCGTTTAAAGGACCGCTTGTCGCTGCGGTACAGACGCTCGAGCTGCGCGGGACTATCGAGGCTGGCCAGTATCTGATCTTTCATATGAATAGTACCTTAAACGATTTCCCCGAGATGCTGGATGACAAAAGGCGAAGATTTTTTTGACGTCGTTTCTGGGGAAACACTCGCGGGCCGGCTGTGTCTGCACGCTTTCATTATTGCATGCAACTCTGTAAATTAGATTGCATTCGGGAACGAGGTGCCCCCTGGGTACCCGGCATTTGAATTTCGGTTCAGGCAGGTCTATTTAACTTTCCAATTATGCACTCCTCCTTTGTCGCCGGTTTCATCCTGTTGCTCACCTTCCCGTGCGGATCTGACAACGCAACGTACCCACTATCTCTGGAAGGCACAGCTACCAAAGCGGCTCGCCCATATTTTGAACAGGGACTCTTACTGCTTCACAACTTTGAATATGTAGACGCCGCCGAACAATTTGCGCTCGCACAACAGCATGATCCGGCCTTCATCCTATCGTATTGGGGCGAGGCAATGACATATGATCATCCCATCTGGCGAAATGGCGACATCGAAAGATCGAGAGCGGTGCTCACAAAAGCCGCGCGAAATGCCGTCGCCAGGACGCCCTTGGAAAGGGGCCTGATGGCAGGGGTTCAAACACTGTTTGGCGAGGGTTCGAAAGCTGAGCGTGAGCGCGCATACGCAAAGCACATGGCTGGTATGTACGAAAGGTACCCGGATAATCAGGACATCGCAGCTTTTTATGCCCTATCCGTTCTGGCAACCAAGGACGACTGGACCCAATGGGAGGATAACAATGTGCAAGCAGCGGAGATCGCGCAGCATATACTCGAAGAGAATCCGGATCATCCCGGCGCCCTTCACTACCTGATTCACGCCGACGATCATCCATTGTACGCAAATCGCGGGCTGGGCGCAGCAGACCGATATGCGAAAGTGGCGAGTTACGCAGGTCATGCGCTCCATATGCCTTCGCACATCTACCTGGCACTTGGCATGTGGGACCAGGTGGTTCGTTCAAACGAAGTAGCGTGGCAGGCGGGTGTCGACCGTAAAGAGCGGAGGGGTCTTAACAACGACGCGCTGAATTACCACGCCCACTGGTGGCTCGCATATGGCTATCTCCAGCAGGGTCGATTCGAGAAAGCGAGGGAGTTGATAGACGATCAACTTCGCTATGTAAGCGAATTGCCTTCAAGCATAGCCTATTTCCATCTACTTCAGATGAAGGGGCACTATCTCTTTACGACGAATGATTGGAACGGGCCTGTCGCGAATATTCCAATCGACGCGAGTAAACTCGACCGGCGCGATCGTTACATTCACTATTTCCTGGAAGGTTACCGCGCGTTCAAAGCAAACAAACGAGAACAGCTGGCGACTCTCATAGCAGAACTTGAAACGGATCTTGCAAAATCCCGACAGCTAACGCAGGAAGCAAGTGAGGGTACCAGCATCTGTGGTGCTGGGGGATACACTTCGACAGACCTGAAAGCAGGTGAAAGATATCTCCGCGAGTTAAAGGGTTTGCACGCGTGGCAGCAGAGCGACCCCGCAACCACGGAAGCTCACTTCAAAGAAAGTCTCCCGGCAGAGGGATCGATCGTCATTGGTCCTCCGACGTTTCTGATCTCCCCGCATGAACTGTACGGGCAGTTCCTTCTTGAGAATAAACGCCCCGCAGAAGCACTGCAACAATTCGAAAAAGCATTGGCAGCATCGCCTAACCGCTACATCGGACTAGCAGGCAAACTCGCTGTCGCCATGGCATTGAACGATGCCGCACTCGAGCATTCTGTACGCGAGCAACTGCAGCGTAATCTGGAGAAGAGTCAACGATCCGCGGTCGACGGTCCACGGTAGTGGGAATGTCCACGGTCAGCGGTCCACGGCAGCCAGCGTGTGCGCTTACGATGGACAAATCAATTCGCTACTTTTCAAATGCAACAGCTCACGTGGTATCGCTTGTTTTTGGAAGAAGTAGGACAAACTGCCAAAGCGCGAAAAAAGAGTGGGCATTAAAATGTATGGAATCTTATAAGGACGAGTAAAGGAGGGCAAATGTCATGAAGAAAAAAAGGAATGAAGAAATGAGCACTTACGAAAGGGAAATGCAAGATCCCAAATTCAGAGCAGCTTTTGAGCAAGAGTACCACTTCTGGCTCTTTTTCGGTGCACTTCTTCTGCATACGGTATATTTAAAATTAGGGCTGGCACCTCGGAAACTTGCTATTACTAATCATATAGATTTTTAACAT
>CAYTMU010000033.1:0-44022 GCA_964438975.1 uncultured Roseivirgaceae bacterium | reverse complement strand
ACTCACTACTCACTACTCACTACTCACTACTCACTACTCACTACTCACTACTCACGTCCTAAAAATCCGGGCACGGTATCACCAGCTTGTCCTTCGGTGGTTTCCGAGGGTTGCGCATGGGCCAGGTGTATACGAGGCTGAACTCGTGTGCGCCTCCGCTTCCGGGGCCGAGCCGGGAGATGGTGTAGTCGAAACTGTAGCCGATGTTGATCGCATCTTTGGCTCCGATCTGGGTAAAGCCCAGCAAGAGTACGATGCTCTCATTGTTGACAATGCCATCGATGTTCTTGAACGGTACACCTCGATACCAGGTACCGAGTACCAGAGGCTCGAATGTGAAGTACAACCCCAGGTCCAACTGGTCGAAATGCCCCTGATGGCGGTATTGGATCGCCGGGGCGATGCTGCGCTCAGAATTGCGCGCATACACGCCGCTGCCGATAACCCCCGGTCGCATATAGAACTTGAATCCTCCGTGGAATGAAAGCTTGACAGGAAGCCGGCTCTCTTCGTCGATGATCGACTGATTGGGTCTGTTGAGGTGACTGGCGGCGATTCCGAGCCATGCTGCCTTGGTGAAGAGGACACCCCCGAAGGAGATGTCGAAAAATGTTCTGCTGAAATTCGTGTTGAAGCTCTCCGCACTCGGCTGATCGATGAACTCACCGGTAGCCGGATTGAATTGATCGCCGAACGTCAGGCGGTCGAAGTTGACATCGCGGTTGAACATGGCCAGTTGCACGCCCGGCCGAAAACCGAGGTAGTCCGTCACCTGCATTTCATACGAGTACTGCAATCCGATACTCGTCGATCGAAGTCCCGCCAGCCCTTCGCGGTCACGCGTCACGAGTAGTCCCACACCACTGTTCTTGTCTTCGATGAAGTAGTCGGCGAAGAACGACATGGTTGTGAAGTTGGCGTCGATAGCAGGCCATTGGTTGCGGTAGTTGATGCCCGCGCGAGCCTGGTTCGTCGACCCCGCCAGCGCCGGGTTGAGGTAGAGCGGTGCGGCATAAAATTGTGAAAACTGTGGGTCCTGCGCGTGAACTGTTCCTGGCAAAGCCCAGAAGATGACAAGCATCCAGCTCATGACAACCGATGCCGGCATGTACAGCCTTCGAAAAAAGGGGTGGGGATATGCGCGCTGTTGACAGAAGGGTCTGTGCATGAACTTGAAATTACTCGTGCAATAAGGCAAATTAAATCTATATCCGGGATTAATAAAACACGAGTCGTCGTGGCCGTCCCGCGATTTTTGGCTGCTGTTGTCGCTTGCCGTATAATCCTGACTATTAACGGTATTTTTTAGGCAAATTGTATACTTTAGGGGAACTTGGGCGTTTTAAGGTATGGATTTATTTTCTAATAGGATGACCATCGCAATCCGCGGAGTTATCAGGTATTTCTCGTCGACATTTCTGTTGATGATCGCGGTAGCGTCGTCCGTGATCGCTCAGGATTTCACGCGCCACAACTGGTATTTCGGCAACTCATCAAACGGCATCCGCTTCAACCGCACAGACAACTCAGCATCACTGATCACCAACAAGGCGAGTCTCGGCGATGGAGGAAGTGCAGTGGCGTCCGATCCCGTCAACGGGAATCTTCTCTTCTACACGGATGGTGTCAATGTGTTTGACATCAGCCATACCGCGATGCCCAGCGGACCGCTGGCCGGAAATCCTGCGGGTAATCAGCCCGTTGCTATCGCCCGGGTACCGGGGCAGGATTCTGTATACTATGTATTCACCAATACCGCCAACGGAACGATTGGTGGCGCGATATCGTACAGTATCGTCGATATGAGGGCTTTTGGCAACTCTACCTTCCCAAGTCCCGCAACGGGCGACATAGATGCGGGACGGCGGAACATACCCACCGGACTGGCCAATACGTCGGAAGCGATGATCATCATCGCTCATGAAAATGGCGACGACTTCTGGTTGATCACGCGAGACAACGGAGCGCCTAATTACTACGTAACCTTATTCGACGCATCTGCGGAAGGACCTATCTCTACCACCCAATTCACCCTCGGCCTCATCGACGTAGCTGCCAACCTCTCCTGGCATCCCGCCTCCGGCCGGATCGCGGTATCACCGCAGGAAGGAAACCGCGACATCGAGATACTGACTTTCAACCCCGACGACGGTAGTCTCGGGTATGACCAGCGAGTTCTCAACACTGCCGTGACCGGCGCAGCCACGCACGCGATCTATGACACGGAGTGGAGTTCCAGCGGGCAATACCTCTATATTTCCCGGCAGGGAAATACCGGTGTACAAGCCGATGTCCTTCAGTTCGATCTGCAGAACCCGGCGACGACATTAGCCTCCGTCCTCCCCCAGCCCAATACGATATTCAGAAGCTACGGACTTCAAATGGCACCCGACAGCGCCATCTATCATTTGTACCAGGCCACGAACGGAGGTCCCTTTCTCGTGGGCAAGCTTACCAATACCGACACCGTTGCCCACGCGGTGGTCTACGATGCAGCCGCGTTTCCGGGGAACCCCGACTTCGGGGGAATGCAATTCCCTGTCTTTGCACCGAAGGACAGTATTGAGTTTACCGTGACGTTCGATGCGCAGGATGCATGCGCCAATACACCGGTGTCGTTCTATCCAACCGTCGAGCCCACGGCCGACAGCCTGGTGTGGAGCTTCGGCGACGGGAATTTCGGCCAGGGGTGGAGCCCGGTACACACATACGAGGACGCCGGGACCATGTTCGTGGAAGTGATTGCATACCTCAACGGAGATACCGCCTATGCAGCACGCTCGATCAATATCACCCAGTTCGACATGCAGATATCGCTCGTGCAGGACACCACGGCCTGTGCGTGCGAGCTTCCTGTGAACGCTCCGGTGTGTCCGGGTATCACTCCATTCGAGGTTGCTGCGCAAGTGCAGGGCGGCCAGATGCCGCAGTACCAGTGGTACGGCCCGGGTGGCATGATGCCAGGCCAGAACACTGAGACACTCCGACCGGATTCCGCAGGGTACTACTACGTCGTTGTAACGGACGGGCTGTGCGAAGCCTACGCAGGGGTGAACATCAAGGAATACGACTCGTTGGATCAGCGGGCGAACATCTGGTACTTCGGAAATGGCGCGGGTATCGACTTCAACCCCTTGCCAGACAACCCGGCCGTTCCCATCGATGGTCCGCTTAACACGCCGGAGGGAACCTCGGTGATCAGCGACCGCAATGGCCAGGTGATATTCTCGACCGACGGATCTCTCGTATACAACAAACAGAACGATGAGATCAGCCCGCCGGGTGGCATCGGAGGAAACAACACGTCCAGCCAATCCGCACTGATCATCCCCGTGCCCGGCGATGAAACATTGTACTACATCTTCACCACCCAGGAAGTGGAAGGCGGCACATTCGAACTGCGGTACTCCCTCTTCGATCTCAAGGAAAACAACGGCCTCGGTGCAGTGACCGTCGTCAACCAGTTGCTATTCAAACCGAGTACCGAGCGCATTACCGGAGATGACAACTGGCTCATCGCGCACGAGTTCGGCAACAATTCCTTCCGCGCATATCCGATCACCGCGAATGGCATTGGGAATCCCGTGGTATCCGCTATAGGATCCGACCACAACTACACCACCCTCGCGAACGGACAGGGGTACATGAAGCTCGCTGCACAAAACCGGCTGGTCGTTGCGCTCTCCACACCCGGTGTATCGAACGTCGTGGAGGTATTCGATTTCATCGACTCCACCGGGCGAGTCACAAACTTCCGCACTGCCGACCTCGAAAGCCCCTCTGGTCAGGTCTACGGGGTAGAAGTATCGCCTGGAGGAAACAAGCTCTTCGCCACCTTGCGCGACGCAACACCCAGGATGTATGAGTTTGCATTCGACTCGCTTGGCATGCCTTACTATAAGCAGGCAGTCGACGCTTCAGCAGACCTGGGCGCGATCCAGATCGGTCCGGACGGGCAGATCTATGTCGCACGAAATAACAGTCCCACCTTGGGGATGTTCCAGGCAGCAGAGGATACCACGCAACTCTCCAATATCACCAACCTCCAGGATTTCAACCTGGCCGGCAATACCAGCATGCTGGGACTGCCCAACTTTATCCAGCAGATCTCCAATCCAACGACCTTGCCGAACTTCAGCTTCACGGGACTCTGTCTCGGAGACTCGACGTACTTCAACGCCGTGGGCAAGGATCCCGCCATCGACAAGTTCGATTGGGTGTTTGGCGATGGACAGGTACTATCGGACGGGGGACCACAGGTCGCGCACTTATACGCATTGCCTGGCACGTACAACGTCACGCTCACCATTCGCAATAAGTGCGAAACACCTGTTGAGGTTTTTACACAGCAAGTGGTGATCAATGACGTGCCCCCCGATCCTACCAACGCCGTGGCGATCTGTACCGGATCAGTGGAACTCGACGCGAATCCGCAGGACTTGCCAGACCTGACGTATCTCTGGTCGACGGGAGAAACAACGGAGACCATCCGTGTGAGCCAGCAAGCGATCTACACCGTGACCGTCACAGACGTGAACGGATGTGCGAACAGCGGAAACATTATGGCAGCAGACAACCGCCCGCAGGTCGATCTCGGTCCCGATCTCACCATTTGCCAGAATGCACCGGTCACGCCGCTTGACGCACAGAATCCAGGGGCTGCATTTGCGTGGGAATTGAACGGAGCACCTTCCGGCACCGCGCAGACACACCAAGTCAATACGAGCGCTGCCGGGATCTTCGAATACAAAGTACAGGTGACCGACCCGGTAACGACCTGCTTTGTTCGTGACTCGACGACCTTTACGATCAATGAATCGCCGGTCTTCACCGTGAACAACAACAGCCCGAGACCCTGTAACACCGCCGATGGTCAGATCACAGTGGATTTCGTATCACCCGTCGGCAGCTTGTTCTCCTATTTTGTCAGCGGTCCGACGGCCATACCTCCGGGTACCGACCATACCGCACCCAGTTCCGCCAGTACACCGGCGATTCTCGAAGCGGGAACGTATGGTGTGACCGTAAGCGACCAGGTTTCCGGTTGTGCTATGACGACCACAACCAGCATCGACAGCGACGCGCTGACCGTGACGGCAAGTGTACTAGGCACGTGTGACGATATTCGTTTGCAGGTGACAGCGACGGGCACTCCCGGGCCTTTGGTATTTCCCCTTGCGTACCGCATCATCGACACGTCGACAGGAACCGCGGTAGAAAACGGTGAAGTACTCACGGGCGGAGCAGCCGCCCATACATTCGAGACAAACGCAGGAGGACTGTCTAATGAGAACCGTCAATACGTCGTGGAAATCACAACCGACAACAGTTGTGCTGCCAGTAGTGATCCCGTTGACGTGAACGAAAGTGCTCGTGTACCCGTCACACTTGACCCAGACCCCTGTGTCGAGCCAGTCACGATTACCGCGACCGGAGGAACCGGCTGGACGTGGACCGGCCCTGGAAACATCGCGAACCCAAATGCATTTAGACTGGAGATCGCAGATCTCCCGCAGGGCCCGAGCACCTTCCAACTGACGGTTACCGAGGCTGGGTTTTGTCCGCGCGATACATCCATCACGGTCAATGTCAATAACAACGTCGATGCGACATGGATACAGTCCGACGCATGTGCGGACCTCGTCTTCCTGACCGCCAGTCCCACCGGCCCTTATACGTATCGTTGGTACCGCGACGGAACACTGATCCCCGGCGGACAACAGATCACGGCAACGCCCGCCGACAATGGAGCGCTGTATCGTGTTGATGTCGTCAACTCCGCCACGGGATGCGTATTCTCCTCGCCGGAGGTACCGGTAGAAGTCTCCGGAGATCTCGATTTCGCACTTACGGGAACGCCTCCGTGCGAAGGGCAACCATTCACCTTGACGGCTACAGCTAATCAGCCGGGAGTGACCTACGAATGGCGACTCGATGGCCAGGTCATCGCCGGCCAGACGGCTGAGACGCTTGTCGACACCCGGGGCGGACTCTACGATGTCACGGCGACCAGTGCGAGTGGCTCGTGCGCTACAACGCGTAACTTCAACGTCGTTCCCTCGCCTGTGACGGAAGGAAGTCTTCCGAGTACCGGAATTATTTGTCCCGATCCCGCTAACCCGGATGATGACACACGCGAGGTGCAACTGGATGCCGGCGCCAGCTTCATCAGCTACAACTGGTTCCGCAACGGCCAGGTGCTGAACGAAAGCGATCAAACCTACACGGCTACACAAGCCGGCGTGTATTCGGTGGAACTTGTTAACATCTACGGATGTCCGAGCTCTGACGAAACGCTGTTGATCGAAGATTGCACGCCGAGAATAACAGGACCGAATGCGTTCCGTCCGACGAGTAATGTTCAGGGCAACGGCGAACACACGAACCGCAACTTCCGGCTCTTCACGTTTTTCATCTCCGACGACGACTTCGAAGTATTGATCTTCAATCGCTGGGGTGAAATGGTTTTCCGTACCCAGGAACGTGATTTTCGCTGGAACGGTGGCTACAACAACAACGCCGGTGAACTGCTTCCAACAGGAACGTATACGTATGTAGTCCGGTACAAAAGTTCATACCGCCCGGAAGATGGAATTCAGGAGAAGCGCGGCGGCGTTGTGTTGCTGAGATAGTCCACGGTCGACAGTATGTGGAATGAAAATTGCTTATTTTGCGTGTTGTTAATACCTCCAATATGAAGCTAAACAAAACTATTCTCGCTTGTGTACTCGCTCTCCTGGTACTGACGTCGTTCCAGATCATTAAGACAACGCTTCACATCACCGTGCGCGATGAACTGGGTAATACAGTACCGGGTGCTACTGTCCAGCTTTTTGAAACAGAAGACGATTACCTGAAAGAAGAGAATATCGCCCAGGAGGCGACCGCAGACAAACACGGCATCGCCAAATTCAAAGACCTCAAAGCCATCGCCTACTACGTCATCATCCGCAAAGACGACAAAGACAACTCCGGCGGCGGCGAACGCACCGAAGTGCTGGAAGCAAAGAGGATCAATAAAGTAACGATTGTGATCCAGTGAGGTGCGTGAGTCGTGAGTGGTGAGTCGTGAATTGGTGTCTGCTACTGATCGTGCGGCTGACTGGTCTAAGGTGGTGCGTTTTCGAATCTTTATTGGGGAAGCTAAAACCGAGAACAGGCGGAGCCTTCTTTCTTGTTCAGTAACATCGAAACAAAATAACATTGACCGCGCCCAGACTACCGGTCGCACAACCTTCGCAAGCTACATACTCACCACTCACCACTCACTACTCACTACTCACTACTCACTACTCACGCTATCACCTCGAGCTAATAATCACCAACCCGAACGCTATTACAACGATCCAAAACTTGTAGACCGAAAGGGCGGGGATGATGACAATGCTGAGGTCCATCAGGACGGCCAGGAGGACGAGGATCACGGCGATGGCTTTGATGATTGATCGGGTTCTATTGCTCATGGTTCGATTGGTTTAGCTGCAGTACATAGCACGACGGCCAGAATTTTCCGGTTACGATCAACAGCTTCGTCGTGGGGTGGTAAGCAATGCCATTCAGCACGTCCGCCCGTGGATTCTCCATTCTGGCTTCGCGTGCCAGTGGCGTCAGATCGAGATAACCAACGACCTGTCCATCCGTGGGATCGATCTTTAGAATATGATTTGTTTCCCACCGGTTCGCCATTATAAAGCCTTCCATGAATTCCAGTTCATTCAGCTTGGTAACTGGACCCCGCTCGTCGAATACGCGCACCTCCCTCACCGCTTCCAATGAAGTCGTATCCAGGTACGTCAACCGATCTGTTCCATCGCTCATGATCAGATTCACGCCATCGTGTGTAAGCCCCCACCCTTCCGTCGAATAGTTGAACTCGCGGATCTTCTCAAATGTATCGAGGTCGTACACAAATCCGACCTGATCCTTCCAGGTGAGTTGATAAAGTTTATTGTTCAGGATCGTGATGCCTTCACCGAAATACTTCTCATCGAGGATGACCTTCTTGTCAGGCTTCCCCGTCTTGATATCAATGATACCGACCCACGAGTGCTTTTGTCCGGTGCTTTCATAAAGTTGACCGTTATGAATAAGCAACCCCTGTGTCCACGCCTCGGTATCATGTTTCCATCGCATCTTCAACGAATAAGGAATTGTCGGATCACTATTTGTATCCGCGGAATTATTCTTCCCGCATGCCGACATCAACACTATCAGGATGAAGATGAGCATACCTTTTTTCATTCTCCTGTGTACCATCTATCTGTTATCTTTCCCGGAATTCTCAACGTCCCATATCCGGAGACTCTGCGCATCACCTTCAAAAATAACGCCTTCGTAAGACAACGGCATGGAAATAATCTCACCATAACCTTTACTTTTGTCAGCGCATGGCTGAGATCGGTAAAGATATAAATAAAGCAAAGCAACTCCTTGAAGCGGGGGAACTTGTCGCCATTCCTACCGAGACGGTATACGGCCTGGCTGGCAACGCGCTGGACGAACACGCCGTCACGACGATATTCGAAGTCAAGGACAGACCCGAATTCGATCCACTGATTGTCCATATTCCCTCTCTCGAGCGCGCTTCTGCATTCGTGCGGAATATTCCGCCCCCCGCTGTCGCGCTGGCAAACGCCTTCTGGCCGGGGCCGTTGACCTTACTTCTCGAAAAAAGACCGGTAGTTCCCGACCTTGTTACGGCAGGTCTTCCCACCGTAGGTATACGCTGCCCCGATCATCCGCTCACGCAAGCGCTGCTCTCGAGCCTCCCATTTCCATTGGCCGCACCGAGTGCCAACCCGTTTGGCTATGTGAGTCCCACAACACCCGCGCATGTCAACGCACAACTCGGCGATCGGATCGCGTACATTCTCGACGGAGGTCCGTGTGCAGTAGGTATCGAATCAACGATAGTCGGCTTTGAGGACAACCACGGGATTGTGCTGCGAACCGGTGGTCTGGCAATTGAATTCATCGAGCAAGTGATTGGCGAAGTCGGACTTCAAACCCATTCCTCGTCCAACCCCAAGGCACCCGGACAGTTGCAGAGTCACTATGCTCCGCGCAAGAAGATCATCGTGGGTAACCTGAGTGAACTGCTGACAAACGCCCCGTCTGAGCGCATTGCTGTATTGTCTTTTCAACACAACTTCGACACACGTACCCAGGCCGTGCTATCGCCGCACGGAAACCTCGAGGAAGCTGCACGCAATTTCTTTTCGGCGCTGCGACAACTCGATGACACTGACACTGACATTATCCTGGCAGAGTACGTGCCGGACGAAGGACTTGGACGAGCGATCAATGATCGGCTGCGACGGGCAGCAGCGATCCCTCCCGGCACCCGGTAGTGTAAGTCCTCGTTTTATAGTAGATTACAATCTTACTTACGCACCATGAAGAAATTGCTCATCCTCACCGGAGGAGGTGATTGTCCGGGACTTAACGCTGTTATCAGAGGAATATGCAAACGCGCCCGCCAAGAGACAGGGTGGGAAGTATATGGGAGCATTGAGGCCTTCAATGGCGTATTCCGAGATCCGCCCGAGTTGATGCGTCTGACGTCGGCAAAGACGGGAGGTATTCACGTAAAAGGCGGCACCATCCTGAAGACAACCAACAAAGGCAATCCACTTAAGTTTCCCGTCCAACAGGCGGATGGCACCATCACCTTCGTCGACCGGACCGATGAGCTCGCAAAACGGCTCAAAGATCTCGGCTTCGACGCGATCATCAACATTGGCGGCGATGGATCGCAGAAGATATCCAGTGCGCTCTTCGAAAAGGGTACGCCGATCATCGGCGTACCCAAGACGATCGATAATGACCTCGGCGCCACAGACGTGACGTTTGGATTTCAAACGGCCGTTCAGATCGCTACCGACAGCTTCGATAAGCTGGTGTCTACAGCCGAGAGTCACCACCGCGTCATGATCATGGAAGTCATGGGACGCGATGCCGGGTGGATCGCTCTTCACACCGCCATCGCCGGCGGTGCCGAAGTTTGCCTCATACCGGAGATTCCCTATGATATTGACAAGGTCGCACGGCGTCTCAACCTGCGCTATCGAAACGGACGAGGCTTCGCCAACGTTGTGATCGCCGAAGGAGCGATACCGAAAGCAGGAACCGTGACTGCGCAAGAAGGTCAGCCCGACTCTGAGCACGTGCGGCTCGGAGGAGTAGCCTATGCGTTGTCGAAACAGCTCAAGGACGTGGGTTGTAAAGCCGAGATTCGCGAGACAGTGCTCGGGCACGTACAACGCGGCGGTAGCCCGACAGCCTACGACAGGGTTCTGGCAAGTATCATGGGTGTTAAAGCGTTTGAACTCGCGCTCGAAAAGCAATTCGGCAAAATGGTCTCATTCCGGAATAATACGGTCACGGCCGTAATGCTGGAGGAGGCAATACGCGAACCGCGACTCGTCGACAAGCATTCCTTTCTCGTCAGCGCTGCGCGCGGGCTGGGTATCTGCTTCGGAGATTGATCTCGCATCCGAAAAAACCCGCAAAAATCGCCGGAGCATCCGGACCATTTATTAAATTCGCCGTCACCGCCGCGCACGCCGGTGTGCGACGCCTCAGAGAACGCAGTTACGCATCATGAAAACGATCAACGACATCAACTTCAAAGGAAAGAAGGCTCTCATTCGGGTCGACTTCAATGTACCGCTCGATAAGAGTTTCCATGTCACCGACGACAACCGCATTCGGGCCACCATTCCGACTCTGGCGAAAATCCTTGATGATGGCGGTAGCTGTATCCTGATGTCACACCTCGGTCGCCCGAAAGAAGGACCGGAAGAAAAATATTCATTGAAGCACACGCGGAAAACCACAGAGGAATTGCTCGGTCGCCCTGTGCAGTTCGCATCCGATTGTATCGGCGAGGAGGCGACTGCCAAAGCCAACGCATTAAAGGCCGGCGAAGTACTATTGCTTGAGAACCTGCGCTTTCACAAACAGGAAGAGAAGGGAGATACGGGCTTCGCTGAACAGCTGGCAACACTCGGCGACATCTATGTGAATGATGCGTTCGGCACTGCCCACCGGGCGCACGCCTCCACGACGATTGTCGCACAGTTCTTCAGGGAAAAATGTGCAGGCCTGGTCATGGCAGCAGAACTCGCAAATGCGAAGAAAGTCCTTGAGACCGGTGAGAAACCATTTACTGCCATCATGGGCGGCGCGAAGATATCCGACAAGATCCTCATCATAGAGCAATTGTTGAACAAGGTGAATCATCTGATCATCGGCGGCGGCATGGCCTATACGTTCTTCAAAGCGCTGGGAGGGAATGTTGGGAAATCGCTTGTAGAAGAAGATAAACTCGACCTGGCGCAAAGCCTTATCCGAAAGGCGAAGGAGAAAGGTGTCGAACTCCACCTTCCGATCGATTCTGTTGTCGCCGACAAGTTCGACGCAGCAGCCAACACAGCGATCGCCAACAATAACGCGATCGAAGACGGCTGGATGGGACTCGACATCGGGCCTCAGGCTCAGGCCGTTTTCACGAAAGTGATATCCGAGTCCAGGACAATCCTCTGGAATGGTCCAATGGGTGTATTTGAAATGGACAAGTTCTCCGAAGGAACACGAAAGGTTGCCGAGGCTGTAGTAGCGGCAACTAAGAAAGGCGCTTTCTCTTTGATCGGCGGCGGGGATTCGGCCGCTGCTGTTGCCAAGTTCGGCTATAACGATGACGTCAGCTACGTATCAACAGGTGGTGGCGCGCTGCTTGAGTACTTCGAAGGAAAAGTCCTCCCTGGCGTGCAGGCTCTTGAAGGATGACGCAGGCCGTGCTCTTACATGAGCTGCATTCCCATCAGGAGCAGGAACATTGATATTCCTATCAGCATTGTAATTAGTCTCCTTTTCATACTCAACTTCTATTGATCTGTCGCCAACAATACCGGCGGCTTACTGGATCCTTACGAAAACGCGTGCCAGAAATTCTCCGATCCGGCAAAAGCATGTGTGCTTCCCGATCGTTATGCACGCTCCGTCGTTCACAGTCAATTTCGAGCATTTTGGCGATGCCAGTGGATGATCGGCCAGACATGGCACACGCTTTCACCCTTACACTCCAGACAACTATGTCCAACTAAACTGAAAGACAATGAAACGAGTGAAAAATGTGAGTTTGCTGGTATGTGCGATGGCGATGTCAATACTCACGGTGACAGAGGCACAGGCGCAATACGCCAGAGCGGGTATTAAAGCCGGTTTGAACATGAGTAATCTATACGCCACGGATGTTCACGATGACAAAGCGAGAATCGGATGGCATGCCGGCGTTTTCGGGCAACTCTTCGCCAGTGAAGCGTTTGCCATTCAACCTGAAGTGAATTTCTCTACCAAAGGAACGGGTGTCACCTGGATCAACAGCAACAGCGCGCGTTTTGAAACGAAATTCAACCTGAGCTATATCGATATTCCGGTGCTCGCCGTGTTCAAGCTTGGTGACTTTGCTGAGATCCATGCGGGTCCTTACTGGGCGTATCTTCTCGGCGCAGAGATTCGTAACAACGACAACGATCCCAGCAACGAGTTTGATACAATTGACCGGGACAACTTTACGGATTGGGATTACGGATTGGCTGCGGGCATCGGATTCAACTTCGGGCCTGCAGCACAACTCGGTGTGCGTTACAACTATGGCCTCAAAAAGATAGCCGAGTCTCGTGGTGCACACATGCTGTTTGGAAATTCGAAGAATCAGGTAGCGCAGTTATATCTCGCCTTCAACCTGAACAATCGAGTGGGACGCAGTGAGTACTAGACTGTAGAAAAACTCTACAGTCCTACACAAAAAAGAACCTGGCTAGTAAGCCAGGTTCTTTCTTTTTGCAAACTCGGTAGGCGTACGCGAGTCATATCGCCGTGGCCGTAACCGGGTAGGCCGCACTTCGTCAATATCGTCCACCTCAATTTTCTGAAAGATCAGGCGGATCAAAAGATAGCTAACTGATATAAACAGCACGTAAGCTGCAACCAGTGACAATACAATCAGTAAGATCTCCATAATACGCTATTTATCGGTAGCAAATAAGAAAATGATGCCACCATAGTGATTTAACGTTAAGAAGTGAGCCGAGGTTCCGAACGTCCACAGACTCAGCAAGAAATTCCACACCTAACGTCTTCGATAACCGGCTTCGCAATATCTCAAGATAGTATCGTCCCGTTTGCACACGTTGGCATTGATTTTTGGTTCTGACGGTTAAAAAACTAACTATGGGCGATCTATTGTACATCATTGCTATCATTCTCATCATCGGATGGTTGTTAGGCGCGTTTGTCTTCAGTGTAGGCAGCATCATACACGTATTGTTGGTCATTGCGGTGATCGCTATCCTGCTGCGTCTGATACGTGGAAGGAGCGTATGATCAGGATGCACGGACAACGGACCAGGGGATCAGGATGCAGACGAATCATTTCCTGAGGACAATTGTTTCTATAAACCGGTCGATTTTGCGCCGAAAACACGATATTTGATAAGGCAATTATCACCTTCGTTATCGGCTAGTCATCCGGAAAAGAGCGTGTCTTCATGGGATATATTAAGAACAGTCTCAATCCCCGGTCCGTTGTCCGCAAAGTCCTGGCTGCGTTTATGCTGGCGTTCATTGCGGTAGTGGTCGCGCAAAGTATCAGTCGCTTTTCTTTCCGAGAACTTCTCGGCAGCGTTGAAGAACTGTCTGAACCAAACGAAAAGCTCACGCTACTAAATCGTGTATTTCATGAAATTACGACGCTGGACCAGATGCAGCGGGCGGAAGCCATTACCAATCCTAACAAACCCTATCACTCGTTCCTGAACCAGTCGAGTAATCTCAACACGCTAATCGACTCCCTGACGCACATCCCTTGGGATACAAGCCAGTTAAGCCGGCTGGCACAGATGAGAACGGTCCTCAACGACCGCAACAAACTTTTCTTCTCTTATCTCAAGGTCAAAGCAGAGATACTCGACACTCGGAAATTTTCAGCACAGCTCGACACTCTCGCGTCGATCCTTACAAACGAGGGCATGTCCATTGACAGTAGCCTGATCACTCATCAAAGACGGACGATCACCACATATCTGCCCGACACGACCCGGCTTCAGAAGAAGGAACACCGCTCCTTCTTTCGACAACTGTTCAGCAAGAAGGAATCCGAGGAGGAGGAAGCGCCCACCATTAAAGTGGAAGAGCATTTCAGTGTCAATATTGACACACTTGCTGTCGCGCGGCAGAACGATGCCTTGTTGGACGTTGAGCGCATCATGCGGGAACTCGAAACGGAGCAGCGGACACAACAAAAACAGCTTGAGCGACAGGAACTGGATCTCATTCAGGCTAATAGCATATTTATCAATCAACTCCTCAATATTCTACACGACGTGGAAATCGAGGAACTCGAACGCATGAAAGACACGAACAGCCACGCCGTGTCCGTAATGAATCAGAGCATTTCACGAACCAACCTTCTATTGCTGACGTTCGTGCTTGCCGCCGCCTTCTTCATTTACCTCATTTATATCGATGTAACGCGCAGCAACTACTACAAGGCGCAACTTGAAATGGCTCGCGACAAAGCGGAAGAACTCTCCCAAATCAAACAGCGATTCCTTGCGAACATGAGCCACGAGATCCGCACACCGTTGCAATCGATCCTGGGTTTCGCCGAACAATTGAAACAAGATCCCAAGAACCCGGGGGACGCGGTCGCAGCCATTCACAACTCATCCGAGCACCTGTTGCATATCGTCAACGAGGTGCTCGACTACAGCCGGATATCGTCGGGGAGCTTCACGCTCGAGAAGAAGCCGTTCCAACTACTTCCACTGATCAAAGAAGTGGAAGCGGCGATGCGCATCCAGGCCGAACAAAAGGGGCTCACATTTGTGCTCGACACTGAGAACATCTCAGATGTTACGTTAGCAGGCGATACGTTCCGGCTGCGCCAGATATTATACAACCTGCTTGGCAACGCCGTCAAGTTTACACGTAAAGGGTTTATCAAACTCTCCGTTACCACGACCGTGGAGGACACCCAGGTCGCCTGCAAGTTCGCGATAGCAGACACCGGTATCGGCATTGTCCCAGACGACCTGGAAAAAATCTTCAACCAGTTTGAACAGGCCAATCCGAATATCACACGGCACTACGGAGGTACAGGACTCGGACTAACGATAGTCAAGGCACTTGTAGACGCCCAGGGCGGGGAACTCCGCGTCACAAGCCAACCGGGTTCCGGTTCGACATTCCAGGTGGAACTTCGGTATGAAAAATCTACCAGCACACGCGAACAAGCTATTGAATCGAGTCCTCAAGTATCCATGCCGGCCGTCGACGGGAAAGTAATCGTGGTCGACGACGATCCTTTGATCCTGCGGTTGTGCTCACTCATACTCGACAAGAACGGCATCGAACACATCACCTTCGACAATCCCCATGAGTGTATCGCCTTCCCCGTCGACGACGACACGACCCATGTCTTCCTGGATATTCGAATGCCATCGATGAATGGAGTGGAGCTTTGCCGGGAACTGCGAACGAAATATCCACAACACGTCAAGTTCATCGCACTGACGGCGCACGTGCTGACAGAAGAACGAGATGATATCCTTGAGCAGGGTTTCGATGCCATCCTTTCGAAGCCCTTCCGCGCGATAGAACTGCTGAGCCTGCTGAACGTTGCAAAACCGCACGCACCGGATATGCCAGACTTGTCGGTCTTGCGAAAGATGACGTTGAATGATGAATCGCTCTTTCAATCCGTCGTTGCACAATTCGTCGAGGAAACCAGTGTGGATGTAGAAGTCTTGCGAAACGCCATGCAGGCTCGCGATACCAATGTCAGCCGGGAAATAGTTCACCGCCTGGCCGGCCGCCTCTCACAAATCGGAATGCGTGGTCTCGGCAGTCGATTTCAGGAGTTAGAACTTAGGATCGTGTCTGGAGAAAACGTTGAGACACTCGGGAAAGATTTACAAGAAGCGCTGGGTCATCTCGACGAGGCCGTCGTGCAGATACAGCTGACTTGATCCGTCTCAGCGGTTACTCGATCCCGTACTTATCCATCTTCAGGTACAAGGTCTTGCGGTCAATATTCAGGATACGGGCCGCTTTCGATTTGTTATAGCGAACCTCGCGGAGCGTTTTCAAGATCATCTCGCGTTCCTGTACTTCCTGTAGCGCTTTGAGGTCGTATACCCCTTCGGTCTTCTCCCGTCGCTCTGCAGCGTGCATATTCTCGATCATCTCCGGCGGCAGACTCTGCAGCGTAACATTTTCGCCGAGGGTCAGTAAGACCGCGCGTTTCACAACATTTCGCATCTCGCGCAAGTTGCCAGGCCAGTCGTACGCTTCAAATATTCTCATTACTTCCGGATCGAACGTCTGCACGTTTCGATCGAGTTCCCGATTCGCCTCCTCTCTGAAAAAGTCCAGAAACTCGAACAAATCCTTTCCCCGCTCCCGCAGTGCGGGAACAGTCAGCTTGAACTCGTTAATCCGGTGATATAGGTCCTCGCGAAACTCACCCTTCTTCACGCTCTCCGCGAGATCCTCATTAGTGGCAGTAAGGATACGAACATCGATGCGCACCTCCTTATTACTCCCAATAGGCACAACGATCCGTTCCTGGATCGCGCGAAGTAGCTTGACTTGCACGTCGTAAGAGAGATTGCCCACTTCATCAAGGAAGATAGTTCCGTTGTGAGCCGCTACGAACTGGCCGACCTTGTCGGTCACTGCTCCTGTGAAACTGCCCTTGACGTGGCCGAACAATTCACTGCCCGCCAGCTCCTTCGAGAGCGCACCGCAATCAACCGCCACAAATGGGCCTTTCGCACGGGGGCTCGTCCGGTGTATCGTGCGCGCCACATTCTCTTTCCCGGTTCCACTTTCCCCTTCAATGAGCACGGACATATTCGTAGGAGCTACAAGCTTCACCATGTCGTAAAGTTCCTTTGCTAAGGCACTGCTACCAGTAACGAACTTGGGTTCGTCAGAGGAGGCTGGCGCTACAACCCCTTCTTTCTCCTTCTTGGCCGCGTTCTCAAGCACCATCAATAGCTCGTCCGGGTTGACCGGCTTCGTGATATACTCATATGCACCCGCTTTAATCGCACGCACTGCGGTGCGGATGTCATTAAAGCTTGTCATGATGACAATTGGGACGGTCGTATTCGACTTCCTGATCTCAAGCAGGATATCCATCCCGGTCGTGTCTGGCAAGCGGTAGTCCAGCAGAACGAAATCGAACGACTTCGTTTCAAACGCTTTCATCCCGTCCTTACCCTTATGTGCAGTGGTGACGCGAAACCCCTTTCGCGTGAGGAACCCCTCCAGGATACGAGAGAAGGTCAGATCATCTTCGACTAGCAGAATGGAGGCCATGGTAGCTCAAAATAGAAAGAAAAGATGAATATCCGAATTGAAAAACGCGTAGCCACTGCCTGTCAGCAAGAGACTACGCGCTATGTCTAAGCGGCTAAAAGAACTCAGTACCGGTAGTAGTCGGGCTTGAACGGGCCTTTGACCTCGACACCGATGTACTTTGCCTGGTCCGGCGACAAGGTATCCAATTCCACACCGATCTTCTTAAGGTGCAGGTTCGCCACCTTTTCATCGAGATGTTTTGGCAGCATATAAACCTTGTTCTCATACTGACCGTGGTTCACCCACAATTCGATCTGCGCCAGCGTCTGGTTCGTAAATGAATTGGACATCACAAACGACGGGTGACCCATCGCACATCCGAGATTCACAAGCCGGCCTTCGGCCAACAAGATCACCTGGCGTCCGTTCTTCAACGTATAGAGATCAACCTGTGGTTTGATCGTGTCTTTGGATGCATTCTTGTTAAGCCATGCTACATCGATCTCGTTGTCGAAGTGACCAATGTTACAGACAATCGTCTTGTCTTTCATGCTTTCGAAGTGTCGATCGACGATGATATTAAAGTTACCGGTCGCGGTGACTACGATGTCAGCATCTTTCACTGCCTCATCCATCCTGCGGACCGCGTATCCATCCATTGCAGCCTGCAGCGCGCAGATAGGATCGATCTCCGTCACGATGACACGAGCTCCTGCCCCACGCAAAGAAGCAGCTGACCCTTTTCCGACATCACCGTAACCAGCCACAACGGCAACCTTTCCGGCGATCATCACATCAGTCGCACGACGGATCGCATCAACGCAGGACTCCTTGCAACCATACTTGTTGTCGAACTTCGACTTGGTAACCGAGTCATTTATGTTGATCGCAGGCAACGGGAGCTTGCCGTGGTTAGCACGCTCGATGAGGCGGTGTACGCCAGTCGTTGTTTCTTCCGAGATGCCGCGTATTCCTGGAACCAGTTCCGGGTAGCGGTCAAGTACCATGTTAGTAAGGTCCCCACCGTCGTCCAATATCATATTCAGCGGCTGGCCATCCTTGAACGCATGGAGCGTCTGTTCGATACACCAGTCAAATTCTTCCTCATTCATGCCCTTCCAGGCGAAGACAGGAATACCGGCCGCAGCAATCGCCGCCGCCGCGTGATCTTGCGTAGAGAAGATATTGCACGATGACCATGACACCTCCGCCCCAAGCTCAATCAGGGTCTCGATCAATACCGCTGTCTGAATTGTCATGTGGAGACAACCCGCGATCCTGGCACCTTTCAAAGGCTTGCTGGCACCATACTCCTCACGTGTGGCCATCAGTCCCGGCATTTCAGCCTCCGCGAGTTTGATCTCTTTTCTTCCCCATTCTGCGAGGGAAAGATCTTTTACCTTGAAATTGAGTTTTTCGTCGACTGTCATGTTGTTCTGTTTTCGGGTATCAAATGCGGTTAATCAGTGAGCATCGCCTCGCAACGCTATCAGGCGATTGTAGACTGCTGGCGGCAAAAATACAACAAAGGTTCAAGATAACGAAGACCAGGAGGGCAGGCACGCCTTTTGGGGCTTCAAAATAAACCAATGACCTATGACTGGTCCTCGGGCCACCATCAGTATTGAAGTCATCTCCGACATTGTCTGTCCGTGGTGCTATATCGGCAAACACCGCCTGGAAAAAGCCATGAAGATGGCCTCCGATACATACGATTTTTCGGTGAGCTACTTTCCCTTTGAACTCAACCCTCATGTACCAGCAGAGGGTGTCGACTTCAAATCGTACGTAAGCCGGAAATTCGGCAGGGAGGAGCGCTACTACGAACTCACTGATCACATCCGCGTGATCGCCGCCCGCGAAGAACTGGCCTTTAACCTGAACTTGCAGACGAACTATCCCAACACGCGGAATATCCATCGCATCATTATGCTCTCGCGGGATGAAGGAAAGCAGTCCGAAATAGTCGAACTGTTCTTTCGCGCCTATTTCACCGACGGCATAGACCTGAGCAAGACCGCAAATCTTCTCCACATCGCAGCTTCAGTCGGAATGGATGTGACCCGTATTGAGCAATTGCTCGAGAGCACCACCGGACTTCTCGAAATTGAGATGGCCGAGAAAGAACTACACGATCTGGGTATCACGAGCGTTCCGCAGTTCATTGTTGAGAACCGCATCGGTATCTCCGGTGCCCGACCCGTTGAGGCATTTACGAAAGCTTTCGAAGAAGTGGCGGTGGTGAGTGGTGGAATACTTTGACCGCAGCACAAAGAGTTCAGTCCTTCTTGGCGAGATCTTCCTGTTTCAGCACGGCCGTCCACACACTCACCTTGCCATCGTCCACGCGCGACCACACCGGCGCAATGGTTCCCTTATGCGCTGAAACATTGATAAAAGCTCCTACCGGAGACCGCTCCTCTGGCGTAAAAGGCGATTCACTAATCAGTTTATTGTGAAACGACGCCCCACCGTCAGCCGACCACGCGAGATAAACGTCTGTACTGTTGTCTTCGTGATCCCTCCGATCATAATACAAGACATAGATATACCCCGTCGCCTGATCGACCGTCATCCAGGGCATGTACTGATGGCGCCCCGACCCATCGTTGTTAACGCGTGTAGGCAACGACCAGTTATCGCCGAAGTTGTGCGAACGCGTGAACCATACGTCGGTGTCGTGCTCACCATTGCGCTGGTCCGACCAAACAATATACAGACTGCCGCGAAAATGACTCTTGCTGAGATCCGTCATCAGGATAGGAGTAGCATTGCAGGAGCCATGACCCGGTACCAACAAACTCGACCCCCCTTTCTGATCCGCGACTGTGATGTCGTTACTCAGCCACCATTCGCCGCCATTGAAGGACCTGTCCAGCAGTATCTTGTTGTTGCCAGACCAGGCGATCATGGCCTTGCCGTCGTATGTCACAGCCGGCACCGCCGCACCGGTAGTGTTTTGCAGGAGACACCTGCCGAAATCGCCGATCCTGGTCGGATCGGACCACTTTTTGCCATTTTTCGACATGCTGAAAAACACGCTCGCCTTACACCCCGGATCCGTAAGGTCGCCCCCTTCGAACTGCATCCAAGTTGCGAACCAGTTCCCTTTTCCATCCCGGATGGCCCACGGGTTCTGGACGTGACGAGACGGATCGATGGCAACCACATCGCCATCAGCCCAGGTTTCGCCCCCATCTCCTGACCGCTGGAAGGCTAGCCGGGCACCGGGAGATTCGCCGTCCGAATCAAATAAGCTCAACAGGTGGTAGCCACCCTTGTCATCCGCGAAAAGTACCGGATTTCCGAGGAAGTTCGATCCCGAAGCGACTTTACCTTCCTTCCAGGAGGCGCCCCCATCCTTTGTGATCCAGGAGTTGCCGCGCCCCGAAACCACCACGATGTTAGACGGGTTGCGAGGATTTACTGCAATAGCGCTGGCACAAGCACCCTCCCCTCCAATCTCACCAAGCAGGGTGTTCTTCACCTGTGCGGCCGCCGGCAATAGCTGCGAGAGTATCGCAAATAGGCATAGGGTTCCCTTCATAGTCATAGCCTGACAATTAATGCAAACTTCGCGAATCGAGCAAACAAGCGCGTGCATTTACCGGCCCCTCCGACATCCAGGCCAGGCAGCCACTTTCATCATCAAAGTGTGGAATAAGACAACAGCATCTACCGGAACGACGATTTCCATCAATCGTCATAAAACGCAATTAATCGCTCAATTACGCAGCTTGACTGCCAATTACGCATTTCGACGCCCGCCGTCGGCGACATGCGCCAGCTGACGCAGTATTTGTTCAACTCAGGTTGAGATTAACCTAAAACACGATATTATGATCCGAACATTCATCCTGGGTTTAGCTGCTGCAGGCCTCCTTTTAAGTTGTAATGACAAACAAAAAGAAGCTGCACTCCAGCAAGAAATTGATTCCCTGAAAACCGAATTGCACGCTAGCCAGCAGACTGAACAAGCTCTACAGGAAGTAGGCGTGATGATTGATTCGATTGATGCAAGCCGCCAGTTGCTCCGCACTGACATGGTAGAAGGCGCATCGTATCAGGATTACAAAAACCGACTCGCCAGCATTCGCGAATATGTAAAAGAAAGCCGTGCGAAAATTGAAGAGCTTGAAGAGAAGGCTAAGCAAAACCGCGCATATGCCAGCACTGTAAGGCGCATGAAAGCCGATCTTGAAGAAACTACGGCGAAGCTGACGTCACTCGAGCAAGAAGTCGCATCCGTCCGGGCTCAGAACCAGACACTGACACGCACAGTGACCTCGCGCGACTCACTTATCGTTCTAAACGAGATGGCACTTCGCGAACGCGAAGAGAACGTCACAGCACTGGAGTCAGCTCTTGAGGATCTCAACGACGAGAGCAAGAACTTCGCTGCCGAATCTTACTTTCAGCAGGCGCAGGCACTCGAAGAAGCTGCCAACCGAACTCAGTTCGCGCCACGCAAGAAAAAGCGAGCACAGCAAGAAGCGCTTGACCTCTACCGCAAAGCCGTAGAGATGGGCAAGGACGAAGCGCAGGCAAAAGTAGAAGAACTGGAGAAAGACCTCGGATAACTTCTGGAAATCGATTACACAAAGGGTACCACGTGGTACCCTTTTGTCGTTTATGAGCTCCAGTCGATCTTCTCCTTATTCAGGAATGCGGCAATACCACGCCGGCAATCATCACTACCGCGCGCCTTTGCGTTCATCTCGGAGGCGAATGATAGTGCCTCATCAATCGTCATCGACTGCACCTTCGCAATCATCTGCTTCGTTACTGCCATCGCATAGGAAGAATTATTCGAGATAAGTTGCCCCGCGAATTCACGAACGGCCTGAGCAAGCTCTTCTTGTGGAACGACATACTGGATCAGACCGAGTTCCAGCGCTTCGTCCGCGCTGATGATCGAACCTCCGAGCAGCAACTTGCGCGCACGACCCTCACCGATCTTCCGGATCAGAAAGACCATAACGATAGCCGGGACAAACCCGATCCTCACCTCTGTATACCCGAACGTCGCCTCCGGCGCCGCAAAGACAAAGTCAGCCACCGAAGCAAGTCCACAGCCACCGGCGAGCGCCGCTGCGTGAACTTGCGCGATAACAACCTTCCTCATCTGATATACCGCTGCGAACAACTCTTTGAGGTGATCGGAGTCCGCCAGGTTTTGTTCAAAGGAATTGGCCCGGAGATCCTGGAGGTATTGAAGATCCGCGCCAGCACAAAAGGCGTCGCCATTCGCGCGGAGCACCGCGATACGGACAGCAGGATCCTCTTCGGCTGACTTGAATGCCAACTTTAATTCCGACACCAGATCATGGCTTAAGGCATTGCTCTTGTCCGGCCTGTCGAGCGTGATAAAGGCGATGCGGTCTTCCACCGAATATTGGACGTACTTCATGTTCCCGTTTTTCCGATTGCTGTAATGTACGCACCGCGATGCAATACCGAGTGCACCTCTAAGTTATGCAACTTCGCCGCCTCCACGAAGCGCGACGCCAATAAAAACGAGTTGCTGCTATCCAACACAACAACCCCACATTGGATGCGACCTTCGAGTTCATCCGGATGGCGCACCGCATTGCGGCCGATGATCAGCCAGTCGACCGCAAGACCTTCTGGCAGCTCGTAGTCGCGATCCGTCAAGTGTAGCACCCTCCCACCACTCCATTGGGTGAGTATCCCACCCCGGAACACGTGGATACTCGTCACACCCTCCCATGTCGCACCCGACGCAATCCGGTACGGCGCAATGTGAAACGCGATAGTCCGCGGAGCCCCGAGCAAGGCACTGTCGGCGACGAAGTAGAAACGCCCCCGATCAATCATGTCAATCGCACTGCGACCCGGCACACAATAAACCACTAATTTCCGAACGTCGACATCGCGGTAAAAGTGTATCCACTGCAGGACAGCGAATGCCAGCGCCGTTGCGAAACAATAAACGACAAAGCGGAAGTCCTTCGCATCAAACAACGTGAGGACAAAACCGATCAGCAGCAACAATAGCAGCGCCTGCGGAACGGAGATGTGAATATTATCGATCACAGCAAAAGGCAGCCCGTCCATAGTGAACACGATGCCGTTCAGCAGCCGGATGATCCACGCCAGGCAAACCCCGATCACCCCTGCCACGGCAGCGAAGAAACTCACCGCAACGAGGACCAGACCCGCGACGAGGACCACGGACGACAACGGCACAACTAGCAAGTTCGACACCAGGAAATAGTTTGGAAACTGGTGAAAGTACAACAAGCTCACCGGCAGCGTCGCCACTTGCGCCGAGATAGACACTGCCGCCGCCTTCCATATCTCAACCGTGATTACCCGATCCGGTTGCCACGCGTGAAGAATCCGCGGATAGATATGAACGATGCCAAGCACGGCCACATACGACAACTGGAAACCAACCGAAAAGACCAGGAACGGATCATATAACAACAGAAAGAAAGCCGATACCGCCAGCGTGTTATACACATTCGTCGACCGCGACCACGGCTTCGCGATCGCCAGGAACGAGAACATCATCACAGCCCGGAGCACTGACGGACTTAGTCCCGTCACCAACGCGTACAACCAGAGCAACACGAGCGACGCGAATGCTACTATCCAGCGACCACGCCGTGAGCGGTTCAGCGGAGACAGTACACGCAATAAGATGAGATAGATTACACTGATATGCAGACCGGACACCGCAAGGATGTGCATCGTACCCGTCCCCGAATAGGCATCGAGCAATTCATGGTCGAGTCCATCTGTGACACCGAGCACCAACGCAGACGCCACGCCCCGTTCACGGTCGCCAGGAATGTATTGCTTCAACACAGCCTCTGCCCGACGGCGGCCTTCAAACGCAAACTTGCGAACCACATTGTCCGGTGCATGGCCGATGAGATGCACATCTTCGCCGCGGACGAAACACTGGTGGTAGATATTGCGCAGCGACAAGTAACGACGATAGTCGAATTCACCAGGGTTGCGCGCCGAATCCGGTAACTGCGGCGAACCCCGGATCAGCAGCACATCTCCGTACGCGAATGGTTCCGGGAAGTCCGCTTTTGCGAAGTAGAGCACAATGCCACCCCGCCGCGCTTCCCACTCCGAGGTATAGACACCATCCACCCGTGCCTCTATCTTCCAGGACCGGCTCCGCTCCTCCGGAAAGCGCGTGATGATCGCGCGAAATACTCCAACCTCGTCTCGGTAATGCAGGAGATGATCGGTATCATCCGACTGCGTCTGCAACCGCACATGGACAAATCCAAGTATAAAGACAATCGACAACCCGATCCATCCGGGATTAAGACGACGTCGGTAACCCCGGCGCATGCGCGCCACGAGAAAATAAGCAATGAAGAGTATAACGACGACCGCGAAAGCAGCCGCGATAGGAAGCACCAGCAGGCGATAGTAGCCAACAACAATGCCCCCGATGAAAAACAGGACCGTGCGAACGAACGTATACGGAATCCAGCGAAGCATGGAGGAAGGTACTTACTTCCCTTCGGGATGTGAGTCGGGCAATTCAAAGATTTTCCGGACTAAATTGGGTAAGGGGCTAGGGGGCAGGGGCCGGCCTACCGTGAATTGTCGACCGTCGACCGATTGTAGGCGTCAATAATATCCTTCACCAAACGATGACGAACGACATCTTTGTCCGTGAGTTCGACAAAGCCGATCCCCTTGACATTGTTGAGGATACGGATCGCCTCTTTGAGGCCGGAGCGTTGATTAGTCGGCAAGTCAACCTGCGTTGGATCTCCCGTAATGATCATCTTTGATTCCGGTCCCATACGCGTCAGGAACATCTTCATCTGCATGGGAGTCGTGTTTTGCGCCTCGTCCAGCAATATAAATGCATTGTTCAGCGTGCGACCCCGCATATAAGCCAGCGGCGCGATCTCGATGATCTCGCGTTCCATGTAGTAGCTAAGCTTCTCGTAAGGGATCATGTCATTCAGCGCGTCATAGATGGGACGCAGATATGGATCGATCTTCTCCTTCAGATCACCTGGAAGGAAACCCAGGTTCTCCCCCGCCTCCACGGCAGGACGCGAGATAATGATCTTCTTCACCGCTTTGCTTTTCAACGCCCGCACCGCGAGCGCGACAGAGATATACGTCTTCCCCGTCCCTGCAGGACCCAGCGCAAAGACCAGGTCATTATCACCCGTCTCATCCACGAGCCGCTGTTGATTGACAGTCTTCGCCTTGATCGCCGAACCACGCGTACCGTAGATGATCACACCATCCGGAGCCACTCCGTTAACCGAATCCGGCAACGTGATCTCATCCTCCCGAGCGATGTAGCTCTTTACATTCTCCTCGGTGATACGGCCATACTTGTGGTAATGCTGAATCAAGGAAGCAAGGATATCGTCAATTTGAACAATCTCTGCAGTACTTCCCCGAAGCACTATTTGGTTGCCCCGGGATACGATGCGGGTTTTGGGGAACGCCGCCGCCAGTGAGTCGATGTTCTTGTTTTCGACCCCCAGAAAGTCGATCAACGAAATGTTGTCAAGATTTACTGTTTTCTCTATCAAATGGTTGTTCCTGTTGTATAATGTAGTCAATGCTTTAGATAACCCCTGGGCCACGCAGGAAGTTCCGGAATGCTGCATCGTCCACTATATTTCGAGTGCTAATGACCGCGACCGGGGAAATTCGACACGATAGCTTATTTTTGTACGAAAGTACAACAAATTCGCACACGACCCGTGCCGCACTGAACGTCTAAACCCGCTTTCTGAATGGCCTTGATAACACTTTTGACCGATGCTGGAGAAAGTGATCATTATGTAGCAGCCATCAAAGCGCGTATACTCAGCCATTCGCCAGCCATCGTCATCGTCGACATCAGCCACAACATCCGGCTTTTCGACATCGCCCACGGCGCATACGTACTGCGCGCAATCTTTCGCGAGTTTCCCACCGGCACCATTCACATGGTCGGAGTTGATTCCGCCGGCGATCGCGGTGACCAATACATCGTCGTCAAGCTCGAGGGACACTATTTCGTCGGCACCGACAACGGACTGTTAAGTTTGATCAGCGATCATCCCCCCGAAGGAACGTGGACACTCGCCGACAGCAAGGTCACAACCTTCCCCGAAAAAAACATCCTCGCGCCCGCCGCCGCGCGGCTGGCCACGGGTATCGAGCCATCCCAACTAGGTTCCGCCGCCGGCGAGATGAAGAGATTCATCGACCGGCAAGTCAAGGCCACCCGCAAGCAGATCATAGGCAACGTCATCCGCGTCGACCATTTCGGCAATCTGATCACCAACATACCCCGGCAAGCGTTCGAAGTCCTGAGTAAAGACAAGAACTACAGCATCCAGTTTGGAGGTGAAAAATTCCCGCGCATCCATGCCGCATACAACCACGCCGAGCAAGGCGAATGTTTCCTCGTCTTCAATGACCTTGGATTCCTCGAGATCGGCATATATAAAGGCAACGCCTCCGAACTACTCGGCCTCAGTTACGACAGCGTTGTGAACATAACATTTGAAGACCCATGAATACCCCAGCAGCGAGCACACCCGTCGTCCGGCTAGTGCGCATGACCTTTACCCCCGACGGGATCGGCACATTTCACACGATCTTCGAACGCAACAGAGAGGCTATCCGCGGATTTGACGGATGCGAACACCTCGAATTACTAGTCGACGTCGACAATCCCCTTGTTTGCACAACATTGAGTCATTGGCGCGATACCGACAGCCTGGAGCATTACCGACAGTCGGACCTCTTCGCCGGAGTATGGCCGGCCGTCAAGCCCCTGTTCGCCGAACGGCCGCAGGCGTATACTATGCGGGTGGCGGGATGACGGCATTTTGTGCACTGTCGACAGTCCGCGGTCCACGGCAGTGGGGACTGGTTCACGTATTTCCTTACCCGGATTTTAGCGCGGAAGGGGGATATCAGATTCTCGATGATAAGACGTGCGAAAACTAAATTTTTCTCCCATATTTGCATCCTTCCTTTGCGTGGCCCCGGAAGGAGACTGCAGGAGCCAAAGTGGCGGACCCCGATAGCTATCGGGGGGATAGACGCGCTCTGGAGAAAGGGAAGTCATGAAGCCAAAGTGGCGGAACTGGTAGACGCGCACGACTCAAAATCGTGTGCCTTCGGGCGTGAGGGTTCGATTCCCTCCTTTGGTACTTTCTTTGAAATGCTTGCAGATGATTCTGCAAGCATTTTTTCATTTTATACGCTGAAGTGTATAAGCTCGGAGTGCTTCGTTTCGTACCCCTTTAAGCAGCAACTACCAACTTTGCTTCCTGAATGAGGACATCAGCAGGGAGCTGTAGCTTCCCGGTTAAATTTCGGATCATCCGTAATGATAGTGGAATTCTTCTGTTCAACACTTTTGAAACGGTGCCCTTGTCTCCAATAGCGCCAACCAGATCTTTCGCCTCCAGCCCCAAATCTTCCATGCGTGTTTTAATCGCCTCGATCGGATCAGGCAAGCCAATGGGATAGTGCTCATCCTCATATTTTTCCACCAGGTAAAGCAACAGTTTCATTTCCTTACCGGCATCCGTTTTTGGCCCCGGGTTAGCATCCATTAAATCATCGATGCGCTTCAAGGCAGCCTCATATTGCTTTTTATTCTCCAGTATTAACCAACGTTTCATAAAGCTCAAATTTTCAAACTTCCAACACATCAATATCGTCATACTCAGCATGAGTTCCGATCCATTTCACCTGTATGGCTTTATATCGGAAACTGAACCGCACCACAAGACGGTATTTATTCCCTTTAATATTAATTACCATTCTGTCATCGCCCACTACATCAGCTGTTGGATAGGCGCTTTGCACTTCATTAAAATTCTTCCATACAGCTTTTTTACTAACTCTGTACCAGGTTTCCAGCGGCTCCTTGGCATCGGCATGACCTTTGTAAAATTCTGCCAGTACCTTACGGCTGATGACATTCACAACGTAAAAGTAATTAAAAAAGTTGGTAAAAAACCAACTTTCAACAAAAATTATTACACTCCAGACTGTCTAGTCCGTAGTGGGTTATCAGTGACCGGTCCCAGTGATCGGTTATCAGTGATCAGCCAGGACCAACACCCGCCTTCACGAAAGCCTTAAAGCCACGACAGCCGATATTCGAGAACTATTCACGATAGTCGAGAATAGCGACCTATACAGAACAGACACCCCATCACTACAAAATCACCAACCCGATTACCAATCACAGATTACAGACCACCGGTAACACCCAAACATTGCCAATACCAACTCCATTCCCTACTTTTGCGGCCCGACGGATTCTCATGATGCCCAATTAGGCAACTAACAGTGTTCGTATTCGAATAAGTATGGGCATTGCCACTAACCTGTCTCTCAAACATCTTGCGTTAGTCCTTATAACGGTGTTGGTCTGGGGTACTAACTTCATCGCTATCTATGTCGGACTTCAATACTTCCCTCCTTTTCTCTTTTGCGCTATCCGCTTTGCGCTTTCGGCATTTCCTCTCGTTTTCTTTCTTCCAAAACCGCAGGCGCCGCTGAAATTCATTCTCGGATATGCGGTGTTTAATTTCGCGGTGCAGTTTGGTCTGCTGTTTACGGGTATTTATCTCGGATTGTCTCCGGGACTGTCTTCGCTCTTGCTTCAGGTGCAAGTTTTCTTTTCGATTGGGCTCGCTTATCTGTTCTTCCAGGAGAAACCGGGTCTTCTAAAAATTTTCGGTTCGTTGATCTCGTTTATCGGCATCGGGGTCGTCGCTCACAATCTCAACGGAGGCGCGACACTTACAGGACTTGTCTTGACGTTGCTTGCTGCTCTTTCATGGGCTTCGGGCAACATGTTCACAAAAAAGGTTAACGCAAGATCTCCTCTTGCTTTGGTTGTATGGGGCAACCTGATCGCATTCCCGTTCATGGCGGTCGCATCACTCCTGGTAGATGGGCCTTCCGGGATTGAGAGCTCATTTCAAAACATATCCCTGCCTGCAGTAGGAGCCGTTGCCTTCGTCGTCTATCTATCCACGCATGTTGGCTACGGTATTTGGGGCTATCTTCTGAAATTATACTCCACGTCGGTGGTTGTGCCGTTCACATTGCTGATACCCGTAGTGGGCTTCCTGAGTTCTGCATTATTCCTCGGCGAGGATTTACCTTCCTGGAAACTCTGGGCTTCATTTTTCATACTCCTCGGGCTGATCGTCAATCTCCTGGAGAAGGAGGTCAGGGGTTTGTTGAAATTATAGTCCACGGCAGTCGGAACGATGTTCCATCGCCTACGGAACGCGATGGTATACATGTGACACGAATATCCCTGTTGATCGTGTCCAAACCATAAGGCCGTCTTTTCATTCTGCGCTTTCTACCATAAGATCCCATTTCCTTGTACACTTTGTGCTCCATGGCGTCCATTGTGTTACCGCCCTTCAACGCACACGCCACGTAAAAGACACGAACACGAAGAACATTCGTGAATATCCGTGCCATTCGTGGCTAAACCTTTACCCAACCGACTACTTCGTGGCCTTTGTGTTTCTTCGTGTCCTTCGTGATATTGCATTAGTGTCTACACAATTTAAATTTCCAATATGTCCAGATTCTTCGTTTTAGTCGTGACTTTGCTGGGTGCTCACGTATCTAACGCCCAGATCAATGCCGCTCTGTTCCGGTTCCCGGATGTTTCGCAATCGCATATTGTCTTTACTTATGGCAATGACTTGTGGGTCGTTCCGAAAACAGGGGGACTCGCGCATCGTCTCAGCTCACCTCCGGGGGTGGAGTCGTTTCCGAAATTTTCACCGGATGGAAAGACTATCGCGTTCACGGCTAACTACGATGGTAACGAGGATGTCTACACCATTCCCGCACTCGGTGGCGTACCGTTGCGACTGACGTACCACGGGCAGAGTGATCGTGTCGTCGACTGGCATCCGGACGGAAACCATATTCTCTTCGCGTCACCGCGCGAAAGCGGCAGGGAACGTTTCAACCAGTTCTACAAAATGAGCAAGGGCGGTGGACTACCGGAGAAGCTCCCGCTCCCCTACGCGGAGTTCGGATCATTCTCTCCGGACGGCAAACAACTCGCGCTGACGTTCCGCTCGCAGGTGTTCCGAAACTGGAAGCGCTATCGCGGTGGATGGAACGCCGCTATCCATATCTTCAACCTTGAAAACTACGCGTCTGAGAATATTTCAATCAACTCTAACACAAGCGATGAACTTCCGATGTGGGTGGGGTCGAGCATCTTCTTTCTTTCCGACCGCGGCGCGGAACAGCGGATGAATCTGTGGGAATACAATGCGTCGGACAAATCATTCCGGCAGTTGACAGACTTCAAAGATGTGGATATCCACTACCCGTCACTCGGTCCCGAGGAGATCGTCTACGAGGCGGGTGGCAAACTATATCTGTTCAGTCTCGCCAATCGCACGTCGCGGGAAGTGAAGATCGAAGTGGTGACGGACGGACTGCATCTTAAACCGGAAGTCATTTCCGCCGGGAACAGTCCTAATCAATTCATATCACCTGATGGAAGTCGCGTGCTCGTAGAAGCGCGTGGCGAGATATTCAACCTCCCTGCGGAGAATGGCTTCGTGAAGAATATGACGCAGTCGTCAGGTGTCTTTGAGCGCTACCCTTCCTGGTCGCCGGATGGCAAATTCATTGCCTATTGGAGTGATCGCTCGGGTGAATATGAGTTGATGCTGCGTGACGCTGCGAAAGATACGCAGGAGAGAAAACTCTCATCATTCGGTCCTGGGTTCCGGTATTCTCTCTTCTGGTCTCCCGATAGCAAAAAGGTGGCCTTCATCGATAAGGCGATGAAGGTGTGGATATATGACGTGACATCCAATCAAGCGACGGAGGTCGATCAGGGTTCCAGGCTGATGCACGGGTCGTGTGAGAGATTCCGGGTAAGCTGGTCTGCGGACAGCCGCTGGATCTTATACGATCGGGATGTAGAAAACTGGCAGGCTGCTGTCTTTCTTTACGATTACCAACAAAAGAAACGCCACCAGGTTACAAGTGGATACTACAACGCCTACAATTCTGTGTTCGACCCCGACGGGAAATACATTTACTTGCTGACCAATCAGTTCTTCAGTCCATTGTACAGCGAGTTCGACAACACATTCGTGTATGCGAACTCAACCAGGATCGCGGCGATCCCGCTGAAAAAGTTAACACCTTCCCCGATTGCTCCAAAGAATGACGAAGTGACCATCGACGACGTGAAGGAGGAAAAGGCCGAGATGGACGCGAAGAAAGAAAAGAGTAAAAAGGGCAGTGATGAAAAGAAAAAAGACATAGTTGCTCCGGTCGAGATAGACATTGATGGTCTTGAGTCGCGAATGGTGATCCTGCCGATGGCACCCGGCGTCTACGGCAATCTCGCGGCAACCCAGGACAAACTCATTTTTCACCAGTTGCCCAACAATAACGTCTCGGGGGGAAAGCGCCCGCTGAAGGTATATGACTTTAAGGAACGCAAGGAGAAAACGATCGTCGACGATGTGGAGAATTTCCAACTCTCGGCTGACGGAAGCAAGCTGCTCCTCGGCAAAGAGGAAAGCTATTATGTTGTGAAGGCCGAGGCGGATCAGAAAATGGGAAAGAAACTTCCGACGGAGGATATGAGATTGTTGCTCAACCCGCGCGAGGAATGGAAGCAGATCCTCACAGACGCGTGGCGCCTCCAGCGCGACTATTTCTATGATGCCGGAATGCACGGCGTCGACTGGAATAAGATGAAAATACGATATCACGATATGCTTACGGGTGCGCTGACGCGCGAGGAGGTCAACTGGGTGTTAGGCGAAATGATCGGGGAGTTAAATGCCTCGCACACATATAAGGGTGGTGGTGCAGAAGAGACACCGAAATCAGTTTCGGTGGGCTACCTGGGGGTCGACTGGCAACGGGATGGCGAATACTACAAAATCAGGAAGATCATTCGCGCGGCTCCATGGGATGCAGAAGTCCGGTCACCCCTTGATGCTTCGGGCGTATCGGTCCGCGAAGGGGATTTCATCCTTGCCGTGAACGGTATTCGCATTACAACCGCAACGGAACCGTACGCGGCTTTCCAGGGGTTGGCAGGTAAGACAGTGGAGCTGACATACAACACAACGGCATCACTATCGGGAGCAAAGACGGTGATCGTAGAGACACTCAATGACGAGGTGCGTCTCCGTCATCTGGCGTGGATAGAAGAAAACCGTCGACGAGTGGACGAGGCTACGGGCGGAACCGCGGGCTACATCTATGTGCGAAGTACCGGCATCGACGGACAAAATGAATTGATCCGCCAGTTTGCAGCACAGATCAATAAGAAATCACTCATCATCGATGAGCGCTTTAATAGTGGCGGACAAATTCCGGATCGCTTCATCGAAATGCTCAATCGCCCGCCAATGGTCTTCTGGGCAACACGCGATGGCGCTCCTTGGCCATGGCCGCCGGCTGGAAACTTCGGCCCGAAGGTGATGCTGATCAATGGGTGGAGCGGATCAGGTGGTGATGCTTTCCCCGACTACTTCCGCAAAGCGGGTCTCGGTCCGCTGATCGGATCACGCACGTGGGGTGGACTGATCGGTATAAGTGGTGCGCCACCGTTGATCGACGGGGGCGTGGTGACTGTGCCGACGTTCCGTATGTATGACCTCAACGGCACATGGTTCAGAGAAGGCCATGGAGTCGACCCGGATATTCCGGTCGCGGAGGATCTGACCGAAGCAGCGAAAGGAAGGGATGTACAACTGGAACGAGGTATCGCCGAGATCCAAAGCCTGTTGAAAGCAAAAGGGTTCCAGGTTCCGGCGATACCTCCGTTCGAGATAAGATGATCAGTTGTAAAAGAATAGCGCAAACACATAGAGCCTGGCCCGGTAAGCGTCGACAGGCGGCGAAGCGGTTATAGATCGTCTCCAAACAAGATGCTCGAACAATACACATAAAAATCAGTTCTGTCATCTGATCATTCATACACCAGCCAGGCCGTTGCAACGGTCGACCTATCTGCCACTAAGCGCACCCACCGTGCCTGGAAACTGTCCGGAAAGGTGTGTTCGACTGTTTGCCCTGGGGGTACTGAGATCTCCTGGTATTTCATCCACGGTCCGTGTCCGACCGGTTCGACCTCCACGCGAAAGGTGACAGGCTCATCCGAATCATGCGACAATGACAAGGTTCTCTTATCATAGAAGGCGATCAGATAAGGATCGGATGGCTCTCCCGCCCTGACGGGTGTATCCTTCCAGGGACCTCCTTTGCCCACCGGTTTACCCAGTTTCCAAAGGTCGTCTATGACGCCGGCCCATACCGCCGCGCGGCCATCCGCGGACCGGATGATATGGTGATTGCTTTTCCCCAACACCGGATCAACTCCTGTCATGATCAGCATTCCGCGATAGCTGGCATAATCGTGAATGCGGAAGGCGTGCGACGCCACCGGACGGATCTTGGCAAAGCCATCAGCGTTCTCGGCGGGCAACTCGTAAAAGGTACCGTGACAATTGAGGAGATCACGCTCCGTAGCTACCTCGCGGTCTATACGCAGCGCAGCCGCGGCGGTAAGCCCTGTAAACCCTTCGTTGCCGAGCGGCAACCGCCACCTTCTTCCGCGATCATCCCGGATCAGGACGGAAGCCTGGTCTATCGTGATCACGTCTTTCGGAACGGCGAATTTCTCACGGATGAACGCCGCAGTGGCTGTGTCCTCCTTTGGTACAAGTTCCATCTCCGCGGTCAGTTCGTAATACCCGGTCTCCGACTTTTCACTGCCCTCGAACGTTGTCGCCAGCATTCCCAACGCACGTCGATTGTCGCCTAGCCCATAGATCAGTCCTCCCGAAACCTCGCGGGTAGCCACATTCGCCAACCCTTCGAATATCGGATCGGCGCTCGTTCCTCTTTTGTCATCGTCGCCATAGTAGAAGTGAACTGTAGCAATAGTCGACTGTTCGGCCTTCACCCGGATCCATTCACCCGCATCGCCGGACGAAAACTCGACCATGGCACTACTTCCGGCAGCGACCTTTAGCGATCTCAACATTGTCCAGGTACCATTTCCCTTGTGATCCGTTTCAAACGTGAAATCCGTTTCCTTTGCGCCATGATTGTGGATCCAGGCGACGCGCCGGGACCACCCGGCGAAAAGAAATGGCTCCGAAAGCTGGTGTCCTTTCACAGCTTCGTTCAGCCAGACAGCGCCTTCGGCCGTGGCGGGACCTAACTCGTCCGGTAGATCGAACGAAGTAAACCACAGATTGGAGTTCGATTGCCCTGGCCCCCCGATGCGCCCTTTCACACTTCTTTTGTTCAGGAATTCTCTTTGTGCCGAATCATCGCAGCCGAAAACGAGCTGGCCATTCCACCGGGTAAAATCGCCGATGACTTTCAGGTAGGCGGAACGCGGACGTATTCCGGCCGAGTTGCCGGAAGTAAAAGTGGCAGGAAAACGCCAGAACATCCCGTGCATCGTCATCAGGTAGTCAGGTCGTCCTTCCGTGCCGATATCACGTATCCTCGGCCACTCGGTGTTCCAACCGTGGGCGCCGTCATAGCTATGACTCGCTTTCGGAAGACGATAGAACGTCCATTCATGAGGTTCGCGGACACCCACAAGCACTGATTTGTGATCCCATCCGGTAGCCCATATAGGATCCGTGCCCGGGTTCTCATTGCCGTAGATCCCCCCGGGGCCGGTTACTTCAACAAACTGGTTGCGGCGGACTACCTTCCAGTCTTTACCATCCCATTCCGCCAGGACGCCCGCTTCAATATCGAACTGATGCAAAGCCTCCTTCGACGCTTCTCCGTTATTCGAATAAACCATCACTCCCTGCCCGGAATAGGCGCCCTTTCCGTGCGCGCCGGGCAGCACCGAATTGTGCTGGTTGGAGGAAATATCGTCGCCTTTCCTGCGCCTGACGTTAGCGTCCTCATAGAGCAGGGTGCTCTTAAGTGTCCGGACATCCACTTCGTAAAAACCTTCTTCCATCGTGGCGATATAGATCATCGATTCGGGATCCGTAAGGTGACGAGCCAACCCGGTGTACCGGCCCGGCGCTTCCGAGTAAGGGATAGTGCGAACGTTGCGTTCCGAATCTATAGCATAGGGACCGATGAAGAGCTGATTACTTTCTTTGTGGATCATTCGATCGGCGGGTGTTCCACCAACACTCTCCGGCCGTATGGTCATCTGAAAATCCGGCGTGATCTCGTACAACTTGTCGGATGATCCGAACGGCAAATGCGGCCCGTACGTGATGACCCACAAACGATCGGCCCACGGCACCACTGCGCCGATACCACACTCACCTTCGTCGTTGTAATGGGCAAGGTGCGGATAGACGCCGCTGAAGTTAACGTGTTTATTGGAGACGTTATCCGGCGTTGAAGAGCGACAACCGCAAACAACCAGAGTAACCAAAATAATAACTGACTTGATTTCGTATCCTAACATAACAATCCTATTTATATTCAAGCTGTGCCGTAACAGTACTCGCCACATCGGTCTTAAGGCAAAGCCAATGTGCAGAATATCCTTCCGGGAAGCGGTATGTGAATGTCTGCCCTGGGGAAACCGTAAACCTTTTGAAGGTCTGCCAGTCGCCGTAGGTAGTGAGGCCGACCTCAACCCAGTCCCAATTTATATACATATTTCAACATAATTGTATACAATAAACTATATATTTGCATCCAACAGACCGACCGTTTGAAAATTGCGGATAGAAAACTCTCATAATAAGCCGATTTACGTGGTTATCGATGACGATCCGACCGGGTGTCAGACCATACATGGTGTCGATGTACTTCTCACCTGGGAGGAGGAAACTATCCGTGACGCCGTTGCGACAGGGGATCACTTCTTCATTCTCACGAATTCGAGAAGCATGGCGCCCGAGCAGGCGCGACGCGTAAACGAGGGCGTCGCGGATATTTTGAAGAGATCCGGCAGCCAAGTGCGGGTTATCAGCCGTAGCGATTCCACGTTACGCGGGCATTTCAGAGCAGAGATCGAGGGTATCACTGCCGCATTTGGCATCTTTGATGGCATCATTGTCGCACCAGTTTTCTTTGAAGGGGCGCGAATCACCCGTGGCGCCACTCATTACATACAGCAACGCGACACCTGGATTCCGGTCAATGAGACAGAATTTGCCAACGACCCGGACTTCGCGTACAAATCGGCCTATCTCCCCGAATGGATCGAGGAGAAAACGAAGGGAGCTGTCAAATCAAAAGATGTTCTCTCGGTCTCCCCTATCGACGTCGTTTACACCCATGGCCGGGCGGAACTTCCCGCACTAGCGAGTGCAAGTACCGGGACATACGTCGTTCTCAACGCGGAAAACTATCGCGAACTCGAAACATTGATCACCGCGATCTCTGCACTGGAGGCATCGGGCAAGCAGTACTTGTACCGGTCCGCCGCTTCGCTGGTCAAGACGCGATTGGATATCGAGAACCGTCCGCTGTACACTCCGGCGCACACGGATGATAATGGCCTGGTTGTCGTGGGCTCCTATGTCCGGAAGACCACTGAGCAACTCAACTATCTGCTGGCGAACGCGCCGCATCTGACCACTATCGAAATCAGTATCGATGCGTTGATGACGCGCCCGGATTATCGATCAGAGATCTCACAATCCCTGAATACAGCATTGAAAAAAGGCAGCGGTTCAGTCGTCGTCTATACAGAACGTGATCACTGGAACATAATTGATAATGAGTCCAACGTCGATGTCCACGCAAGAGTGGCTAGGTTTCTCTCCGACATCGTCTCAGACATAGAGGTCGCTCCCGGGTTCATTATCGCCAAGGGAGGGATCACCAGCCACGACGTTGCAGCCCAGGGGCTCGGAGTGACACGTGCACGGGTCCTGGGTCAACTCCTGGCAGGTGTTCCAGTATGGCAATTGTACGACGGTGCATTCCCGGCGATCGATTACGTAGTATTTCCCGGAAATGTAGGCGGTGAAACCGCTTTGTTTGACGCTTACCAGAAACTATCAGGATATGATAAAAACTAAGAACTCTGTCGCGGTCGCTTATGACCTGATCCTCCAGGGAATACTGAACAAAGACTTGAAGCCGGGAGAAGTCGTGACCGAAGTATCGCTCGCGGAGCGTTTCAATCTCGGGCGCACACCGGTGCGGGAAGCACTCGGAAGACTGGAAATGGAAGGCCTTATCCAGACGGAGAATCGGACGAAGCGAGTTTGCTTTCTCACAACCAACGACATCGAAGAAATATTCGAACTCAAGATCGCGATCGAGGGTCACCTCGCCGCGCGCGCCGCGGAGTTGATAAACGACACGGAGATCGATACACTGTCTAACATCGTATTGAACATGAAAGCTCTACTCGCCGCCCAAGATCTGTCCCGACAGGAGTTCCTCAATAATTGGCTCAAGTACGACAACGAATTCCACGACCTGATATTTAAGATCACAGGTAACAAACGAGCGGAAGGGATCCGAAAGCGACTCAACCTTCAATGGCACCGCCTGAAAGTAGGGCTCTCTGTTATTGAAGGTCGGATCGAAACGGCGGTGGAGGAACATACAAAAATTGCTGAAGCGATCATCCACAGAGACCGTTCGACAGCGATGAAAAAAATGCAGGATCACCTGGACAACCTGAAACAAGTGTTGATCAGCTTAATGAAAACATTTCAACAATGAAGATTGATCAGAGCAAATTGGCATTGCTGGAGGAGCAGGCGTATCAGATCAGGAGACTGTCTCTTGAGATGATCGCCTACAGTCAATGGGGTCACATCGGAGGTTCATTCAGCATGGCGGAGATATTATCTGTTCTTTACTTCCACGAGATGAAGCTCGATCCCGCACGCCCGAACATGGAAAGCCGCGACCGGTTGATCCTGTCGAAAGCACATGGATCCCCCGGCCTATACGCCGCGCTGGCGTTAGCGGGGTTCATGAAGCGGGAGGATATTTACAAGTATTGCGAACTTGGCGGTCTTGAAGGACATACACACATACACAGTACGCCGGGAATAGAGGCGTCCGGCGGGCCGTTAGGAATGGGCTTGTCTGTGAGCGTGGGAATGGCGTTGGGACTTCGGCAGAAGGAGAATCCGCGTTCGCGCGTGTACTGTATCCTCGGCGACGGCGAATGCAATGAAGGAAATGTCTGGGAAGCCGCGATGTCAGCAGCGCACTATCACCTCGACAACCTGATCGCCCTGGTCGATTACAACAAAGTAATGGCCAAGGGAATGTTGTGGGAAATGATGAGTATCGAACCGTTTGCCGATAAATGGAAAGCGTTCGGCTGGAACGTTCAGGAAGTGGATGGTCACAACATGTATGAACTCGCTCGTTCGCTACACACCGCCAAATGGATCACAGCCAACGGGAAACCCAATGTGATCATTTGCCATACCGTCAAAGGGAAAGGAATTGAAGACGCGGAGTTCAACTACAAATGGCATACACATGCACCGGCACCGGCGGTCGCCGACCAGATGCTGCGGGAGGTTTCGCGAAACTACGGTCGCCAGGAAGAAGGCTACAGCCGGCTGAATATCAACAGTTCTAAAGAAACATTTTATGGCGGAGAATAACGCACCAGAGTTACCGGAAATGAGGGATGCTTTCGGGCAGTCATTGGTCGATCTCGGGGAGAAATATAAAAAGATGATCTTCCTTGACGCCGATCTCCACACTTCGACAAAAGCTACCATGTTTAAGAACCGGTTCCCGCAACGGTTCTACCAGGTAGGAATTGCGGAGCAAAACCTATTTGGGATGGCTGCAGGACTTGCCCTCGAAGGATTCATGCCCATGCCGTCAACCTTCGCATGCTTTGCCTCGAGACGAGCACTCGACCAGATAGCGATATCAATCGCTTTCCCGGGACTCAACGTCAAGATACCGGGTTCTTACGTCGGCATTCCTACAAGTCGCGCCGGGGGATCGCACAACTGTATCGAAGATATCGCCATCATGCGGGCAATGCCCAACATGATGGTCGTCGATCCCGGAACGAACCGCGAACTAAGCTCGGTCATGACAGCAGCAGCGGAGCACAACGGTCCTGTTTACTTCCGCATTACCCGGTATGCTGTGCCGGAGTTGTTCGGCGAGGGCCACACATTCGAATGGGGTAAAGGTCAGGTGATACGAGAAGGAACAGATGTCACATTGTTCGGCACGGGTATCATGACACACCACAACATTCGGGCGGCGAAAGCCCTGAGTGAAAAAGGAATTGACGCAGAAGTGATACACCTCGCATCGATCAAACCGATTGACAGTGATCTGATCATCCGATCTACCCGGAAAACGAAGTGCGCGGTTACAGCTGAGAACGCGTCGGTCAACGGCGGATTTGGCGATGCCGTACTGACTGTATTGGGCGAGCATAATCCAGTGTCGCTGAAAAAAATCGGCGTGAAGGATCAGTTCATAGAAAGTGGAGGGATTGAAGAACTGTTCACGCATTATAACATGCAGCCTTCTGATATTATTGCAGCGGCGGAAAGCGTGATCAGTAAGAAAGCGAAGGTCTTTCTCTAAACGAAGCCGCTATGCAACAGTGGTATAAGAAGAACTGGCGCTGGTTTCTGTTGGGATGTCTCTTCCTGGCAACCTTTCTGAACTATCTCGACCGCCAGACGTTGGGTATCGCCATTACTCCGATCGCAGAAGAACTGGGATTGAGCAATGTCCAACGCGGGAACCTGCTCTCTGCTTTTCTCTTCACCTATGCGGCGGCTCACCTGTTCATCGGTTTCATCACCGACCGGGTAAAGAATATTCGCTTGTTCTTTCCGGTGATGGTGATCGGCTGGTCTCTCAGCACAATACTCGTGGGATTCGCCCGGAACTACGAAACAATCCTCTGGCTGAGATACCTGTTGGGAATATGGGAAGCTGTTAACTTTCCCATTGGTATCATGATCATCGCACGGACCTTCCCGCGCAGTGAACGTTCTCTCGCGACAGGTATCTTCGGAAGCGGAGCCTTTATCGCGACGCTGCTGGCGCCGAAGATGGTGATCTTCTTCTCCAACAACTACGACTGGAGGATGGCTTTTATCCTCGCCGGCATGCTCGGCATTCTTTGGCTCGTGCCCTGGCTCCTGGTCTATCGAAACGAACCGGTCACCGAGTCGGGAACGGCCGGGCCGCGACCCGCCGGAGCATTAGCGAAGGTGGGCAATCCGCTGGAGGTGGTTAGAAGTCCCGGTACGTGGATCGTCGCCGCGATGGGGATCGGGTTGATCCCCTGCCTGTACTTTTCAACGCAATGGCTACCGACATACTTCACGGATGTACTCGATATCGCCTATGATCAGCGCCTCGCGAACTACCTGATGGTCATCTACCTGATGCTGGACGTCGGCCTGTGGATCGGAGGGTACGCGGTATTGAAACTCTATCGCTCCGGAGCATCGATCCTGAAATCGCGAAAAATAGTGATCCTGGCCGGCTACTGCCTCATTCTTGCAATCCTGCTAGTACCCGCATTGCAGGAAATTACCTCGATCGTTATCGCATTCTCCGCCTTTACCCTGGGCATCGGCGTATTTCTCGCAAACCAGCATGCGTTCAAGCAGGACGTTGTGCTCAACCAGGTCGCTGCGGTCGCCGCAATTGTCGGCTTTGTCGAGATGATGTTCACCGCCTTTGTGATCAGGAATATCGGTGCATTATCGGATACTTCACGGAGCTATCAAACCGTATTCTCACTGCTCATTGCGTTTGTCACCCTGGCTGCTATCGCGGCAACATTCTTTGTCAACACGAAGTGGTTCCGGGTCGCAGAAGAAAACGCATTAAAAAAAAATGAACCGGAACAATAAACAGAAGGAAATGAGTGGATTCAAAGATGTAGATGCCAAACGCCTCTTCAGCGACTACATGAAGCTGACAGGCGTTCCCGTTATTGAACCCATTGAGGAAGGTGAACCCGACCTGGTCGGAAAAAAACTCGGGGTGGTCAACGGATCCTCCTGGGTGAGTTTGTGGTCGACATACTTCGGCAAAAAAATCCTGCCGGGTGTCAAGATCATCAACGCGGGGAATGAAGGCGTTCAACTGAATTTCATGGAAGCGCACTACCGCGGTGACGCATGTCCCCCGCAGATCAACATCGACCTCTTCTGCAACTACGCTGTCGATCTGTTCAAACTGCAGAAGGTAGACGCTCTCCTGATCTCATGCTCGACGATGAACCGTGCCTTTTCTCAAGTGAGTAACCGCATGAAGGAGTTCAACATACCGGTGATCCAGATCGATGAGGCGATGATGGAAGAGGCGGTCAACACCAATGGCAAGATCATGGTGGTCGCGACACACGGGCCGACTGTTCAAAGCACACAGGATCTGTTGAGAGAAACGGCTGAAAAGATGCGCAAGGACGTTGATTTCGTCGGCGTTACCGTGGAAGACGCATTTCATAAACTCGGCAACGGAGATATCGAAGGCCACAACCAGGTTATCGAGCAAGCCATACGGCGCACGCTTGAAAAACAACACGTCGATATCGTGGTGTTGGCCCAACTGAGTATGAGCGTGTTCGCATTCTCGCATCCCGATCCGGTCAAAGACTTCGGCGTCCCGGTGCTGAACAGCGGGGAGACAGGATTCAGAAAAGCAGGTGAGATCTTAAGGAAAAAATAATCACATTCAACCAAATCAGTACAATGGAAGAAGTATCGAGAACATATCACCTGAAACTGGTATCGCTGATAATATGTTGCCTGTTCCTGGTCGTTCAGTCATTCGCGCAGACGCCAGTCTCGCAATTCGATGTATATGAACTCCGGTTCGACGGATCGGAGTATCAAGTTACGGATAACCCGGTGCGGGATGTCGAGTTGGTGTCGACGTGGCAGCACGAAGGCGGCACCACCCTGAACGTATACGGCTTCTTCGACGGCGACGGAAAGGGGGACGCGAAGGGGAATATCTTTAAAGTGCGGTTCTGCCCTACACTCCCCGGCAAATGGACCCTGGTAAACACCCGGTCAACGGACCCGGAACTCGCGGGACAGCACGTGGGCCACGAGATCATCTGTTCTCAATCAAAACATCGTGGCTTCTGGCTGGTTGATGCGGCAACACAAAACCGTTGGTTCAAACGATCCGACGGGAGTCATCCTTATATCCTCGGTAATACGATGTATAGTTTCCTGTCGGAAACATTTCAGGGTAAGCCCACGGGGGGTACCATCACGCAGGATGTTGAAAGAAACTCCGCGTTCTTCAATAAGATCCGGTTTGGTATTACCGGAAACACCTATCCACATCCGGAGGACCGCCCATTCATTGACGACGAAGGCAAACCCAGTAACAACGGAATGTATGCTCATCGTCCGAATCCAGGGTGGTTCCAGAAACGTGTTGATCTCGCTGTCCAAAAGGCTAATGAACACGACCTGATCGCTGACATCATCATGAACGGCCCGGACACGGAGGAATCGCGCAACATGCTGGAAGCCCGGGGCAACAACGGTGACTATACACCTTACCTCCGATATATCGCAGCGCGGTATGGTAGTTATCCCAACGTGTGGCTCTGTATATCAAATGAGTTTGATATCAAGAAACCCCGGTATGGCGCGGACAAGATCGCACTGATAGGAAGTACACTGAAAAAATTTCTACCCTACCCCACTCCGGTGAGTGTGCACGGTGACCAGGGCAACTGGAAGGAAGGCCTCAACATCATTCCAAACTGGAACGATCACATCATCATACAGAATAAGATCAAACACTTGTTCACTGCTGCCGACTACAACCTCCTCAACTACTGGATCGGAAACAAAAAGCCGGTGATTAACGATGAACTGGGTTATGAGGGAGCAGGCGACAACTTCAACGAGGGAGACCTGATCGAAGGACAACTCGGTGCGTTTCTTGGGGCAGGCTACGGGTCCGTCGGTCACAAACCGGGTAGTAAACGAGGTCATTATTTCCACGGCAACTTCGATCCGACGGAACATCTCGCGGCGGATAATCTTCAGTGGATGCGCAAAGTCATCGACGAGAATATCACATTCTGGAAAATGCAGCCGGCTTGGTACACCCAGGCAACCTATAAAAAGGGTATCAGCGGAACGAGAAGCTCGATGTTCTTTGAAATGGACCGTGAAAGCAGGGTGATGGCATGGCCCGGCCAGGAATATGTCTATGGATCAAATAAGGCGAAAACCGGCATCCTCGCATTCCTCCCAAAGGGGAAATGGCACGTCGTTCAATACGACATGATTAAGAAGACCGCCAAAGTTCTCGACGAATCCGCCCAGGGTGAATACAAATTCGCAGTACCTGATTCGAGGGCAGCACTGACGCATTTTAAACTAGTATCTCAACAGTAACCTGAATATGTCAAGAACGATCGCAATCACGTGTTGCCGCATCTGGCTGGTCCTGGCCGTGTCAGCAGTCAGTAGCTGCGCACTCGCTCAGCAGAAAAATGTACTGTTCATTATTGCCGATGATCTGAACTGCAACATAGGGTCATATGGGCATTACCTGGTAAAGACGCCTAATATCGACCGCCTTGCGCAGGAGGGAATGCTATTCGAAAGCGCCTTCTCGAACTTTCCGCTATGCGGTCCATCGCGGGCAAGCATGCTCACCGGCCTCTATCCGGATCAGACCGGC
>CAYTMU010000032.1:38598-45837 GCA_964438975.1 uncultured Roseivirgaceae bacterium | reverse complement strand
CTGTCAAGCTGCCACTGCTGTGGATCACCAATCAGAAAGAGCACTTCCGCCGGTGCATCCGTAGGTTCAAGCGAAATCGTATTGTCGGGCAACGAAACATGGACGATGTAATAGCCAGCAGGTCCGGTGAAGAGGAAACTCGACACATCATCTCCGCTGTTTGTCAGTCTTTCATCCACATTCTCAAACGACCCGGAGCCCCATTTTGCCGCTTGCCAATCGCGGGCGCTGAAAATGCGGAACTTTGTATTCGACTCTAAGTACACGATCTCCTCATAGACTGCCGAGTCTATGCTGGCTAATTCGAAGGCATCCTGCAACGTCACCGTCTGAGCAGGCACCAGGAACAATGCAGACGGTGGTGGCGGCGGTCCTGCTAATTCTATCGCTATCGTGCGGTCTGGAACGGACACGGTGATCATGTAATCGGCCGTCAATCCTTCAAAAAGGAAATTCGAGTCGCCGTCTTCACCACTCACAAGTTCCGGGGCGATCGCTCCTCCCACAAAATAACTCCAACCCCACTGCTCAGCTCCCCAATCAAGCATTTCGAAAAACCTGAACTTACCATTCGTCTGAAATTTTGCTTTCCCGATATGAACACCCGGCGTCGTGCTGACGAGCTCAACAGCGTTATCGAGGTTCCATCCTTGAGCATCGCCGACAATATAGAGAGGGGGAAAGAAAAGCTGATAGGGCGTCAGTTGATATGCAAAGACATTAGAATAGCCAGGTGCTGAAAAGAAGTTGGTCCACGAACGAACCCTGATTTCTACGTCGACCGGATCGCCTGGCTCAATTCCGTAGAGGATCAATGCCTGGTTTATTTCGGCGACTGTGAGTGTGTCGTCAAGGTCAGTCACGGTTACAATATCCCGGGGAGATAGGAAGTTGTTGCCCGCCTTGTCTATCTCAATGGAATAGTTTACAGGCCTTCCATCGAAATCTACGGCCGTCCAGTTGAATATCGCGAAGATGTCGTCGCCATTCTCCTGCTCCAATACAACAGTGGTCGGTGTTGACACCTTATTTGTCAGTTCATTAGGCTCCGGGGCCCGGCCCAGATCAATGATTTCATCTTCCTTGCTACATGCCATCATGACAAGGCAGATCAGAAATATGAGAAGCTGAAATTTATTTTTCATGTTCTTTCCTGGTTGGTCTTAATCGGTATATCCTGGGTTCTGATCGATAACACCCTGTCCTTGCAGGATCACGGCATTCGGGATCGGGAACAGAACCATGTGCGGCGCTGCAGCAGTTTTACCCCTTGCCTGGGCGTTGGATATGAATAACCCGTGACGTATCAGATCCTGGCGGCGCACTCCTTCAGCATACAGTTCACGGCCACGCTCGGCAAGCAAGGCAGTGCGGAATGCATCCGTCGACATTCCTGAAAAGTTGCTTACACCGGCTCGTGCCCGGACCTCATTCACATACTGGTAGGCGTCTGCGGGACCGCGTTGCTCGTTGATCGCCTCTGCCAGCATCAACAGCACATCAGCATAGCGGAATACTACGACATCATGCGGTTGCCCCGGTTCGGTCGGTGCGGGATCCATATACTTTACCGGAATCGCACCACGCATGCCATTGGCTCGCGTCACTTCCCCCCCATCCTGATTGATATAAGATGCAAGTATGGTCGTCCTTCGCCGGATGTCACTCGATTCGTACGTATCGAAAAATTCCCATGACATATAGTTTTCATTCCATCCCACATTTCGCTCCGAAATGCCAGGGGCTGACTTGAAATCACCTGGTAGCACTTCCTGTAACCAGAAATTCGGCGACGCATCATTCGCCGGTACTGCATAGATTAGTTCGTTGTTGCGTTCTTCCGTAAATACACTCTTATAGCCTGTGGGACCGGTGAGCAGGCTGTAGCCCATATCCACAATTTCCAACGCAACATCCTCGGCTTCCTCCCACTGTTTCGTATGCATATGGATCTTCAGCAACAGCATTCGCGCAAGACCACGCGACACACGTCCCCAATTCCCGGGGTCGTTGTTGTAGCGATCCTGAAGATCTGGTATCGCTTCGGTGAGATCCTGGATCATCTGTGCCACATAGACGTCATCACTCAGTCTGGGCGTCGGGCGGGTGTCGGTGAGTGTTTCGAAATCAACTTTGACATTGAGCGGACCAAAGAAATCATACAACACATACATTAACCATGCACGCAGCACCTTCGCTTGGGCCACATAGCTCTTCCGTACATCTTCCCTCACCGTTGTCGAATTGCTGATGGCGTGGATCACCTCGGTTGCCTTGGCGACATAGCTGATCTTCGGATAGGTAGCCTCATCGCCGCCAGTCCATGTAGACGATCCCCACGTGAAGTTTGTCAGAGGTCCTGCGTTCACGAACGTTCCGTCATTACTCAATTCATCCGTTGTTAACATGGACTTCAACAGGTAGCTCTTGAGATCCGCATTGTACAGCGCTGCACGCCACTGGTCATTCGCCGGTAGTCCGGGATCGGGATTACCCCAATTCGAGGTGAAGGGAACGTACAATGTGATCAGGGCAGCATTGGCATCTCCTTCCGATTGGTAAAAGTTGGCGGGAGTCAGTTGGGAGACAACTTTCGTCTCCAGGAGATCGTCACATCCACTCAATATTAGCATCGCGAACGTGAGCGCTGCAGTCAGTCGCAGCGGTATATGTTCGATTGAAAGTTTATAGTACTTTTTCATACGAGTCTGTATTAGAAGTTGAGATTTACGCCAACCGTTGTCGACAATGTCGGCGGATAAGGATTCACCGTTTGCGAGAGCTCCGGATCAAATCCATCGTAGTCGGTAAACAGTGCTACATTCTGAACTTCCGCGAAAATCCGTGCTGTTCGCAAGATTCTCGTTGGACGGAAAGTATAGCCAAGCGTAATGTTACGGAGTCTTGCAAAGTTCACATGGCTTCGATAGAAGTCATGCGTACCGCTTGGATTCGAACCAGTGTATGCATCTGACGCTACACCGGGATAGATACCGTCAGGATTGTCATGCGACCACACATTCTTGATGTCTTTCAGCGTGTTGAGACCTTGTGGAACACCTATCCTTCCCGGCGAATAAAAGTCGACCCGGTCATTGAGTTGGTAATTGTGCAGGCGTCCATATATGAAGACGTCAAGATCAAAGCCTTTGTAAGTAAAGCGATTCCCCAGGCCGAACAACCATTTCGGGCTCGCATACCCAAGCAGGACGACATCCTGCACATCCAGGACACCATCGGTGTTGACGTCTTCGTAGATGAGATTACCCGGGCGGGCATTCGGCATATAGGAAGGTCGCTCACTCGCACTCCGGAGAATGCCTGTCGTACGCCATCCGTAGACGGCGTCTGTGCGATCTTCCTCTTTCTGATAGGGTTGCAAGGGGATGTAAGGACTTCGCTCAAGCCATCGGTTGTTGTACGTGGAAATATTGAAGGAAGTCTCCCATCCCAGCGCACTGCTCTGCAGGTTCTGGCTGGTGATTGAAAAGTCTATGCCTTGCCGTCGCTGCGAACCACCGAGGTTGGTATTGAAGCTGCTCACCGCATTGTTGATCGGAAGCGGAGTGATCGTCAGAATGTCGAGCCTGTCAGCTCTGAATAACTCAATACTTCCTGCAAGTCTGTCATTCCAGAGGCCGAAATCGAGTCCGATATTGATCGTCTTTACGGTCTCCCAGGAGAGATCGGGATTTTCGAGTTGGGAAAGGGAAACGCTTGGGTAGTACGTATCACCGATGAGGAACTGACCGCCGGCAGAAGAATACAGCGCGATGGCGTTGAGATTGGCGTCGTTGCCCACCGTGCCATATCCGACCCGCAGTTTCAGGTCTGAGATAAATTCAGCGCCGGACAAAAAGGACTCGCTTGCGATACGCCATGCCGCCGAAACCCCCGGAAAGAAACCCCACTTCTTATTCGCTGCGAAGTTGCTCGATCCATCGTTACGGGCGGTGAGCGTCAGGTAGTACTTCGACTGATAAGAATAATTCGCGCGGAAGAACTGCGATAGTTTGATCAGATCGGGAGATCGGTTGGAACCGATAAAATTCCGAGCCGTATTGGTCGCGATACCGATGTTGTTGTAACCGAGAGCATCAGTAAAAAATCCAACGCCCTGTGCATCAAATCGTTCATCAAAGCTTTTGTAATAGCCGGCGCCTCCTACGAAAGAGAAGTCATGATCCCCGACGATGCGTGTATACGTTCCGTATGCCTCAGCCGAATAGTTGTGGATAGAAGAGGTCGCCATCTGCGCAATACCATCTGGAAAGAGAAAGTTCTGCGCTTTGACCGGGAGAAACAACTTGCGATCGGCCTTCTGACGATCTACGCCACCAACCAGGTTCACTTTCAGGTTGTCCGTTACCTTGACCTCGACATTGGGATTGACAAAGAATCGTGTGGATCGCAGCTTGTCGTCGATGATCAGGAATGCAGCTGGATTGGTGATCTGTGTATTCAACGTGCGCGTGTAATTGCCCTGTGAGTCGAAAACCCCAAGGGCAGGTGAGAAAGCGTACGCTGCTTGCAACGAATTGAATTTTTCACCTTGCCCGCCAGCACCCGTCGAAGCGTTATTGCTGTTTGTCTGACTCAAAGTCATGTTCACTGACACCTTCAACCAATTGCTGATCTTTTGCTCGACGTTTAACCTTCCCGAGTACCGCATGAAGTCAGAGTTCTCAAGAATAGCCTTGTTATCATACAGGTTAAACGATGTGTAAACGCGGGTGTCGTCCGTTCCTCCCGAAAGAGAAATGTTGTGCTCCTGAATGCGACCGTCGCGCATGAGCAAGTCAAGCCAGTCGGTACCAACACCTGCTGCCGCCATTTCAGCAAATGTGAATCGAGGCGTAAACACCGGCGAAGCAGTCGAGTTTCCATACGGCGGGAGGTTGTTGTTATTCAGAAACTGGTCATACGACAAGCGTACCTGCTGCTGCATGAATTCTGTAGCGTTGAGCAGGTCATAGTAGGGCTTCGGAGTCTGATGCGTGTAGCTGCCCCGGTACTCCGTGGATACCCCGGCGTTTGCTTTTCCACGCTTCGTAGTGATCAGGATCACACCGTTTGCAGCTGCCGAGCCATAGATCGCCGCAGCACTGGCATCCTTCAATACTGTGACCGATTCGATATCTGACGGATTGATCGCGTTTAGAGGATCCCGGTCGATCCCACCGCTGAAGCCAAGTTCCGCCGCATTGCTATAGCTGTTAATCCCCGGCTCCGGTGCGCGATTGTTGAAAATGGGGACACCGTCGATAACATATAAGGGAGTTCCCTGGCCCCGGATGTTGACATTCAGACGGCCACCCGGTTGCGCGGTGGGCGTCGTGATATTCAGTCCGGCGACACGACCCTGGAGCTGGCTGTTGATCGACGCATTTGCTGCCTTTGGCAACTCTTCGGTGCCAATACTGACAACGGAACCCGTAATGTCCTTTTGAGCAGTCGTTCCATATCCGACCACCACTACCTCACTTAGCGTATGGATGTCAGGCGACAACCGAACATCGATCACCGACCGGCTGCCGATGGCTTCCTCGCGGGAAATGTATCCGATGAACGAAAAAGCAAGCACACCCGAGCCAGCCACGTTGAGTGGTACGTTCAGTGTGTAATTCCCATCAGCATCCGTGACGGTTCCAATAGTCGTGCCTTTCACCAGGACGTTAGCCCCGGGTAAGACGTTGCCGTCATTATCCGCAACCTTTCCGGTAATAGTTTGTTGCGCCAAGGCGGAGTCAAACCCCATCAGCAAACAACCGATAATCAGTAGATTTCTAATCATAGAAAAGCTGTTTTAGTACCTGAAACTAAGTCTCAAGATACCTTCAAACGGTTGCGGAAACGGAAACTAATCGTACAGAAAGAGACAATAATTGACCAAATGTCGAGAGTCGACGGTCTACGGACGACGGAAACGCCCCGGAGAAGTCATTAAGTCCGCCGAAATGCGAATCGGCTACAGAAACCTGGCGCCTCCGAGAATTATCTGAGGCACAAATGGAAACCAAAAGAATTACCCGGGTTTTTCAAAAAGCAGGGCTCACGAGCGGGGTCAATTAACCCGCTTCGCCAGCACCGTATACCCCGCGCTCTTTCCCTTGTTGAATGACTCACTTTTGACAGTGCCGACTTTCGGCGCAATCCATTCTACCGTAGCGAGCTGATTTGTGATCTTTATGCCCATGTGATTCTCCAGGATCATCTTGCTCGTGATCTTGTAACAGTCGAAAGTGCCCGCGGGAGTCGTGATCGTCTCCTTTGCCTCTACTTTGCGATCCGTAATCGTCACGATCATTTTCATTGGAAACGGCGCACCGGAAGCCGTGATCGTCAGTTTTCCATCACTGAGAGACTCACCAGCCGAAAGCGTCGAAGGAATTTGGAGGCTTGTAGCCTCAACTTTCATTTCATAGCTACTGAACGCCTTTAATTGCTCCTCAGAAATGAAATTCCGCATATCCATATACATTGTGCCATTCTCACATTTGAATTCCATGTCACCCTTCATCACTTCCTTTCCCTTTTCATCAAACATGACCGAATTGACCGTCGCGACATACCCGTTCGCGTTTTTCGAAAATGCAGTAACCTTCTGTTGGTTCTTGCCAGTTACCTTTCCTTTCGGGTTGAACGTCTGGTACTCCCAGGAACTGCCATCCTGCATCACATAATACTCGTTACACTGCGCATTCACGGCAACTACCGATGCAAAAGCGAAAAGCACTGAGAAAACTAATTTTTTCATTATAAATGGTTATGGTCCTGCCATGAAGATAGGGAAAATAGCGGTCGGATGCCAGTTTGGGCCACAGCCGACGATCCGCGATCCGCGGTCCACGGTCCACGGTCCATGGTCAACGGTCCACGGTAGTGGGGAACACCATCTCATTATGGATGTCGTTACGAAAGGGACGGTCTGAATATTTTTTCTGTGATACGCAGAAAACACAATACACCGCCCCTCCAACCAAACGAAAAAAAAGAAACAATGCGAACACGTTCCCCCAAGCCCCGTAGGGGCGACCCGTATCGGTCAACGGTCCACGGTAGTGGAACACCATCTCATTATGGATGTCATTACGAAAGGGACGGTCTGAATATTTTCTGTGATACGCAGAACACACAACACAATACACCGCCCCTCCAACCAAACGAAAAAAAAAGAAACAATACGAACACGTTCCCCCAAGCCCCGTAGGGGCGACCCGTATCGGTCAACGGTCCACG
>CAYTMU010000032.1:37763-38498 GCA_964438975.1 uncultured Roseivirgaceae bacterium | reverse complement strand
CAAACGAAAAAAAAAGAAACAATACGAACACGTTCCCCCAAGCCCCGTAGGGGCGCCCTTATGGTAGCAATCCGGACGGCGAAACACACCCCCAAGTCCCGTAGGGACGGCCTTATGGTGGCACAAAGAATGTCTGGGATTCCTGATTGACACCCCCTATACCATCGATTAATTTAGGATCCGTATCAATCCTCTCAATCATGGCCAACACATATTCACAAATCAACATTCAGTGCGTGTTTGCAGTCCAAGGACGCCAGAATTTCATCACAAAGAATTTTCGGAATGATCTCCACCAATACATGGCTGGGATCTTAAGAGATGACGGCTCGTATCCACTTGCCGTAAATGGTTGGCTCGATCACGTCCATGCATTCTTCGAGCTACCCGTAACGATGTCGATATCCGATCAAATGAGAATGTTGAAAGCAACCTCTTCAAAATGGATTAATAGCCAGAAATTCCTCAAGAGAGAATTCAAATGGCAGGGTGGGTATGGTGCGTTTTCCTATTCCCGTTCACAACGCGACAAGGTGATCAAATACATTATGAATCAGGAAGCACACCACGCAAAATCGTCGTTCAGAACGGAATATCTTTCTCTGTTGAGGGAATTTGAAATACCCTTTCACGACAAATACGTCTTCGAATTCTACGATTGATCAACAAACAACTATCCGAATGCTGTGACCATAAGGCCGTCCCTATGGGACTTGATGAATCATTTTCTTCTTG
>CAYTMU010000032.1:37169-37663 GCA_964438975.1 uncultured Roseivirgaceae bacterium | reverse complement strand
TCATCTTCTACCATAAGGGTCGCCCCTACAGGGCTAATGGGAACTTGTTCGTATTAACGTTATTGTTCACAAGCTGAGGGTGACATGGGTTAATGATCAGCATGGTCGTAAATACATCCAACACTCCTCCCTGTACACAGATGCTGTAGCCATAAGGCCGTCCCTATGGGACTTGATGAATCATTTTCTTCTTGTCATCTTCTACCATAAGGGTCGCCCCTACAGGGCTAATGGGAACTTGTTCGTATTGACGTTATTGCTCTCAAGCTGGGCGGGTGACATGGATAATGATTGGTTGACGGGGTCCACGGCAGCGGAAACGTGATCCGTCAATGATGTATTTCTACGATAAGGTAAGCCTCAGAAATTCTTCGTGACACGAAAGAACACAATGCATACGCGATTCCTCCTACACGGCGAAAGAAAGAGGCAATTCGAACACGTTCCCTCAAGCCCCGTAGGGGCGACTCTTATGGTAGCAATGAAATGAGACA
>CAYTMU010000032.1:0-37069 GCA_964438975.1 uncultured Roseivirgaceae bacterium | reverse complement strand
ACAAACGCCCCAAGTCCCGTAGGGACGGCCTTATCGGTCCACGGTCCACGGTAGTGGGAACAACCATCTCATTATGGATGTCGTTACGAAAGGGACGACCTAAATATTTTCGGCGATACAAAGAACACAAAACACAATTCGCGTTCTTCCAACCCAGCGGAAAAAAGAAACAATTCGACCGTGTTCCCTCAAGCCCCGTAGGGGCGACTCTTATGGTAGCAATGAAATGAGACAACAAACGCCCCAAGTCCCGTAGGGACGGCCTTATCGGTCCACGGTCCACGGTAGTAGGAACAACCATCTCATTATGGATGTCGTTACGAAGGGACGATCTAAATATTTTCGGCGATTCAATAGTCCACGATTGTGGGGACGATTGTCGGGGGTGGCTCGTCAATCCCTAAATTGCACGATCTCTCAAAGCTATTCCTAATATGGAACATCGAATCAGCGTGTTGACTATTGCTGCGGACAACGTGGCGGCAATGAAATCGTTTTATACACAAGTCCTGGGATGGTCTCCTATTACTGGAAACGAGGATATCGTCTTCTTCAAACTCAATGGCTTTCTGTTGAGCCTCTGCGATCGAAATATGCTGTCGGACTTTATCGGCATCGACGAAAAGGGGGCAGGATTTCGCTCTGTAACAATTGGCTACAACGTCGACACGAAAGAGCAATTGCTTGCTCTGTACGACGAGCTGAAAAATAAAGTCACAATCCTGAAAGAACCAACGGAGCCGCCATTCGGCGGACTATTTTTCTATTTCACTGACATCGAAGGTAACATAATTGAAATTGCTTATAATCCGTTTGTGACAATGGATGAAAAGGGAAATGTCGTTGGGCATGGGCGGCTGTGAGATGGCCCACAGTCTGGCGAAGCTCATCCCCACTACCGTGGACCGACCACTTCTCTCCCCCACCACGGACCTTCTTCGCGAATATCAAGCCATGAAGCCTGCATCTTCGGTATCAGGCGCATGAGCGTATCAAACTCTGCTTCGGCCAAATCCTTCTCCTGCCGTGGGTCTCTGTATATATTATAGAGTTCAAACGATGTGGGCATTGCGGTCTTGATCCAGTCCACCGCTAGAAACTTGCGCGGGGCATATGCTTCGCTAAATTCCTTTCTTCCTTCCATCTTCCCGATAAGAACATAATCTCCGTCCCGCATCGCCATCTCAGCCATGCCGGGCAGTGAACTGGCTCCGCCTCCAAGCATAAAAAACCACATCGCCGGGAAGTCCCTGCTGTAGTCCTTGTTCACTAACGCGCCAAACGCATTAGTGCCATCTATCTTGATGTCCGCGGGAACTGACGCACCAGCGATCTTGCATATCGTCGGGAGAAAGTCCGTACCGTTGAAAAATCTGTCGCTCACACTACCCGCGGGAATGTGTCCAGGCCAGCGTACAATACCGGGTACGCGATGACCTCCTTCGTAGACGAAACGTTTCATTCCTCGCAATTCACCGGGTGTCCCGAAACACTTGTCGCGGGAAGCGTCTTCCCACTGGCCACCCGACTCCTGCAATGTCACAGGATATTCCGGTCCGTTATCGCTGGTGAAAGCAACCAGCGTTTGCCCGGTCAGCTTTCCCTCGTCGAGGAACTTCATAAACTTCCCAAAAATCTCGTCCAATTGGGTTACTGTGGCATAATACTGTTCCTGGTATTGTGAGATATCGTGATCGGGTCGGGCGACACCGCCGTATTGTATGTCATGCACATTGTCCTTTTGTTTCCGATAACGCTTCAAATACTGGGTGGGCGGATCAATCGGGGTATGCGGTGAGTGAGTGGAGACAATGATGAAGAACGGCTTCGTCTTATCGCGCTCATTTGATATCCAGTTTGACGCTTCGTTGGTAATAACTTCGTCATACCAACCTTCCAGCCTTCCAACACTTACTCCATTTCTCAAAAACTTCTCTGGATTACGAGGGCCTTCAAAACTATTGACGGACGTGGCGAATGAGTAATCGAATCCCATCTCGTTGACGCTGACCTCATCGCGGGACTCTAATTTCGACAGATGCCACTTTCCGAAGAATGCGGTTTCATATCCGGCCGACTTCAGCAGTTTCGCCAAAGTGACTTCGCTGCGCCGCAACGTTGTTCCAAAAAATCCCGCAATGTTATAGTACCCTCCGCGATATCCGTTTCTACCTGTCAGAATTGAGTAGCGAGAGGGCGAGCACACGGTGCCGCCGGAATGCATGTCAGTCATGCGAACACCCTGCTCAGCAAACCGATCGAGATGAGGTGTCTGGATCGTCGGATGACCGAAACTTCCGAGATCGCCATATCCCAGGTCATCAGCAAGAAAGATGATGACATTCGGACGAGAAGGCGCGGGTAAAAAAGACTGTGCGCTAACCGCCGTATTAACGGCGATCAGCGCACAGATAGTTAGCAAGTAAATTCGGAGCATCTGCTACTCTTGCCGTCTCGTCAACGGCACGTAGCCATATTCCATTCCGGCTGGCGGTGTTACGAGCAAGGCTTCATCGATGGACACCAGTGTTCCTGTTGTAGGGGGCGCCATGTATTCCTTGTCGATCGTCCAGTGGCGGTGGATCTCCTCGACCAGTTTCTGAAGCTGTGTTCTCTCAGCCTGGCTCCAGTTGTATTTTTGAAACGCCGGCTGGTCGATAAAGCGATACCAATAATACGTGACAGTCGAGCCATCCTTCAATTTTGTTGTGAACGGACCGGCTGCAGGTCCCGGCGTTACCCATGCTCCCGCATCGGGTGTGGTATAGGGCTCGGTCTTGGAGTAACCAAAGTTCCCTTCCAGGACCTTGTTTCCATGACGCCAGTTCTTGAAGTCAACTTCATCGCTTGGAAATTCAATGTCCCGAAGTGCCTTGGGAACTTCCGACTCATGTACAGGAATCTGCTCTTCTCCAACTTGCTTGAAGTATTGAGGAAACTTACCCTGCGTTGTGACACCATTGTCTTTCCACCGCAACCCAAATGTATTGTTGTCGAAGATTTCATTGGTGAAGATCCCGTCGATCTCTCCGATCAGACGCTTTTGCTGATCAAGCTTAAACGGACGTGCGATCAGGTCGGGCGTCCATGCTGCGGCTTGATTGAAAAGTGCATCGCATGGCGGTCCACCTTTCTTCCACGCCTCCACGCAATTGTAGAGCGCATCCTTTCCGTAGTATTTCACATCCTGTACAAGAACTGACCGTCCATCGCCATCGATAGGAAAATGCAGTTGGGGAATCTTTACATATACCGTGCTGTCAGCCGCCTTTGCAACAAAGCCTGGTACTGTACCGATCTCCATTGCGCCTCCGCCACCCATCGTACCGGGGCGTGCGTCAAGTCCCTTACCTGTTATCTCCTTGTAGTCACGCGAAAGCGTGCTCCACATTTCCGGAATATAGTATGCGACAGGACCCTTGAAGTTGGCTGCATTCAGGAATAATGTCCAGTTCTGATTTCCAGTAGGCTGAGGTTCGGTTCTCGGCTCTGACAACGGAAGCACCATGTGGGTGTAACCGAGAAAACTATTATCAAGACTTCCCTGGAAAGTAATACCGTCTGCAGGAATGACGATGCGATTGCTCAACTGAGCTATACCCAGTTCTTCGTCGGGCAGCGCCATACTGCGATAGAAGAATGGCCATCCCGGAGATGCGATCTCTGAGTTATAGCAATTCGGCACCGCATTCATACTGAATTTCGGAACGCCGTTGTTGAACTTATTACCTCTCCAGTAGCCCAATCCACCCTCAATAGTTTGGAAGACACTTGACCAAGTCGGCCCGCGTTCTGACCATGTGCGGGCAATTGTTCCATCCGGACAGAGAGGAATTGTTGTGTTGTCCTTGTTGTCAGGTTGTATCCAGTTTCCGGGAAGTCCAATCTGAAACCCTCCAACCGGTTGCTTAATCAGTGGCCATACCGCTGTGTAGAAACCTATTCCGGCACCTACATGATCAGGACGCGGTGGTGTGGTATAACCGATATACCCGTGCAATCCGCCGTTTGTGGGTTGGATATCCTCTGGCCTGATGTCATTGCTCGGAGCACATCCGCTGATACCGATAAGGCCAGCAGCAACAAGCATCCCGACGAACTTCAACGGTCTTTTAAATCTTGCCTTCACTTTCATACAATGTTAAGTTCTTGTGAAATGTGCAATTTGTCTAAGAATGGAACTGAGACGAAAACCGGCAATCGATCACCGTTGATCGATTAGCCGGATCTCATCCATTAACCTCACTACTAAAACGAATACACTTTATTGTACACCTGCTCTGGTGTCGAACCACACCTGCGTTCCGTAGAAGATATCTTCCTGGACCACATCAAAGGGGAAGCTGGTGTTGTGCGCACTCTCGTTGGCAGGATATGCCATGCGGAAAGGCGGCCGGTTGTGATTTGCGACCGCGTAGTCTTCCGACACGTTGGTGATCAAAGGAACATCTGTCCTCCTCACCTCTGCCCACGCTTCTACACTATGCTTGAACAGGCCAAGCCAGTTCTGAAGTTGGATCTTTTCAAGATTCGATGTTGCTCCACTACCCCACGCAACTTCAGTTTCCGCCAAATATGCGGTTACATCGCCACTTGCAATTCCGTTCTCTTCCATAGAGCGTTGAATACCCGTCTCATAGGCAAGTTCTGCATCGCCTGTCACCAATCCACGCTCAAACGCCTCGGCCTTGATAAACCATACCTGAGCCGCGCGCATCAGCGGAGAAAATCCGTTCTGCGTGTACCCAAATCGATTACCCAGGTGGGAAACGTTTGGTCCTGTGTTCGTAGGAGAACTCTTCTGACCAGGACCCATCTTGTAACCGTTATATTCACCATTGAGATTCAGATCCACATATACCGGGAGTCTTGGATCGTTATTATCCTTCAGGATCGAAACGATCTCATGGTTCGAGCGGTATTGGTCCTGCTTGTTGGTAGGTGATCCGAGTCTTTGTGCCCACGGCTCGATATCGGGGTTGACACCAGGCCAGAGAAGGAACGCGTTATCAGCGTTGTCATCGATTACCGGATAGGTACCAGGATTGTTGATGATCTGAGCCAGTACAGGTGTTGCCGCACTCTCGGCCACATCTGACATCCTCATGGCGACACGCAAACGAATAGAGTTCGCAAACTTCTTCCATTTCTGAATATTTCCGGCATACAAGAAATCACCTACACCGATAGCACCATTACCGTCGCCGAGCATATCATGTGCTGCAGCAAGCTCGCTTAATATCTGCGTATAGACTTTCTCCTGAGAATCAAACACCGGATTAGCAATCGCGGCGTCAAGCTGAAACGCCTCTGAGTAAGGAATGTCTCCCCACATATCAGACACGTGCTGGGCGGTGTAAGCCTTCATGATCAAAGCCACAGCTGCAAGGTTCTTGTTATCCGCAGCTTCAGCGTTCTTTTGAGCATCTACAAAATAGGCCATGGCTCTGTAAAGCTCATCCCATTGGCTGTTGTTGATGTCCACACGGAATTCATAGTCACCAAGACCAATCGCTGCCGTCTGGCCAGCCCATGTTCCTGTATAGTAAATACCGATCCGCTCCCCGAACAATTGGCGGGTCACGACCATCAGGCCAGAGCCAAATACGTTCGTCGTCGGCACGTCGGTCGGCTGGTTCGGGTTGACGTTCAACTCCGTCCAGTCGTCGCAAGATGTTGTCATCACCAGCGACATCGCCAGCATGACTATCATAACGGGTTTATTGAATCTTTTCATAATTAGGTTCCTTTAGGAAAATTAATACCGTAGTAAATATATCGGACTTAGAATGAAACGTTCAAATTAAATCCGTAGGATCGTGTCGACGGCGGCATGAAGTTCTCGAAACCTGTTCCGCGCTCACCACCAGCCATCTGAGATCCTGCCTCAGGGTCGAGACCCAGATCCTTCGCAGCTGCACTGCGATGCAGAATAGCCAGGTTCCGTCCGAACACTCCCAAGCTCATATTTTGGATCGGTCCAAGTCGGCCGAAGTTGTATGACAACGTCAACTCGCGAAGCTTGATGTAAGAACCATCGATGATTGAGTACTCATGGTTGTTCCATACCCATGCGCCGTTGAAGTAATCCTGCGCAGTGACACGGATGTTGTTTGGCGTTCCATCTTCCAGTACACCTGGTACAATGATACCGTTCTCGCGCACTCCGCCTTCAACCGTGTTAGCATACGCCCCGGTCGGATATGAGTGCCACATCGTTGTGGAGAAGAAGTCGCCACCCTTTCTGAAGTCAAGCAGTGCACCCAATTGGAATTTCTTATAGCGGAACGTATTCTGGATACCGCCCACCCAGTCAGGTGTTACGTTTCCTAATATCACCTGCTGGCTAGTCGTTGCAGGCAAGCCATTGCTGTTGATCACAACGTTACCCTCGTCATCTCTCACGTAAGGCAATCCGCTGATATCCCCCCAAGGGTTGCCAGGAGTTCCGACCGTGCGTGCACCACCAAAACCAGGGCTGATAGTGATGTTCTCCAATCCACCATACAACGAGAGCACAGTACTCCGGTTTCTCGCCCAGTTCGCGGAAGCGCTCCAGGTGAAAGCCCCATCCTCGTACCCTTGGATGATGCGACCATTCAGGATAATTTCGATCCCTTTGTTCTCAATCTCTGCAGCGTTGATAAGCTGTGCCGAATAGCCAGTAGAACGAGCTACCGGAACCTGGAGAATCATGTTATTCGTCAACTGGTTGTAGTACGTCGCATCCAATGTGAGGCGATCACCGAACATGCTGAGTTCCGCACCGATCTCCCACGAAGTAGTCTCCTCAGGCAACAGGTTCGACGGAGGTTTAACTGCGCTGGGGTTAAACAGTGTGACTCCGTTGAACACACCAATGCCGTAGGTACTTGCAAGACGGTAAGGATCTGTATCCGAACCAACCTTCGCAACACCCGCACGGATCTGCGCATAGCTGATCTTCTCTGATTCGATGTTGAGAGCCTCTGTCAGCACGAAGGACAAACTTGCAGAAGGATAGAAGTAAGACCTGTTAGCAGCCGGTAGAGCCGAACTCCAGTCATTCCTGGCTGTTAGCGAGAGGAAGAGATACTCCTTATAGCCAAGGGATGCTGAGGAATACAAGCTGGCCATCTCCTTGGTGCCCTCGTACATACCAGTACTAGGTGTACCTTTGAAGTTCGAAATCGTGAACAGATCAGGAACAGTCAGGTCTGATGCGCCCAAGGTCATTGACCTGTTTCTGTTCTTCCGGAAGTTTCCACCCACAAGTCCTTGTAGCGAAATATCTTCCGTGATAGAGGTAGTGACATTCAACCTGGCGTCAGCGTTGAACTCCTGCATCATCAGATCAGTCTGCGAAAACTGTCCACCGCGGTTGTTGTTGATGTTACCTCTCGTACGTGAATGCGTGATTGACTTCCGCACTTCGTCGTAGTAGTCCATACCGATCAGGGAGCTGAACGAAAGCCAATCCAGGATCTCATAGTTGAGATTCACGTTTCCATAGAACCGCTCGCGGTTCATGCTGTTGGTATTGGTGAGGTTGTAGAAGAAGTTATCGGCATTTGCATTGTAGCCACTACCCATCTCATTTCCATGCTGTTCATAAACCCTCTTCACTTCGTTGAGCGGCATATTCCGAAAAGCGCCCCACGCGAGCATAGTCATCGTATTGTATGATACGTTGGGGATGTTATCACTCTTCCTGTTGACGTAGTTAAAATTAGATCCAACAGTTAACTTACCGTTATTGGGTTTCAGCGTAAGACTTCCATTGATCGTGTTGACGGTCTGGTCAGTATTGAAATAGATACCTTCCATTTTCCTGTTCGAGAAAGCTAAGCGACCGAATGCATCGGTTCCCTTCGCCGTCACAGCAACCTGATTGATGATATTCTTTCCTGTCTGAAAGTAGTTATCCTTGATGTTATCCGGATTTGACTCATAGAGGCTGTTCGGACCTTTTATCCACTGATCGATGCGTAGGCCAGCATCGAATCGGGGACCCCATGCCGTAGCGTTCTCATTTACTCCGCCTCCATTCCCGTCGACATAATTGTAACCGACCTGCTTAGCGTACTCATTGTACGTCAACGTTGATCCAGGGTTATTCGCCAGATACTGTTGCCAGTCATACTCCGCTCCCCTGCTTCCGGTTCCATACGAATTCTGGAAGTTCATGAAGTAAGCAGGAACGTCAAATACAGCCGAGCTGGAGAAGTCCACGCCAATCCCTTGTTTCGCGCGAGTTCCTTTCTTGGTCTCAATAAGAATAACACCGTTCGCCGCGCGACTTCCATAGAGCGCCGCAGCGTTAGCGCCTTTCAACACTGTCAATGATTCGATATTCTGCGGATCAATATCAGCTGCGGCATTACCGTAGTCAAGACCACCGCTGCCATCCAAATTGGTGGAGCTGTTATCGATCGGCACACCATCTACAACAAACAAAGGCTGATTGTTCGCGAACGACGAGTTACCGCGAATTACGATACGAGCCGAAGCGCCTACTTGCGGTCCGCTGTTCGTCACCTGCACACCGGCAACTTTTCCACTCAGTGAATTGACGATGTTAAAGTCATTCGCTTGTGTGAGATTGTCAGGCTTAAGTGACTGTATCGAATACCCGAGTTCTCTGCGCTCGCGCTCAATACCCAAGGCAGTAACAACTACCTCATCAAGTGAACGCGCATCAGCTACCATCGCGATGTCAACAACATTGCGGGAGTTGATATCAACAATTTGAGTCTCAAATCCGATAAACGAAAATGAAAGTCTGCTGCCTCCCTGGGGTACACTGATCGTATATTTACCATCGGCATCCGTCACTGCACCAACCGCAGTACCTACAACAAGGACACTTGCGCCCGGCAAACTCCTTCCCGCGTCATCTGTTACCGTACCAGAAACCTGCGATTGCGCCGACGCGGTGATCGCGCCCATTAAAACGCAACAGCAGATTGCTACACTCGCTAACAGTCTTCGACTGAACAAGTATGTAAAAGTTGTTTTCATAGCCATTGTTTTAGTTACCATTATGCTAAAAAGGGATTATTCAAAAGTAGCGCGACGTCAGAGGGAAGGACAACCTATATCTTACCGTATCAATGTATTATCTTAGCACGTCTTCAACAGGAGACGCAACGGCTGCCGCGCAGAATTGTTGTACTTGTTACGCTCCATTTATTCGACATCGGGCTGAAATTGATTGATATACAAAGGGGTATAAGAAACAGAAAACTGACTTTAGTGTCAATCGAAGAGTTACAAACGGAGTGTAGGATAATCCACTCAGTCTCGCCCAAGGTCACCGATCGGTCTGAGATCTTTCCCTATCCGACCAGTCACCACATCCCCCAACTGATGCCTGGCAATGTTCGCGAGTCGTTGGAGTTCTTTGACAACATCAGGATGTTTAGCAGAAACATCAGTGGTTTCGCCAATGTCGTCTTCAAGATTATAGAGAAGTGTTGTTTCTCCTGACTCGGGACGGAAGACATGTAGTTTCCACTTACCGTTCCTGACTGCCTGCAACCGCTCATAACGGTAATAATAAAATGCCTGATAGGGACTTTTTGCTCCTGCGTCACCGAAGAGTACCGGCCGTATATCATGACCGTCAAGTTTCCTATGTGATGGAAGCTCGCGGTTAGTGATCGCGGCAAGAGTTGGTAGCAGATCCATCGAAGTCACCAATTGGTTGGCCACAGTGCCCGCTGCGATCCGTTCTGGCCAGCGCGCTATGAAAGGAACCCGCATTCCTCCTTCCCAGGTGGTACCCTTTGCACCGCGTAGTGGTTTGTTCGAGCCCGACTTATAACCTCGTTCGCGTCTGTCCTTCCGTCCGTCCCAGTCGGGTGTCCAGGCCCAGCCTCCCAAATCATTCCAAGTAGCCGCACCGTTGTCCGAAGTGAAGATCACCAATGTATTTTTGTCCAGACCTTGGTCCTGAAGATAACTTAGGATATGGCCAACGCTCCAGTCCAGCTCCTCGACGGCGTCGCCGTAGATGCCGTGCGGCGATCGGCCTGCAAAATTGTATGATGCAGCTACTGGCATATGTGGCATCGTATGCGCCAGATACAGGAAGAATGGCTCCCTCCTGTGTTCGGCGATAAAATCAATAGCCTCTTCAGTATACCGACGCGTTAGCAAAGACTGATCAGGATCTGTCTCGACAACCCGCTCATTCCGGTAAAGAGGCGTCGGACCGGAGATCGCACCGCTTTTTAGCCCGTCATAGTTGTTGTTACCCATATCATTCGAATACGGGATCCCAAAGTAGTAGTCGAATCCCTGCTTAGTAGGAAGAAAAGGTGCTCGGTGCCCAAGGTGCCACTTACCAATGTGGCCGGTGACATACCCCGCTTCTTTGAGGACATCGGCAATCGTGAGTTCATCCGGATGAAGTCCGAAGTCGGAAAATGGGAACAACACGCCATACGGAAGAACCTTTTCGCCGGCAACGTCTACCTTTTCATGGGGGGCATAACCCGATGCCAGGCCAACGCGTATCGGATAACTCCCCGTCATAAGGGAGGCTCTCGACGGGGTACACACTCCCGATGTTACGTAATAGTCCGTGAACCGCATTCCTTCCGCCACCATCCGGTCGAGGTGCGGCGTTTTGATTACGGGATGTCCATAAGCCGACAGGTCTCCGTACCCAAGGTCGTCCGCAAGTATAATTATGACGTTGGGGGGTCGGACCGGATCATTCGAAGCCGATGAACCGGATGACACTACACCGTGAAACAGCAAAAGAAAGCAGATGGAGTACGTGCAAAACTTCATTTCCGTTTGATTCATTCCAGTTATACACTCCTGTATGACAGGCGCTCCAGGAAAAGCTACTTCGTCTGACCGATCCTGCCTGGTCGCAGCAGGGCGTCCGGGTGAACAGACGTATAGCCTGATGGTTGGTCAGACGGCGCCGGGCCAATTCGTCGAACACCAACGTAGTTGGCTCCATACCGCTTGTCACCGGAGAACCAGGCCTGCAACGCAGTCTCCCCGGACTCCAGTGTGACGACAAACGTCGACGCAACAGCTGAACCACTGACGTCAACCTCGCGCTCCTGGTTACCAACTTTCAAATGTGCGCGTTTGATGTCTGCGGCCTTGCCGACCACATCCTCCAGGTGAAACCGGGGGTTGGCGATCGTAGAAGTCGGCGAAAGGTTATGGCGAAACAACTCCCCTTCGCTCTCAACAATTCGCTGGCCGGATTCCGGGGGCCAGCGGTACAGACTAAACTCAAAAACTCCAGGATTCTCAACTTCCACCGCCCAAACCATCCCATTGGGACTTTGCAAAGCATCGTGCGCATAGAGCGTGGCCGGATTTTCCTTCTCACTCCCGATCACAATAAAATTGTAATCGTCAAAACCCTCTGAGACATCCTCCCACCACGTCTCATATGCACGCGACAATTGATCTACCACCTCCGGATAACTTCCGGCAATATTGTTTTGCTCGCCTTCATCGTCCCGGATTCGGTACAATTCATTTTTCCCATAGTGCTCCAGTCTCCACTCCTCCGTTAGCACTACATAATCTTTATACTTCCGCGGGTACTGGACTCGCTGATTGTGAATAAACAGCGTGCGGTCAGTCCACTGTGCATCCGAATTTTCCATCAGTGGACGCAGGCTGACACCATCAAAGCGTACATCCGGTGTCTCCAATCCCGCCAAGTCAACGAGCGATGGGAAAATATCGAAATGGGCCGCAAGCCGGTCGACATCCTTTCCTCCTCCAATACCTCCCGCCGGCCAGCTGATAAAAAACGGCACGCGATGCGCACCTTCGTAACCCCTGATCTTCGCTCCCCTCATTCCCGCATTGAAGCCGTGCGCAACCTGGAGACTATCATCCAACATCACACCGCCAAACCATGGACAGGGACCATTGTCAGTCATAAATATGACAATGGTGTTTTCACGTTTGTTAGACTGGTCAAGTTCCTGAAGGAAACGGCCGAGATCCTCGTCGAACTGTGTGATCATTCCGTAGTAGTTGGCTATCCTCTCCGGCACTTGCGACTTATAAGGACCGGAATACTTACTGTCTACCAACAAAGGCGCATGCGGGCTGTTGGTACTGATGTACGCAAAGAACGGAGTTGTTTCATCATCCTTGATGAACTTCATAGCCTCGTCAAACCACACGGTATTGCAATACCCTTTGAACTTCTCAAACACTCCGTTTCGTTTGTAAACGTCGTCGAAATAGTCGTTGCCCCAGTAATCCGGATGAATGGTTGACGCGCCACCGCCCATAACGATAGACTCATCAAAACCGCGATCCATCGGTCTGAACGGATAGTTCTCTCCCAAATGCCACTTACCGAAGTAACCGGTACGGTACCCGGCGTCTGAAAACACCTCGGCAAGGGTGGTTATATCCCGCTTCAACAATGACCTCCCTCCGATCGTATGCCAGACCCCGGAGCGAGAAGAATACTGCCCTGTAAGGATCGCGGCCCTTGTCGGTGAGCAACTGGGATCTGTGTGAAAATTTGTGAGTCTGACGCTTTCGTGGTACAGCCTGTCCAGGTTCGGTGTTTTCAGATAAGGATTGCCGTGAGCGGCAATGTCACCATAACCCTGATCATCTGTCATTATAACAATAATGTTCGGGCGGTCCCGCTCCACGCCCCGCTTGCATCCAAAACAAACCATGAGGAGCAGGACACCCAAAACATTACACAGAACTCTTTGATACATCGCGATACTCCGTTGAACTAAAACTTATAAACCAATCGCCCGAGCCACATGACGCAAGCTACTGGACACCAGCGCGCGTGTCCCACCAGAGTTGGAATCCATAGAACGTATCCTTAGCGCGTGCGTGTATATCATCCGGGAAACTCGCGTTCACCGCTTGCTCCTCATCCGGATACGCCAGTCGGAACGGTGGCCTGTCGTGTGTCGAAAAATCTGCAGATACATTGGTAATTTGCGGGACGTCAGTCCTTCTCACATTCGACCAGGCGTTAACACTGTTCTTGAACATGGCAACCCAGTTTTGCAGATGAATCTTGTACAGATTCGTCGTGGTTCCACTACCCCAGGCGACTTCCGTTTCCGCGAGAAAATCATTGATAGCGTTGGCGTCGATGCCGTTCTCCTGGAGCGACAACGTGACACCTGCTTCATAAGCTTCCTGCGCATCTCCCGTAAACATTCCTCGCTCATAGATCTCCGCAAGCATAAACTTCACTTCGGCGACATTCATGAATGGCGAAAACCCTTCCGGATCATTTCCGAACCTGTTACCAATGTGTGAAACATTGGCACCTCCGTTAAGTAGGTTGGTGGTTTGTCCCGGGCCCATCTTATAGCCGTTATATTCGTCATTCGCATTCTTATCTGCATACACTGGTAGCCGCGGATCATTGTGATCCTTCAAAGCGCTGATGATCTCATGGTTCATTCTTAACTGACTTGTTTTGTTCCCGCTGAGCGAGCCAACGGTCCGGAACCATCGCTCTGTATGGGAAGACACGCCGGGCCATTCTATATAAGCGTTCTCGCTGTTGCTCTCTATTAACGGATAGGTGGCTGGATCGCCCAGCATCTCCGTGACAACTGCCGTGGCCTTGGTCTCAGCGACATTTGACATTCTCATGGCCACTCGCAGACGCAAAGAGTTGATAAACTTTCTCCAATGGGTAGCATTACCGCCATAGATAAGATCTCCTTCCCCGAGCTCACCGGTTCCATTCATCAACATACTGTTGGCGGTCTTCAAGTCATCCAGCAACTGATCATAGACCTGCTCCTGTGTGTCATAAACCGGATTGCGAATCGCGGCCTCCTTCAGCAACTGAAATGTCTGCGAGTAAGGCACGTCGCCCCACATGTCAGTAATATGATGGAAGGTAAACGCCTTCATCGCGAGAGCGACAGCCGCGAGATTCGTATTACCATTCCGAGTAGCAATGTCCTGGGCATCCGCAAAGTTCGCGGCCCCGCGATACAGCGTGCTCCACATGTTATTATTGATGTCGATTCGGAACTCATAGTCACCTAATCCGATCGGCGCTGTATAACCTGCATACGTACCTGCATAAAATATGCCCATCCGTTCACCATACAAGATCCCACCGATCACATCAAAACCAGAGGCGAGAACGGTAGTTGGCGGAACAAACTCGGGACTCGCCTGATTCGGGTTGACATTCAACTCATCGAATCCGTCTGTACAGGAGCTCACAATCGATAGTACCGCGAATGACACCGCAGCAACAATCAGCTTAAATATCTTCAAACTTTTCATGGTTTCAGTTCTTTACGTGAATAGTCACTTGGCCTTAAAACGTTACCGACAACTTCATGCCGTAGGTTCTCGTCGTCGGCCACTGATGGTTTTCAAACCCGATACCACCATCGCCTCCTCCGATAACAACCTCAGGATCCACTCCGTACATCTTCGTCTTTGCATCTCGATGCAGGATAGCCAGGTTTCTGCCAAATAGAGAGAGCGTAGCATTGCTCAGCCACTGAACGTTCGGGAATGAGAACCGGTACGCCAGCGTAACCTCGCGAAGCTTCACATAAGTTGCATCAAGAATAGGATACTCGTTATTGCTCCATATCCAGGCACCTTCGAAGTAATCCTGCGCAGATACCCGAACAGTATTCGGCGATCCGTCAGCAGTAACTCCGTCGACAATCATCCCTACTTCACGCACATTGTCCTTCACCGTTACATAGTTTCCACCTGTCGCCCAGGATTGCTTAACCGTTGCGCTCCAGAAGTCTCCGCCCTTCGACATATCGACGAGAAAAGTCATATTGAAGTTCTTGTATCGAAGCACATTTTGGATACCTCCTCGCCAATCAGGATTGACGCTTCCGAGTTTCGTGGGCTGGCTTGAGTTAATCGGTAAGCCGGCAGCGCTCACAATGATCTGTCCCTTATCATTTCGTACGTAAGGGAGGCCCCAGATCACACCCCATTCCTCACCAGGGATCGCGCGTGTCGTATTGCCTCCTTGTCCTGGTCCGATGATGATCGCCTCAAGATCTCCGGTAAGCGAGTTCACCATATTCTTGTTCTTCGCCCAGTTGACCGACATATCCCATTCGAAGCCACCAGGGGCAGCTTGCCTCACAATATTCGCATTCAAGATCAACTCAATACCCGAGTTCTCTATCTCCGCCGCGTTGAGCAGCATCGATCCGAATCCGGTCGTCCTTGATACCGGTACACTCAGGATGTGATTGCTGGTAGTCTGTCTGTAGTATGTCGCGTCCAGTCCAAAGCGATCATTTAGAAACCGTATATCTGTTCCGATCTCAAAGGACCGCATCTCTTCAGGTTTCAGATCCTGTGGAGGAGCTGTACTTGCGCTTTCGAAAATTGAAACTGTACCGAAGGCTACTCGTCCGGAATACGTCCTTGCAAGTTGATACGGATCGGTGTCACCACCAACTTTCGCCAGACTTCCTCTCAGTTGCAGATGGCTTACAAGTTCAGAGCTCATACCAAAGGCATTCAGTACACTAAGGCCGACATTAGCCGAGGGATAAAAGTATGAACGGTTATTGCTCGGCAGCGTAGAACTCCAATCGTTTCGGGCAGTCAGACCAACAAAGAGGAAATCCTTGTACGATCCGTTTACCGACGCATAGACACTGTTGGTCTCCTTTTCAGACTCGAACATGCTTGCAGTGGGTGTCCCCTCTACGTTTGAGATGGTATACAAATCGGGAATTGTGAGGTCATTGGCACCGATTCCCTGGGATCTGTATTTATCATTTCTGTAGTTGGCTCCGATCAACCCGTCGACGTGAATGTCTTCATTGACCTGCTTGCGAGCCTGAAGAATGACGTCGGCGTTGACTTCCTGATCGCGCATAGCGGTTGTATTGAAGGCCCCACCCCCGTTGCGATTCCTGATCGCTGTCATTCCCGACTGCGTAATACTCCTCCTATTCTCATTGTACATATCCATACCGGCTCGCACCGTGAAAGTCAGCCAGCTGAAGAGATCGTAATCAACATTCAGATTTCCATATACACGATCGCGCGAAAAGCTGTTCGTATTGCGGAGTGTATAAAATGGGTTATTACCATTCGGGAAAGCCCATCCTTCGTTCCCTTGTTCCCTGAATACTTTTCTCATGTGCTTCACATCGAACTCGCGGGCACGCCAGTTGAAATCCACCATGTCGCTTGAGTACGCAACATCGGTAAGGTTGTCACTCTTTCTGTTGAGAGCTGTAAAATTAGTACTCACCGTCAACCGGTCAGTTGGTTGAAGGCTGAAACTTCCGTTAAATGTCTTCTGCGCCTGATCCGTGTGGTCGATGATACCTTTGATATCCTCGCTAGTGACAGATACCCGTCCGGTATACCCATCTCCCCGCATCGCCAATGAAATATTATTGCGGAATGTCGTACCCGTATTAAAGTAGTCACGGATGTTGTCAGGTCGGGAAATCCACGGCGAATTCGGACCAGTAGACCATTGATCAAGCAGCAGGCCAGCGTCCAATCGCGGACCCCAGCTTACTGGATTGCCGTCGTTCCTTCCGCCGCCTTTTCCGTCAACATAATTATATGAATATGCTTTAGCATACTCGTTGTATGTCAGGTTAGAACCAGGATTGTTGTTCAGCCAGCGTTGATATTCAAACTCATCTCCACGCGTTCCTCCACCGTACTCATTCTGATAGTTTTGAAAGTAACTCGCCCGATCAAGTGCAATGGACGAGTTGAAATTCACCTGGAAGTTTCTTCCGCCTGACGGACCGTCCTTTGTTTCGATCAGAATTACACCGTTGGTCGCCCGGTTCCCGTACAACGCCGCTGCCGCTGCGCCCTTCAGCACGGTCATTGACTTGATGTCTTCATAATTCAAATCATTGACAACATCTCCCCAATCGATTCCTCCGGTTACCGCCGGCGTAGAGGTGCGGTTATCAATCGGCACTCCATCCACAACATAGAGGGGTCGATTATTTGTCAGCGAGGCATTTCCCCGGATCACAATTCTCGCCGATGATCCCACCGTGCTGCCGCCACTGGTCGTCTGTACGCCAGCGATCTTACCGCCGAGAGAATTGATAATATTTTCCGACGGAGCTGCCGAAAGATTCTCCGGACCCAATGACTGGATCGCATACCCTAGTTCGCTCCTGTCGCGTTCCACTCCAAGAGCGGTCACAACAACTTCCTTAAGTGACTGCTCATCGAGTACCATCGTAACATTGATGATACTTTGCGAATTAACGCCAACAATCTGGGACTTGTAACCGATGAAGGAAAATGAAAGACGATGATCTCCAACCGGTACGGTGATCACATAGTTTCCATTTCCGTCGGTTACAGTACCTATCGTGGTGCCCACGATCATGACACCTGCTCCTGGAAGCGATGCCCCCGACTCATCGGATACTCTACCGGACACATTGATCTGAGCAAAACTCAGAGTCACCAACGAACAGACTATAATAATAGTCAGCGCGGTTCCAGTGTGAAAGAAACGTGTAAAAATTCCATTCATAGACATTTGTTTTGTGGGTTGAGAACAAAAATGACTATGTAAATGTACCTGTCGCCCGCTTGCTACACACCCAATATTTTATCGGATAACGATATTATCTTAACCTAGGGCAAAAAACAGAGATAGGACACCTTACGGGAGACAAGGACATCTCCCACGATGCAAAGACGTGTAAAATTGCCAGATTCGTGCACATCCTGTCTGCACGAACGGATTCGCCTACTTCTTTACGCTGTAGTGCGCAGGCGTCAGACCCTTTTTATGTGTACCGAAACCGAACATTGTCGGATTGTACTCACCGATAATATTGACGTTGCTCTTCTCGGGAATAGCATCCTCAAGTCCCATTGACCAGTAGCAAGCGTTGACCAGCAAGCGTCTCAAATCCTCGCTTAGAAAGTCAACACCAGATCCCATCGTAGTTGTGAACACACGAGATGTTGTCCCGCTTTCGCTTTTGTAACTCTTCACCCACGCAACCGGCATCGCAGGCTTGTCAAGGGCAAGTGGTGCATCAGGAGTCATGCCAGCGGTGTTCTGACCGTACATCAACACTTGTGCATCTCCTGTTATGTTTCGAACAGTATAGACATCAGTCGGTCCCCAGACATCCCGAACTCCGCGCAGCGTCGGGTGACTTTCCATCATTGCATTCACTATTCCGCGAGTGCCTTCCTTGCCGTGGTGGCCGTGATGCGCTACCCACGTTTCGCCCAGCACTTGTCGTCCATATCCATCTTCCCACCCGGATACCTTACTATTAAAAGTGTACTTGGCGTAGGGGCTCTTCAGGTCGCGCGAGTAACGAAAGGCATGAGTTGAAGTTCGCAACGCAACAACTCCCTTACCGGAGCGCGTATAGGCATCAAAGTACTTCATCTGTTCATCCGGGAGTTCGCGAAACCGAACCATCAACACCATGAGATCCGCCTTCTCAAGAAGGTGAAGTCCCGGAATATTTGTCTGATGTTCGGGGTCGATCTGTCCCGTTTTCGGATTGATCGGGAAGAGAACTGTACAGGTGAACCCATGATGCTCAGCCATGATCCTCGCTAACATCGGTAGTGCCTCTTCGGAGCGATACTCCTCGTCACCGCTTACAAAAACAACGTGCTTACCTTTGTTGTCGCCATTCCCCTCGTAAGTTACCCACTGCACACCTTCTTGCGCACAGGCAAAAAGACAGGTGCCGGCCAGTATCAGTACTGACAACGCAACGCGAATCCCCGAGTTCCAAACGACGGAGAATACAAGACTTGATACTTTCTTCATAGTGGTCATCTTAGCAATTGAACTATAATGGCTTGTTATTTTCAAGTTTGTGAATTGTATTCTGGATCACTCCCGTCACCGGCGCACCATTGGTGTCCCGAAGCTCATATGTGATCTCCATTACCCACGTCGGTTGAATGTCTGGAATTGCGAGCCGAACTTTCTTTCCATCTTCCGATAATTCGACACCTGTAACCGACAGCGTCTTTTCGTTGTAATGCTTCGACCCGTATTCTCTCGAACGCTTCAAATCCCAGGTGTCAACCTTATAATTCGCAGGGTCCTGCGCAGCTTTAGCCTCTAGCTTACCGGAAAATCCGATCACCATTCCGCTGCGGAGGGCATGCAACTCAACAGGCATAGCTGCGCTGTTGCCGCCGACATATCTGATCCGAAACAATCCGCCCAGTTGCGGCTGCGTTGATCCCCATGCCGAAAGACCGCAAACATATAGTTCCTGATCGCGAGGATTAAAGCGCCCCCTCATAACACCGGTCGAAAAGCGCTCGATCGGTAACTCAAATATACCACCTTGCATCTGTCCTTCAACTTTTTCATGTGGTACAACAAAGACTTTGCCGTATCCGTACGAAAAGTTCAAAAGACTTCCATTCAACGGGCCCCATTTCTCACTCTCCACCCAAAGTAATTCAGAAGGAGATTGATCGTGCTTACGCTCCACCCAGACCAGCGGTGGTTCCATTCCAGCGCTGGAGGTATCTGCAGGGGGTCGGTAGCCGAACATATTTCCGTAGAATCCCCCGGGAACAACCCAGTTGATACGGTTCATCGGATTCCAATGTCCCTCCTGGTCCGTGACAATGAAACTGCCATCCGGGTTGATGCACACCCCGTTCGCCGCACGGAATCCATTTGCTACTATGGTGGTTTTAAGTCCGTCAGAACTCACTTTCAACAGCGTACCGTGTTGGGGGACAAGTGCTTCGCGCGCATGTCTTGCACTCTTCGCGTAATAGAGATTGCCGTCTGCATCGGCCTGCAATCCCATCGCAAACTCGTGAAAGTGATCGGTGACGACGTGGTCGCTGTTAAAGCTCTCATAAAAATCGGTTTCCCTGTCACCATTCAAATCCCGAAGTCTCACAATCTGATCCCGGCATGTGACGAAAATATCACTGCCAATCACCTTGATACCGAGGGGCTGAAAAAGCCCTGATGCAATCCGCTGCCATTGAATCTCGCCGGATTCATTCGACAACCCATTCAGGAGCCACACGTCGCCATCGGTTGAACACACCAGCGCCTCGTCTCCGATAAAATCAATACCGCTCAACCGCAGCTGATTTTTCCATGGGCTTTGATACGGAAGTTGCATCACATCCACCTGGAATGCGCCTTTCTGCTCGCCTCTTGTAATGGTCGTCGTCAGTTTTTCAGGGTACCGGGCGGGGCCGCCTTTAGTCAGCTTCGTCAGATCTTCAGGAGCGGCCGAAGTCGCTGCTAACTGTTTCAGGTCGGCCCTTGCCTGGCCCACCAGGATCTTCACTTTCAGGGACTTGTTAGCAGGGACATGCAGAACGATGAATCCCTGTTCCTCCTTCAATTCTCCATCCGGTCCGACAATCGCTGCCGCAGTTCCCGCAGGAGCCACACGCATTTTCAATGGGCGAGCCGATGGCGTAATGTTCAACGTTCGGGTAAAGACCGGAACATCACCTGCCTTTTCGAGCCCGAACGTCTCTAACACCGAGGCATTTCCAACTGTATATGATACAATCACCCTGTCCTGATATTGAAACAGTCCTTTGTAATGCGTCCAGCTTCCAGGCAAAGGCCCAAACCGGCGCTTATCACGAGCGACAAATCTCACATCGGCGAAAGAGCCTGATTCCGGATTAGCCCATCCGGGTCCGATAGGATTCTCGAATTGAAGATCACCGACGATCCGCGGTGAGATATTATGTCTGCCATTGAACAGAATACCCTCCCAATCGATAAATCCTTCGCCAGTCCACGCACCGGCTACACGCATCAAGTCGTGATCGAATATCGTCCAGGCATGCCCTGCGGCAACGCCGCCCTGGCCTTGATCCAATCGAACCGCTATACCTTTATAGGCGAAGTTCGCGTCCTTCATATCCTCATCGGGAAGGGGTGCCACCCCACGCGAACGCGGAATTGCAGGAGCATCGCGGTCAGCCAGTTCATAAGTATTGATCAGAAAATTGCCATAGTCCATTTCGGACCAGGGGCGGTGGTCTGTCGGTGCCGGACCGGGAGACTTACCTGCAGGAAGACTACTCAGGAAAATGGAGTCAACAGGAAAATATTCGTCACTGTTATGCTTGCGCACGAGATTCTCCCGAATGTAATTGATCACGTCATACTTCTCGATAGGCGTCAGCTGCATCTGCGGGGGCATTGAGCCGAAACCTTTCGTCAAGGTCTGATATATGGCATACGGATCGTTGCCAACCTTAAATTTTCCATCCCAGAAACGAAAGGCAGTAGGGATCGATCCCGGTTGTTCGGGTGTCCCGTGACACGCAACACACAAACGTTTATAGATGTGTTCCCCCGTCCTTATCGATTCATCATAACGATCTCCCCACGCGAGGATCAGACCCTTGTGATCTATATCCTTTTCATAGTCGGGAAGTTGGTCCAATCGCAGCGTAAAAGCTACGTCGGGCTCCTGGTAGGTATGGGCCCGGTCTGTATCAGATCCGCATGCTGATAATAAAAAGAGAGTAACCAGCGATACCCAACATACACGTGTCTGCATAATCATGCGGAAAAAAAAGTTTACTAACAAAAATCGCCCGACCAACTGCGCGATCAGGCGAAACCGGCTTCGATTAGTTGCCTAACAGGAACCGGGTAGTCACAGAATTAAATCTCTCCAGGTCCTCCCAATGGTGGACATGCCCACCAGTCGGGAACCGGGCATACTCCGATCCCTTTATTCCCGCGTGTAACACATCGGAAAAAGCAGGGGGTGTGAATATATCCATTTCCCCGACAGTTATCATCGTCGGAACGCGAATTCCTGATAGACGGTCAGTTGCATCATGCCGGATGCAAGCATCGAGCTGGCCTTCAAATCCGTCCTGTGACTGTCGGCCGTCCGCGTTAGCCTGGTCTTCCCGCAGTTCATCGAGGTGGCCCTCGTAATACGGCGGTGCAAAGATCCAAAGTTGAAGGAGTTCCGTAAAAGCGGAGGGGCTTGCTACCCGTCGAATTCTCTTAAGGTTCTCGTAAACGGTCGTAGCATAATTATCGAAGCGGGACCAGGTGCTAATCAGCACGAGGCTCTTTACCGCCTCCGGATGTCGCAACGCCAGTTCCTGCGCAATCGCTCCACCCATAGAGATACCCGCGACGCGGGCGTTTTCTACGCCTGCGTCGCGCATAACTGCGAAAGCGTCCTCCGCCATAAGAGCCGTGCTGTATGGGCCTTTAGGTTGATCGGATGAACCGACTCCGCGATTATCTATCAGGATACACCTGAAATGCTTCTCATACTCAGCAACGTGTTTTTCCCAGGTATTTCCGTCCGCTCCAAATCCCATCAGCAGAACAAGCGGTTCTCCTTGTCCTCTGATCTGGTAAAAAATCCTCGCTCCTTCAGAATTTGCGTAGTAGCTCATCTTACTCCATCATTATTTCTCAAAACCGTGCGAGTCGGAGTTCATGTTTCCCCAAGTAAAATCGGTCAGGCATGTACGGATGCCGGATCGACGACAGGCAACTCTGGTCGCACCTTCAATGCATCTGTGATAACCTTCAGAACCTCCTCGCGTTCAGCACCGACAAGCGGCATACGCGGCAAGCGGACTTTCTCTGTTCCGAGACCGGTATGTACTTCTGCCAGCTTGATGTTCTGAACCAGTTTTGGAACAATATCAAGTTCCAAAAGCGGATAGAACCAACGATTTATTTGAACAGCCTCTTCGATGCGACCGGCCTTTACCAGTTTGTATATCGCCACAGTCTCCCGCGGAAACGCACATACCAAACCAGCTACCCAGCCATGGGCACCGAGCACCAGGCTTTCCAACGCAATAGTATCTACCCCGGTAAGCACCTTGTAGCGATCTCCGAAACGCGAGATCATCTTGGTCACATTGGACACCTGCCGTGTCGACTCTTTCACAGATTGGATGTTCGGAAGCTCGGCGAGCTCCTCAAACATATCAAGCGTGACAAGTATCCTGTAGTCGACCGGGTTATTGTAAATCATGATCGGAAGATCAGTCGATTTCGCGATGGTCTTGAAGTAGTGCAGTGTCTCTTGGTCATCCGCTCGGTAGCCGAGTGGTGGCAACAACATCAAACCACCAACACCGTACTTCGCAGCTTCATCGACAAGGGCGACTGCTCTGGTTGTTGATTGCGCAGCAATGTTCAGGATCACGGGAACTTTCCCATCCACAAATGCAACGGTCTCCTTCACCAGTGTATTCTTCTCGCTATCACTGAGTGTGCTTGATTCTCCAAGTGTTCCTCCCAAAATGATTCCATTAACGCCCGCGGAAACCTGGGCCTCGACATTCTTGAGGAACGCCGGTATATCAAGTTTCTCGTCATCAGTAAACTTCGTGGTAACAGCAGGAAAAATCCCTTCCCATTCTACGTTAATCATGTCACTAAAGTCAGTTAGAATTATGTTATATTAATTTACCAGCAAAAGTAAACCCGGGTCGCCACAAGGGCTTGATCAATCTTATCAAAAGGATATACTATATTATCTCCCCCTCACAGCCTCTATTTCCTGATATGTTGTAGGGAGTGTCTTTCCCAACTTTCGCGATCCTTCACTTGTTATCAAAAAGTCATCTTCAATTCTAATTCCACCAAATCCACGATACCGTTCAAGCTTATCATACTGAATAAAATCAGTGTGTTTGTTTCCAGCGTGCCATTGATCCATCAATTCCGGGATCATGTAGATTCCGGGCTCGACAGTAAGAACAAACCCTTCCTGGAGTTCCTTCCCAAGTCGAAGCGACTTAAGTCCAAACTGTGTGCTCTTCTTCAACTCATCCGAGTAGCCTACATATTGTTCACCAAGATCTTCCATGTCGTGAACATCGAGTCCCATCATGTGACCCAGACCACACGGAAAAAACAACGCATGAGCACCCGCCTGAACGGCCGCGTCAGTGTCACCCTTCATAAGACCAATCAACTTCAGGCCTTCAACCAACCGTTTACACGCCAGAAGGTGTATATCGAAAAAGCGCACTCCTGGCTTAAGCGCATCTGCTGCGGTCTGATAAGCATCCAATACGATCTGATACACTTCCCTTTGAGCGCTGGAAAATGTCCGACTCACAGGAAACGTCCGCGTCAAGTCGCCGGCATAGTGCATGTCGTTTTCCGCGCCTGTATCGCATAACACCATCTGCCCGTCAACCAGTGTATTACCGTGATAATGGGCGTGAAGCGTTTGCCCGTTCACCGTTAAGATCGCAGGGAACGAGAGCTGTCCTCCAGCCTCAATCGCTCGCTGGCACACAACGCCCACCAGACTATACTCTTTCATTCCCGGCTTTGCCTGTTCCATGGCAGCCAGGTGCATGTCCGCAGTAATATCAACCGCTTTCTCAATCTCTGCGATCTCCTCTTCACTTTTTACATTTCTCAGACTTACAACTGCCTTGATGAACTCGATCGATGCGTTTCCTGCCCGGTCATCACCCAGCCACACGGCGAGCTGCTGCACATTCTCAGGTCGGTACGGGGGAAGATAATGCACTTTTGCCCGCGCCTTTCCGCTGACCATCTTCGACAGCTCTACCCGCGGAAGTGTCTTTTCGACTCCAACCCTGGCGGCCAACTCACTGATCGGCGGAACCGTGCCAGTCCAGACAGAATCCTCTACTGTACCATCATCGGCGAAGATAACTTCCGTATCCTCGTCAATGTCAATGATCGCTGCCAGACCGGGTGTATCAAGACCAAAGAAGTAAAGGAACGTGCTGTCTTGCCGGAATGGATACCAGTTGTCACGGAAATTAATGCTACTCTGGTCATTCCCCATGAACAGCAATTTTCCGGAGCGCATCAACGATTTAAGTCTTTGTCGGCGCGCAACGTATATGTCCTTTTCGAATAGCCTCATTTCTTTATCGCGGTTGTTTCAGCTGGCAATTTGCTCTTCCAGAATCGTTCCATTGTTCTTCGCAAATGATAGGAAGTATTTTCGCCTTCGTTAATACCATGTGCGCGCATTGGATATGACATCATCGAAAAAAACTTGTTGTGCCGTATCAGCTCGTTCGCCAACATCTCAAAACTCTGATAGTGTACGTTGTCGTCTGCGGTACCATGAATAATCATCAGATCGCCCTCGAGATTTCTGGCATGATTAATCGGAGATCCATCGTGGTAACCGTGTTCATTATCTTCAAGAAGTCCCATGTACCTCTCCTGATACGTCGCGTCATACAGGCGTTGGTCCGACACGAATGCGAGGGCAATCCCGACCTTATACATGTTCGGATACCGGAACATGCAATTTAGCGTCATCTGCCCGCCACCACTCCAGCCCCACATCCCTACCCGCTCCGGATCCAGGAACTGATAGGTATTCAAAATAGCCTTTGCTGCCTTGTGTTGATCGACGGAAGCCAGAATGCCGATCTGTTTGTAAATCGACTTTCTCCATGCCCGACCTCGCGGAGTCTTCGTACCGCGGTTGTCGATGCTCATCACAACGTAGCCCTGTTCGGCCATGTAGCGATGCCATAGATCTCCTCCTGCCCACTGGTCCTGAACGGTAGCTCCGGCAGGCTCTCCGTAAACGTAAAACAATAAAGGATACTTTTTTGAAGAATCAAACCCCTGAGGCTTGATCATCCAGGCATCGAGTACGTCATCGCCGATGTCAACCTTCACAAACTCCTTCTTGTTGAGACTAAGCTGATCATACTTGCGCTTTAACTCAGCATTGTCTTCGAGCACACGAACCTGCTTGTGATCAGGCAAGCTGATGAGGGAATACACGGGCGGAGTCTCCGCGTTCTGAAACGTATGAATAGCCCAACGCGCGTTGGCAGATATTTGATACGCGTGCTGCCCTGAACTCGACACCGGCGTAATACGCTCCGGCTTTCCTTTACCATTCAACCTGCTTCGATAGAGGTATCGTTGAGTGTAATTGTCTGGAGAGGCAATGTAATACACATAGCCCCCCGATGGATCAATGCAATTGATGTTTACTACGTCAAACTCTCCCTTGGTGATCGGCGTAACGGTCTTCCCATCACGCGACACTTTGTAAAGATGCATCCAGCCATCGCGTTCACTGGACCATGTGAAGTATTTCTCATTGTCAAGCCAGCGAATGTCGTCATGGACATCAAGAAATGCTTCATCCTTTTCGGTGAGAATGTTCTTGATCTCCATGGATCCGATATTTCCGATCCACACCTTATTCTCATTCTGCGCACGATTCAATTGCTGTATCATGACTTCGCGCGATCCCGGAATAAAATCCATTCTCGCCAGATAGTTGTTCCGTGGGTCACCGGGGATGTTGAACCAGCGAGTAGAGCCTCCCTTTGCAGAAATTACACCGACCTTCACTGCCGAGAGCACAGTGCCGACTTTCGGGTACGGCATCGGTATCGGTTTTGAGTAGATCGAGTCAACATTGTTGATCATATAGAAAGTACCAACTCCGTCCGTGTCGGAGTGCCAGTAAGCGATATCCTCACCGTCGGGACTCCACCGAAACCCATCTCGACAACCCAACTCTTCTTCGTACACCCAGTCGAACGTACCGTTGATGATGTTTGATCCTCCGTCGGTGGTGAGTTGCACAATACCACCGTCGGCGAGTGTCTCAACAAAAATATTAAGCTCGCTTACATATCCGACTCGCGTTCCGTCCGGGGAAAACTTCGCGAACATTAACGTAGTCGCGGGGAATTTCCTGCCCAGTTGCTGAAGCTTACCGGAACTCAGATCGAGGACCCAATAATCACCTCTTGTGTGATATCTCCACACTTTGCGAGTATTCGTGAAGATCAATAATTTGCTGTTGTCGTCTGACCATTGATAGTCCGCAATTGCGAGTGGTTTCGACGCGCCTTGAGGAACAAGTTTCTCCGCCGGCACGATCACTGATCGCTGTCCGGTTTTGGCATCGTACCTGATAATATCCGTACCGTTTCCGTTTGCTCCCTTTTCCAGCGTGGAGTAACCGATGTTGTCGCGCATCCACCGAACGGGACCAAAACCTTTTTGACTATACGCATTGTCCCTGTAGATATCCTCGAGCGTAAGTTTCCCTTGATCCACCTGCGCAACCGCATCCAGCAGAGTCAACAGCATAAAAGAGAAGAACAAAGCCTTAATCCTTGTTACCATAATCCAAAGTTTGTCTGTTAAGAATTGTATTACCCTTTGCGACGTATAACTGTTCCACCGAAGCCTCAGCGATCACAGTTCCGTCAGAATCGAACATTAAATCTAAAGTATAGGCCGACTCGCCTTCAGCGAAGGAATCAAACTCTCGCGGATCCAACGACCATCATGCAGCGTAACAAAATCCGGATCGACCAAAGCCTCTCTCCCTTCATCTTCACAAATGATCCATCCTGCATACCCCTCGTCACGCAGCCATCGTGTTATGTTCACAAGATCGACCTTTCCATTGCCCATCAGCGTAAACTCAGGGTCGCCATCCCAGTCCTTATAGTGAACGTGGTTGATCAGTGAAGCATACGTCTTCATTATTTCGAGCGGATCCATGTCACCGTTAGCGATGTGACCGACATCCGGACACCAACCTGTGACATTTGCATCAAGAGACTCCAGTATTACTGCGTAGTCTTCACGCGTCCGGGTAATGGACGTGTGCGGAGAGTTTGGATGAAAACTGCACGGCACACCATGGTGTGCTGCGCGACGTGACACGGCCTTCACGATATTCACCAGGTTTCGGCGGCGTACTTCAAGATCATGACGACCTGTAGGCATTTGTACAGTACACAAAACGGCACCCGGAAAACGCTTCAGAAGGCCGATCGCCCGATCCGCTTCCTCGCGCTCCTGGTCTGTTTCATCTCTTCCGTTCCAGTCAAGCGCAAGTGCCACCGCGGCCAGTTCAATCCCCTGTTCCCTCAGTTTCTCTTCCAATAGAACCGGATCCTGAAGTGGGCCCATCCATGAAAAGATGGGTTGTATACCCGTGAAACCCGCCTTTGCTACTACCTCGATCATGTGTCCAAGCTGGCCCTTATACGTCTCACCGTTATTGCTCATGAACCAGGTATATACTTCCGATCCAAATTTGAATTTCAATTGTTCTGTCATTATCCCTTTTCTATTTCGTTATCACACAGCGATGTACACTACTATTAATGCACATCCCCCATCATCCTCTTGATAGGTTTGTAAAACATCATTAACACAATTCCCGAAGCACCTGTTATCATGGCGACCTGCAGGAAGAGCCGTGGCAACAAAGCCGGATCCCCGGCGACGGCGTTTTCGTCAAACGCACCGGCGACAAGTCCTGCAATCAGGTTCCCGAACGCCGTCGACATAAACCAGGCTCCCATCAATTGACCTACTAGTCGCTTCGGCGCCAACTTCGTCACAGCACTCAGTCCAATCGGACTAAGACATAGTTCACCCGTTGTATGGAACAGATACGTAATGATCAGCCAGCTCGGCAACACCTTTGCGTTCCCGACAGTATACACTGATGCCCATGCAATGACGCCGAATCCGATAGCAAGTGACAGCAATCCGAACGCAAACTTCACGGGCGTATAGGGATGCAAGTTCCGTTTGGCAAGATTGATCCACAGCGCGCCGATAAAAGGTGCCAGGAGAATGATGAACATCGGGTTCACGGCCTGCAGCCAACTGGCTGGCATAGTGATGCCGAAAAATTCCCGATCTGTATAGCGGTCAGCAAACAAATTCAACGACGAACCGGCTTGTTCAAAGCCCGACCAAAACATTGCCGAGAAGATGAACAGAATACACAAGACAGTGATCTTTCCTCTCTCCTCCCGACTTAGATTCTGGAAAAAGAATATGTACAGAAAGTAGATGACAAAGGCAACGACAATGGCATACGCCGACGCGCTGGCAACTGCAACCGGGTTAAAAGTGATCCAGCCTGCGAACAATGCCGTGACAAGGAGTACCAAAATTGCTATGGCAAGGCCAATGCCGGTCATCACGCGCGGCCAGCCTTTTGAATCATGCAAGTCAGCGCCCTTCTCCGGTTTCAATCCCACATCACCAAGACGTCGCTCGGTAAGTTTATATTGAATCAACCCGAGAACCATCCCGATACCCGCCGCACCAAAGCCATAATGCCAGTTGACTTGCTCGCCTAACCATCCGACAATCAAGGGGGCGGCAAACGCACCAATGTTGATCCCCATATAGAAGATCGAGAATCCGGCATCCCTTCGAGCCGGTTCATTTTGTTGATACAGACTCCCCACCATCCCGCTGATGTTGGGCTTCAACAACCCGGTGCCCACAACGATGAAGAAAAGTCCAAGATAAAATCCGCCGTCGAAAGGTATGGCCATGCTGAAGTGCCCGACTGCAATCAGAATACCGCCGTACCACACCGCCTTGCGAAGACCTAGAACGCGATCCGCCAACCAGCCACCCGGAAGCGCGAACAAGAAAACGAACATGGTGTACAAACCATAGATCGCAGCGGCAACCTTGTCGTCAAGATCCATTCCGCCATTGGCGATCTCCGCAGTCATGTACAGGATCAGAATAGCCCGCATGCCATAGTAACTGAACCTTTCCCACATCTCTGTGAAGAACAGGGTAGACAAGCCTCCCGGATGACCGAGAAACCCTCGTTTGTCAGGTGTACTGGTGTTGTTGTTCATCGTTTCGATCTTTAACCAATTGAGATACACATCGCCATCGTGCGCATACCCACCGCGTTGGATTCATTAGAACACCGTCTCCGCCGCACTGTGATCACCCACGAAGGGGTAGGAGTATTCAGCGCAGAAGACGTATTCGTACGCATTATAAATACTACCAACTGCAAAGCAAAGTCGTAAAATCTGAGCAGTTAAGATACTATCGTCATTGGTTAAAATGTATTAGTAGCGATTTCGCCTGAAAAGCCATGTCGTGGCGATCATCACCCCCCACTATACCGATCTGGAGAGAATACATTCACAGCCGTTCGAAGTTCGCGGTTCAGTACGAGATCGCTAAGTATCTTTCCGGTAGCAGGCGCAAGGCTGACCCCCATCATACTGTGACCCGTGCCGAACAACAAGTTGTCCCATCGCTGCGCAAATCCGATATAAGGTAAACCATCCGGTGAACACGGTCGCATCCCACTCCACACCTGCCCCTTATCCGGGAACGGAGGACGAACTGCAGAGTAATACGAAGCAATCGCTTCATGGATACCTTTCACTCGATTCATGTTCACGTTATGCGCATCATCCGTTATCTCCATGGTACCGCCGAAACGGACCTGTCCATCAAATGGCGTGACCGCGACCCTCTTCTCCGTCAGGATAGCAGGTCGTTGAATAGCCGGAATGTTCTCCACCATAAAGCTGTACCCTTTTCCGCCCAGCATTGGCATATTGATCTTCATCTTAGCGGCAATCTCGCCCGAACGCGAGCCTGCACAAATAATAAAACAGTCCCCTGCATGCTCGCCCTTGCTGCTCAGTGCCCGGACTACCCTTCCTCCAGAAGTTACGAAATCGTAAACCTCCGAATGGCGTTCAATCCGGACTCCCTTCGACTCGAGATGGGCGGTCAAGAACTCGTGCAATTTTACCGGGTTGAGATGGGCGTCCCCTGGAAAAAATATTCCTCCCAACACATCAACTTCAGCATGAGGTTCCAGCTTGCTCACGTCAGCCGGACTGAGTATATCCGCCTCCAGTCCGTGCGCACGTGCAAGCAAGGCAAAACCTTCTTCTTCGCGTCTGGCGGCAGCTGTCTTGAACAACATCAACAACCCCTTTTCGTGCATGCCGAGATCCGCCCCCGGATGATCACTTGCGAGATGCATGTAAAGAGACCTGCTATAGAGGCTGAGGTCCTTCAAATAAGGTATGCTTCGCTCAACGTGGCCTCTATTGGCTGATCTAAAGAACAGCCAGCACCACTCCCATAACCTGCGATCAAACTTCGGGTGAATATAAAAAGGGCTGCGCTGCGAGAACAACCAGCGTATTCCCTTGTGTATGATTCCGGGCGACGCCAGTGGTACTATATGACTCGGGACGATCATTCCCGCATTACCAATCGAGCAATTGTCGCGAAGATTGCCGCCATCGAGTATCGTTACTTCAAATCCTTCCTCCGATAAGTAGTAAGCTGTAAATAATCCGATGACGCCGCCGCCGACTATTACTATCCTTTTCATTGTCAAATAACCTGAAAGCCATGGACGTACGGATCCTCATCGTCCAGAAAAATTGTGTTGAATCCAGTCACCATCGCCCATCCCTCGATGCCCGGCTGTATCGCACGTTTACTTCCTACGCTTGTTTCGGCTTCGATAGTGCCCTTGAAAACAGAACCTATATAGCTTTCATGAATAAATTCATCCCCTGGCTTAAGCATCCCTTTGGTATACCATTGCGCCATGCGCGCCGATGTGCCGGTGCCGCAGGGCGACCGGTCAATTGCCTTGTCCCCGTAGAATACAGCGTTGCGCGCAGTGGAAGAAGATTTTAGTGGACGACCAGTCCAAAGGATGTGAGACAATCCGTGAATCGAAGGATCATCGGGGTGTTGAAACTGATATTTCTCGTTCATCCGCTGGCGGATGACTCTACTCCAGGCAATGAGTTTATCGGCCGAATGATCTTCAATGCCGGAAAAGTTACTTTGGGAATCGATGATGCCATAGAAATTCCCTCCATAAGCGACATCCATTGAGAGCGTGCCAAGTTCCGGGCACTCCACGGTATAGCCTTCGCCTTCCAGGAATGAAGCTACGTTCGTGAGCTTCACATTCTTCACCTTGTTGCCTCGCTGATCGTACGTTACCTTTACCAGTCCAGCAGGCGTCTCTACTCGCAACTCTCCCGGCACCCGCGCTCGTACGAGTTCTTCTTCAAGAGCAATCGTCACTGTGCCAATGAGCCCATGTCCACACATCGGCAGACACCCGCTAGTCTCGATAAACAGGACTGCGATGTCATTGTTGTCGTCCTGAGGCGGATACAATATGCTCCCCGACATCATATCATGGCCGCGGGGCTCGAACATCAATCCCTTTCTTATCCAATCAAAATCACGCATGAACTCACGGCGCTTCTCAGCGATGGAGGTACTCCGCAGTATCGGACCGCCTCCGGCGACCAGGCGTACCGGGTTGCCACACGTATGCGCATCAATACAGAAGAATGTTTTTTTCGCCATCGCCTCGGACTTTTCAAATCACACTACAGATCGTGCCCTTCAATTGCGGGCGTCGTCCTGTTTTCTTCCGTTCACCACATTCAAATCCGGAATCGCCGGGCGATTCTCGAGGGCATCGGTAATGACCTTCAGAACAGCCGTGCGCTCGTCTCCTGCCAACGGCATTCGCGGCAAACGCACCCATTCTGTTCCCAGGCCCGTGTGTACTTCGGCTAATTTGATATTCTGGACAAGCTTCGGGACAATATCCAGTTCAAGGAGGGGAAGGAACCAACGATTCAGTTCGACCGCTTCAGCGTATCGTCCGGCCTTTACAAGACGGTACAAGGCAACGGTCTCAGCGGGAAACGCACACACGAGACCCGCTACCCAGCCGTGTGCACCGAGGAGCAAACTCTCCATCGCAAGGGTGTCAACGCCGGTCAGGATCTTGAACCTGTCTCCGAACCGGGTCAGCATCTTCGTGACATTCGAAACATCCCGCGTGGATTCTTTGACAGACTGAATGTTATCCAGGTGCGCAAGCTCCTCGAACATATCGTGACTCACGAGAATCCGATAGTCCACTGGATTATTGTATATCATAATGGGCAACTCCGTGGAGCGCGCCACAGAAGCGAAGTACTCAGTGGTCTCGCGACTGTCGGCCCTATACGACAACGGAGGAAGCAGCATCAGACCGCTAATACCCTTCTTCGTCGCCGCCTCAACAAATTTGATGGCGTTCTTCGTCGACTTCTCGGCGACATTTAAAATCACCGGAACGGAACCATCGACAAACGCAACGGTTTCCTCAACCAATGTCAATTTCTCTGTATCTGTTAACGTGCTTGCTTCACCCAGACTGCCTCCGAGGATGAGGCCACTGACGCCGGCGGCGACCTGGGCTTCAATGTTCTTCAGGAACATCGGTAAATCAAGTGTATCATGACTCGTGAACTTCGTGGTCACAGCCGGGTACACACCTTCCCATTTGACTTGCATAAGACTTCTTTAGAGAGTGTTTTTGTCTGCCGACAGTGTCGGATACAGACAAAACTACGAACCCATAGGGCCGTTTCTCTTGATTCATCTTAGCAAATCGATATACTATTTTATCAAATATGACAATCGTCACGTGCTCGTAGCCAGAATTTTCTTCCTGTATTCGGAAGGTGTCATGCCTGTAACGCTCTTGAAATGGCGATGAAAGTTCGAAATGTTGCTAAAGCCACAGCTATAACAGCATTCCGCCGTATTGTAGTCATCCTGTACAAGAAGTTTGCAGGCGTGCCCGATCCTCACCTCGATGAGGAACCGCGAGAACGTCTTCTGTGTGCGATATTTGAAGAAACGGCAGAAAGCCGTTGGCGACATGTTGACCAGCGCTGCTATCTGCTCAAGCGTGATCCTTTCGCGGTAGTTGTTCTGGATGTAGTCAAAAACCTTGGTGATGTTGGGAATATTCTTGGCAACCGTGTGGATCGGAATTCCAGTCGACGAAATGAACTTTAGATTGTTGTCTTCCGAAATACTCTTAAGTATCTTGAGAAACAAGATCACCCTGTCAAATGACTTCTTCTTTATCAACTTGATCAGACTCTTACGGATCATCTCGGTGTTCTCCTTTGACACTTTGATCCCGTAAATCGAGAAATCCAGCAGTCGCTGAATAGCATACGCTTCCGGTATGCTGCCCAACGCACTCTTGACTACATCCTGACTGAAGAACACAGAGACCGCCCGAGAGTGACCCGAAGACTCGTCAGTAACATCCGGCCCTTCATAATGTGACTTGTCACTCTTGAATACGTGCGGAAGATTCTTTCCAAACAGATAGATCTCTTCCGCTTTAAATGGGACCGCATTGTCAGCGACAAATAGCGACCCCGTGCCCTCGAGTATCAGGGTGATCTGAAATTCTTCGTGGAAGTGAATCGGGTCGAAAAAATAATTCATGTTCCACGTCTCGACACGTATCGTCTCCTCGGTTAGCTTGGGGACTTGAAAATGCAGTGGTTCCACACGATTCTCTTCTTTTAGTTCAAAACGGGGCCCTTATTATTTTGGTAAGATACGCATAATTCATGAGACTGTAAAGTATCAAATCATCAAGCAGTTGCGCAAGGACCCGTCACAAGATTATATATAACATTGGTAAGATCGTACACTACCAATGAACGTGCAAATGGTTAGATTTGTAATACGTAGAGGGTTCAACTGAAAAAGAAGCGAATGAATTATCCAAGCATATTCAACGATGTGGTCGGGCCCGTAATGAGAGGTCCCTCTAGTTCACACTGTGCGGCGGCATTGCGGATCGGGCGAATATGCCGCGATCTGATGAGTGGTAGAATTTCGACGATTCTCATTGAATTTGACCCTGACGGTTCACTTGCCACCACCCATAAAGATCAAGGATCGGACATGGGCCTATTCGGCGGTTTCCTCGGGTGGGAAGCAGACGACAGCCGGCTTGTGAACTCCGAACAGCACCTTGCAGCAGCGGGCATTGCTATCCAGATCGAAATTCGAAAACTTGAAAACCAACATCCCAATACATATAAGGTAACGCTATCCAACCCCGAGGAGACACACCAGTTGACAGCAATCTCCACTGGCGGAGGGATGATTGAAGTTGTAGAGATCGACAGCGCGGATGTGTCGATGCTCGGCGACTACTATGAGACCTTGGTCTACACCTCCGATACCCAAAAGGTTTACGACTATCTCAAAGACAATTGCGAATACGACTCCCTGGAAATCAAACCGGGATTTGTTCAGTTAAAGTCGCAAGCATTCCCCGAAAGAACTTACCACGAGGAGTTGAAAGATTTCGACGGAGTGACAGGAATTAAGCAAATCGAGCCCGTACTACCGGTGATGTCACGACGCGACCTTTCAGTGCCATTCATCACGTGCGAGGAAATGCTCAAGTATAACAAAGACCGGGAATTGACGCTTTGGGAACTCGCCGTTCACTACGAGAGCCAGCGTGGAAATATCTCCCATGACGAAGTATTCGCAAAGATGGATGCCATCCGGCAGATCATGAAGGCAGCGGTGGAGACGGGAATCAGGGGAACCAAGTTTGAGGACCGCATACTGGGACCTCAGTCAGTGAAGTTCCGGGAAATGATGGATAAGAAGCAACTCGTCGACGGAGATGTGCTGAATCGAATTATCATGTTCGTTTCCGCCATCATGGAAGTGAAGAGCTCGATGGGTGTCATTGTTGCGGCTCCCACGGCCGGCTCGTGCGGCGCGATGCCCGGCGCAGTCCTGGCAGTAGCTCAGTCGTTGGAGCTATCCGACGAAGATACGGTGAAGGCGTTGCTTATCGCTGGATTGATCGGGGTGTTTATCGCCGCGCATTCAACGTTTGCAGCGGAAGTAGGCGGCTGCCAGGCTGAGTGCGGCTCCGGCTCATCAATGGCCGCGGCCGGAATTGTGTTCCTTGCCGGCGGCGACCTCAATCAAAGCCTCGGAGCTGCATCTATGGCACTACAAAGTTCGCTTGGGATGATTTGCGATCCGATCGGAAACCGTGTAGAAGCACCGTGCCTGAACAGAAACGTCATGGCGGCATCGAATGCCCTTTCTTGTGCCAACATGGCGCTGGCGGAGTACGATCACCTTATACCGCTGGACGAAGTTATTGAAACTATGTACGAGGTAGGGAAAAGCATACCCAATACGTTACGCTGTACCAATCTCGGCGGCTTGTCGATTACCAAAACCGCCAAGGAGATTGAGAAGCGCCTCGGCCAACGACAATTCTTCAAGAGCTGCTGATCGCTCAGAGATAATCTCTTACATACATACCTAAATTGCACAGCCCTTCGCACCAGGCGTCCAAAGTGTAGAACGGCTGACCGGGAACCATATTTTTAGCTGTTAAAGAACACACTCCGCAAGGGGTGAAACTACAAACAGGAAAATTATGGCGACAGCAAATAACAAAGATCACCTGGGTGTGGCGTTAGTCGGACTCGGACACTACAGCACAAATGAGCTTGCACCGGCATTGACGAAATCATCCCGTTGCTACCTGGCGGCGGTGGTAAGCGATGACGCCGGAAAGAGAGACGAATGGCGGATCGAATACGGCTTACCGGAAACAAACCTCTACGACTACGACAACTTCGATGACATTAAGGGTAATCCCGATGTTGATATTGTGTACATCGTTTTACCCAATGACATGCATGCGGAGTTTACGATTCGCGCCGCAAAGGCTGGTAAACATGTAATCTGTGAAAAACCCATGGCCACCTCAGTTGACGACTGTAAGCGGATGATCACTGCGTGTGAGGAGGCAGAAGTAAAACTCTCACTCGGCTACCGCCTGCACTTTGATCCGTTTCATCAGGAGATGATGCGGCTCGGGCGCGAAGAAGAATATGGAAAGATCAGAAAGATCATTGCAAAAAACGGAATGGACGTCGGGGAATCCGATCAATGGCGACTGGATGAAGAAAAGGCCGGCGGTGGACCGCTGATGGATGTCGGCATCTACTGCGTGCAAGGCGCAATCTATACCGTTGGACAAAACCCAACGGCAGTGACGGCGAAATTCAAAAAAAACAGCGATCCTGAAAAATTCGATGAAGTAGAAGAGGGCATGAAATGGACCATGGAGTTCCCGGAAGGAATCACAGCTGAATGCGAAACAAGCTACCGGGATGAATACAACGTGTTGAGAGCGGAAACGGATAATGGCTGGTTTCAACTTGAACCCGCTTACGAATACCGCGGACTCAAGGGGGAAACCAGTGACGGCCCAATGGAGTTTGAAGAAGTGAACCAACAAGCCCTCCAAATCGACGACTTCGCGAAGTGCATCACGGAGGATCAGCAGAGCATCGTCCCCGGCGAAATGGGGCTCCGTGATGTACAGATCCTGATGGCAATATTTGAAGCAGCCAAAACAGGCAAACGAGTGGA
>CAYTMU010000031.1:33855-52677 GCA_964438975.1 uncultured Roseivirgaceae bacterium | reverse complement strand
CCAATATTTCTCCTATTGGTCAAACGCAACCTTGAACGGCAGCCACATAGCGGTCTAAACTTCTGCTACGGCAGGGTGATTCCGGCCGCAACGACAGAGGCCTCTGCGCACCTCTCTCCATCCATGGCCGCAGATACAATCCCTCCCGCATACCCTGCTCCTTCCCCGCACGGAAATAATCCTCGCACCTGAGGATGCTCAAGCGTATCGTTATCACGAGGTATTTTTACGGGGGAAGAGGTCCGGCTTTCAACGCCGACAACCTGTGCATCGTTGGTGTAATATCCCTTCATCTTCTTGCCGAACTCGCGGAACGCCACCCTCAGCGATTGATAGACGAATCCTGGGATCACTTCCTTCAGATCGATCGACACGAGCCCCGGCTGATAAGACGATGCCGGCAAAGACGAGGACACACGTCCATCCACAAAATCAACCAGGCGCTGAGCCGGTGCTCGTTGCGTTCCACCCGCGACTTCACACGCCCGGCGTTCGATTGCTGCCTGAAACTGCATACCAGCGAGTACCCCGTTGTTTCCATCCTTCACGAAATCCTTCTCGTCGACAGCAACGACGATCCCTGAATTTGCAAAAACAGAATCTCTTCGCGAAGGACTCATACCATTGACAACCACCTCTCCCGGAGCTGTTGCAGCGGGCACAATGAAACCACCCGGGCACATACAGAAGGAGAATACACCGCGTTGCTGACCCCCAACAACTGTCTGTTGCACCAGGCTGTAGCTCGAGGCCGGCAACCAGGGACCCCGGTCATTAGCGCAGTGGTACTGGATACGGTCGATCAGACTCTGCGAATGTTCAACACGAAGACCCAGCGCGAAGGGCTTCGGATCAATAGCGATACCTTTTCGATAAAGTAGTTCGAAGATGTCACGCGCAGAATGACCCGCTGCCAGGATCACTGATTCTCCTTCAACCTTCTCATCTGTCGACAGTATGACACCGCGGACAGCCCCATGCGCAACAACAAGATCGATGACCTTCGCGTTGAAATGGATCTCCCCTCCGCACTCGATGATCGTCTGGCGTAAGTTAGCAACTACCTTCGGCAGTTTGTTCGTTCCAATGTGAGGATGTGCATCAAACAATATGTCATCCGGTGCGCCATGTGCAACCAACGTCTCAAGAACCCGTTGCACGTCGCCGCGTTTCTTTGACCTGGTATAAAGCTTTCCATCTGAGTACGTACCCGCCCCTCCTTCACCGAAACAGTAGTTTGACTCAGGATTGACAAGGTGATCCTTATTGATAGCGGCCAGGTCTCGCCGCCGGGTCTGAACATCTTTGCCTCGCTCGAACACGACCGGCTTAACGCCAAGTTCAATCAGCCTCAACGCTGCGAATAAGCCTGCGGGACCGGCGCCGACAATCAGGACGGATTTTCTATCCCGGACGTCGGGATAATCTCTTTCCTCACGACGCGGCATCTGTGGACTGTCGTGAATCTCACACTGTACCCGCACACGCACCTTGCGTCCACGTGCGTCAATGGAACGCCTGACCGGCTTTACCCTGACACCGTCTTCCCGGTTCAGTCCGAGGCGTTTATAGAGAATATCCGGAAACAGGTTTTCATCGAAAGCTTCCTCCGGTTGAAGTATCACGTCGGCAATGTGCATGCGGGCTCGGGCATTCACGTATTTGTGAATTATCGGTTAATTTTGGCTAAGTTAAGGCAATAATCCTTACTCCCGATATGCACAACACCGATGCGACCTCGACCCGAAGAAAGTCGTTGAGACAAGATGTCTTTGAACATCCCGACTTCTATGCGATTGACGACCTGCTGACGAATGAACACAAACTGATCAGAGGTTCTGTGCGCGATTTTGTGAAGCGTGAGATTTCTCCTTTCATTGAGGAATGGGCTCAGCAGTCGCATTTCCCTTATGAGATCGTGCGCAAGTTCGGTGATGTCGGTGCTTTCGGACCGACCATTCCGGCCGAATACGGAGGTGGCGGTCTCGATTATATCAGTTACGGACTTATCATGCAAGAGGTCGAACGCGCGGACTCAGGCATGCGTTCGACAGCGTCGGTGCAGGGATCACTCGTCATGTACCCGATTTACAAATTCGGAAGTGAGGAGCAACGGAAGAACTACCTTCCCAAACTCGGATCCGGCGAGTGGCTGGGCTGTTTTGGATTGACCGAACCCGATCACGGATCAAATCCGGGTGGAATGGCAACCAACTTCCGCGACATGGGCGACCACTATCTGCTCAACGGAACAAAGATGTGGATATCAAATTCGCCACGTGCAGATGTTGCAGTCGTGTGGGCTAAGAACGAGCACGGACGCGTACACGGCCTCATCGTCGAGCGTGGATACGAGGGATTCTCTACGCCCGAAACCCACGGTAAGTGGTCCCTTCGCGCCAGTGCGACCGGTGAACTTGTTTTCGACAATGTGAAGGTTCCGAAGGAGAATCTGCTCCCGGGCAAGAACGGTCTCGGCGCCCCTCTGATGTGCCTCGACACGGCCCGCTATGGAATTGCGTGGGGTGCCGTCGGTGCAGCCATGGACTGTTATGATTCGGCGCGCCGCTACGCGGCCGAACGTGTGCAATTCGGCAAGCCCATCGCCTCTTTCCAGCTAATACAAAAGAAGCTCGCCGAGATGCTCACGGAGATAACAAAAGCACAACTCCTGAATTGGCGATTGGGCGTACTCATGGACGAGGGAAAGGCAACTTCTGCGCAGATCTCACTTGCCAAGCGTAACAACGTGGCTATGGCGCTTGAAATCGCGCGGGAAGCGCGACAGATCCACGGCGCTATGGGCATTACCGGAGAGTACCCGATCATGCGGCACATGATGAATCTCGAATCGGTAATAACGTATGAAGGCACACACGATATTCACCTGCTCATCCTCGGCAACCATATCACCGGGCTACCTGCTTTTGAATAACGGATAATCGAACTCTTACTGAACGTAGGCAGTAAAAGTCAACCGCTGGACGGGATTCTTCGGGTCGTTGGAGTAAAACGATATTGACTTCGTCTGTGTCCCTTTGCGACTGGCCGGATTGAACGACACGCGGACCACTGTACTTTCTCCCGGTTTGAGCGACTTCTTGGCGGCAGATGCCTGGATACATGAGCAGTTAGGCTGTATCGCTCTCAATTCGAGTGCTTTCCTTCCGGTATTGGTAACCGCTATCTCCCGTTCCGAGGTGGCGTTGCTGCCGATGTTACCGAACTCCAACGTCTTTGTACCGATCGTCAGTTGAGCCGCAGTCGACAACTCGGCCGCCGTCATTTCCGGGAAATGATCTTCGAGCGTTGCAAAAACGTGGAACGATTTAACAGGTGCAACAGGATCATCGGAGTGTACTTCCACATTATCAGACTGAAACCCGTATTCGTTCTTCAATCCGCCGTTGTAGCTTAGCCGGATTGTTCCCTGGGCGCCGGGTTCAAGCGTGCGAGGCTGAACATCTACAAGGATATAGTTTGGATGAACGAACTCTCCCGAAAAAGTAATGGGTTCCTTTCCGGCATTCAATACCGGGAATTCGCGGATGGCGTACTCGTTCTTCCTGAAAACGCGTCCCATATTAAACGACGAAGTGCGGAATTTCAAACTGCCTTTTGCAACAGGGAACTCCGACGGCGCAGGATTTCCGACATCGCTCACCTGACCTTTGATCTGAAGGGTGATCGGGTTGGGCTCCAGATCAGTCGTGACAGTCAATGACCTGTTGAAATAGCCCGGACGCCCCTTTGGATTGTAGCTCACCTGCACAAATCCCTGCTGGCCGGACGGAATAGGATCGCGCGTCCAACCGGGAGTGGTACATCCGCATGACGCCTGGACCTTCAGTATCCGCACGTCGCGACCGCTGTTATTCGTAAAAACAAATTCGTGCGTCACGGGCCCATTGTTCTCATCTACCGTACCGAAGTTGTGAACTTCCTCGCGAAACGCCAGTTGGTTCGCTTTCTGAGCTTCGCCGTGGAAAAAACAAAATGTCAGGATCAATCCGAATACAGCTCTTTTCATAACACAGATGACAGTTTTACAAAATTACGCAATGCCTGCTGATTATTGGGAGTATTTACTTAACGAATGTTACATGGATTCCGATCCCTCATCCCGCAAGTTGTTCGCAACATTTTGTTTTCTTTGCATCCATTATGGCAAGAATACTTACCGGCATCCAGAGCAGTGGTCGGCCGCATCTCGGAAATCTGCTAGGAGCGATCATTCCCGCAATCAGGCTATCGCAGCAACCCGACAATGAGTCGCTGTTTTTCATCGCAGACCTCCACTCCCTGACGACGATCAAGGATGCGGAAACACGCATTCAGAACGTACGGGCAGTAGCTGCGGCGTGGCTGGCCTTTGGATTCGATATCGAACGAAACTGCCTGTACCGGCAGTCCCGCATTCCCGAAGTATGCGAGCTCACGTGGTACCTAAATTGCTTCACGCCATTTCCAATGCTGGCAAACGCACACTCGTTCAAGGATAAGTCTGAAAAACTGGCGGATGTGAATGCGGGGCTCTTTACCTACCCGGTATTGATGACGGCGGATATCATCTTGTATAATGCCGATTACGTTCCGGTGGGCAAGGACCAGCGTCAACACGTCGAGATCGCACGTGATATCGCATCTTCGTTTAACAATCAATACGGAGAGACCTTCGTCGTGCCCGAAGCCAGGATCGAAGAGCAGGTCATGACGGTGCCAGGCACCGACGGCCAGAAGATGAGCAAATCGTACGGGAACACCATCGATATTTTTCTCCCCGACAAAGAGCTTCGAAAACAAGTAATGTCGGTGGTAACCGACAGCAAACCTCTGGAGGCGCCAAAGAACCCGGAGACAGACAACGTGTTCGCTATCTATAGTCTCATCGCAACAGAAGAAGAGAAGGCCGCCTTACGGGACAAATACCTGGCGGGGAATTACGGATACGGTCACGCGAAACAAGAGTTGTTCGATTTGATCGTCCGGCGCTATGCCTCCGAGCGGGAAGCCTTCCAACACTACATGAGCAATCCCGCAGAGCTGGAAGCGAAACTTGAACAGGGAGAGACCCGGGCGCGTACTATCGCGACCGAGACGCTGGATCGCGTTCGGAAAAAACTTGGCTACCGGTAATTCCGGTCAAGCCGTCCACACGACATCCTGCTGATCGTTTCCCACGCTCAGTATAATACGGGGAGGATTCGTCATCAGTATCAGGCGTGTGTCCTTGCCTGGCAATTTATCTACTTCAACCGGCACACCTTTGCCGAGGTAAGCAATCGGCATCAATACATCGTTGTCAGGACACAGGTCGTCGTGTACCGACTGAAGGGCTTCTTCGAGAAACTCACCATGCTTATCCTGGAGATCGTCCTCCAGATCGTGGAGGTGCTCTTCCAGATCGTCATACTTCGGATCGTTATAGTTGAGAACGCTTAATTCGGCTTTGGCCTTCTCAATTTCTTGCAGACCGGCATCTAGTTCCTTGACATTCATAGCAAACAATTTCTCGTAAATATTACAGAATTAAGACAATTACAAAAAAAATATCCAACAATTGACTCAGACGGCGTTCATGCATGGATCATCCTTCCTGCAATTATTTTATCTTCGCACGGGCATCCATGGACAGAAAACATGGGATGTCACAAATGAAACGAACGATATGTCGGAATTGATACAACAAGTCAGGAATCGGGCAGCTGAATGGCTGGCGAGCGAGGTGATCGATGCTGAAACCAAGGCAACGGTGAAGCGCCTCCTGGACGCGCCTGATCCCAAGGAACTCATTGACAATTTTTACAAAGATCTGGAATTCGGTACAGGGGGCCTACGGGGCATAATGGGCGCGGGTTCCAACTGCATGAACCGCTACACGGTTGGCAAGGCTACGCAGGGTCTTGCGAACTATCTGCGAAAGACGTATCCCTCGACCGACATCAGTGTCGCGATTGCTTATGACAGCCGCAACAATAGTCCGTACTTTGCGCAAGTCACCGCGGACGTGCTATCCGCTAACGGCATCCGTGTCCATATCTTCCCGGAATTACGTCCGACACCGTTGCTCTCTTTTGCCATCCGTTATTTGAAGTGTCAGTCGGGTGTGGTTGTTACTGCTTCTCACAATCCTAAAGAATACAACGGTTATAAGGCCTATTGGAGCGATGGTGCACAGGTCGTGCCGCCACACGACAAGAATATCACCGAGGAAGTGAAGAAGATCACTTCGTTCGAACAGGTGAACTTCTCGCCAGATCCGATGTTGATCAACCCCATTGGTCCCGAGGTGGAGAACGCATACTTCGAGGAAGTCAGGAAACTGATCCCCAACAAGAGCGTCATCGAGCGTCACAGTGATATTCCCCTTGTGTACTCCAGTCTTCACGGTGCAGGAATCACGATGGTGCCCGAGTGCCTGAAAAGGATCGGTTTCACCAACCTCCGGGTTGTTGAATCACAACGGGAACCCAATGGAGACTTCCCCACGGTACATTCACCCAATCCCGAAGAGCAATCGGCAATGGAAGCCGTGATACAGGAGGGTAAGGCTGCAGGGGCAATGCTGGTGATGGCAACCGATCCGGATACCGATCGAGTGGGTATCGGCGTTCGGGAAGCAGACGGCGAGTTTACCCTGCTGAACGGAAATCAGGCCTTCAGTCTGATGATGTATTTCATTCTGAAAAACCTCAAGGACCCAAGCAACGCATACATCGCAAAGACGATCGTGACCTCCGAACTCGTGGACACAATGGCCCGCGAACTCGGCATCAAGTGCTATAATACCCTGACCGGATTCAAATACATCGCGGCTTTGATGGGTAAGCTCGAAGGGAAAGAGCGGTTCATTGCCGCAGGAGAGGAAAGCTATGGCTACATGGTTGGCGACTTCCTCCGTGACAAGGATGCCGTATCGGCATGTGCCTTCTTTGCCGCCATGGCGGCAAGCAGTGCGGAGGAAAAGAAGTCAATGAGCGACTGGCTGATTGACATGTACGTCGAGTTTGGCTTCTATAAGGAACACCTCCTCAATCTCACACGGAAGGGGCAACAAGGCGAGCAGGAGATCCGCACCATGATGGAGAAATTCAGAAAGGATCCTCCACGCGAGATCAATGGTATCGCAGTAACGCGGGCACTGGACTATAAGACACTCGAAGAGAGGGACATGTCGACTGGCGCAACGACGAAGCTTGACTTTCCGGTCTCAGATGTTCTTCAGTTTTATCTGGCCGACGATTCGAAGGTATCGGTCCGTCCTTCGGGAACGGAGCCCAAGATAAAATTCTACATTTCCGTAAAGACGGAATTGTCGTCGCGCAGCGATTTCGATGCGCGCAATCGCGAACTCGAGGCACGAATCAAGGGTATCGAATCATTTCTTCTCAACGCCTGAGAAAACGATCAAATACATCAAGCAACTGATTCACGCTGCTCTGTGAGCATCGTAGGGTAGTCGAACAATCCCTTTTCCTTGATCGCCTCCTCCACTTTGTGCGGCACAAATGACTCCCAACCGGTCTCTCCTTTCCGGATCATCGCGAGTACGTTATCTGAAATGATGTGGAGATTCTTCACGTTTGCGTCGCTGATATCCTCCAACTTGTTGTTCTCAACGAGATACCGGAAAAGGCTCTTCAGGTTGTCAGGAAGTTCCTTTTCGAAATCCTTCAAGGTAAAGAGCGAGCCGTCTGAGCGAAGCGCGGGATAGATATAGAGTTTGACGTTGGTGCCGAATAGCGACGCGAAACATTCTAATATGCCTCCGCGTATGTTTTCATAGGTGCGCTCTTCAAAAACCTTCTGCAGGGCAAAGATCCCCATTGTTATCCCGATCTTCTTCCCTTTTGTAATACGCGACAAGTAGTCCACCAGGCGATAGTACTCGAAATAGTTTGATATCAGCACATTTTGTCCCAGGGAACATATAATATCAGCCCGGTGCAGAAAGTCCCGTTCGTCTATCTTGCCCTCGGGTCCCAGATCGTTTAGCGTGAGCTCGGTGATGAGCAATATTTTCGAACGGTCGACGTCAGTCTCTCGCTTGAAATGTCTCCGCGACGTCAGCAGCATATCGACATTCACATTAGTCGGCGGTCGGAATCTGCCTCGCAGTACCAGTACATTCTTCTTGTACAGCTCGTCCGTTGGTTGCATCACGTTTCCTTCCGGTCCGAACATTGCCGCTTTGGTAAGTCCGTTCTTCACGAGCTTCAATGCCATAAGTCGATTATCGACATGTTTGAAGTCCGGACCGGAGAGCCGGAACATATCCACCTCCACACGCTTGCCGGCGAGGCCGTCAACAAGGGACATCAATATCTCTTCGGGTTCGCTCATGAACATACAAGCATAGATCATATTCACGCCCACGACACCGATACTCAGCTGCTGTTGCAACGGGTCGTTATCATTCATCTTGACGTGAATGACACATTCATTGGGTTCGGTCATTGGAGTGAGCTGGAAGCGCAGTCCCAACCAGCCGTGGCCGTGATTGGACCGTTCGTAGTTGAGCGCTTCAATTGTATCCGCAAATGCGAAGAAACGAGTCGTTTCAATCCGGTGCGGAAGGCGCTCCGCCAACAGGACATACTCGTGGTCCAGCATCTGCATCAGTCGGTCTTCACACACGTACCGATCGCACACACCATAAATGGCGTCACTGAACTTCATGTCATAGGCTGACATCGTCTTGGCGATGGTGCCTGACGCGCCACCCACCTTGAAAAAGTTGGCCGCTACCTCCTGTCCCGCGCCAATTTCCGCGAACGAGCCATAGATCGCTTTACTTAAGTTGATCCGCAGCGCCTTCTCCTGTGTAGTGAGTTTCCTGTATTCCTCCATAAGCATCGGATAGTGCGATTGAAGTTAACAAATTGCGTCAACTTTCCGCCAGTAGTCTTCCCCGCACCCGCTCAGGTCCTCTGTAGACTAACAATCATGCCACTTCTAACTGCTTTTTGAACGGAAAGGTTTTATTGGGGATACGACTGAGGGAGAAAAGGTAAACGGTATCGCGCACAATCGTCACGTGTCATTCAGTGATCCGGAAGCGCTCTCCCGCTTCGAGTTTGATGTCTTCCCAATCGCCGGGAGGAATACCCGCTTCTCCGAAAAATTCCAGTAGCCAGGGCACCATTTCCTTTTTCATTCCAAACTTGCTGACCGCGTCCTCGACGAAGGCCAGTTCGTGTTCCGCGATGCGATCGTCTGCATGGATCATCAGAAGGAGATCGTAGATCAGGTTCATTTTGTCGTCGTGCTTCTCCGGCACACTCAGGGTGTGCGGTGTTTCGCTTTCAACGATAGCCCGGATCTGCCGATCCTTCAGACCATAACGGCGGCCGATCCGAAACAGAAGCTCTTCTTCCTTCGGATGCATGTGCCCGTCGGCCTGCGCCAACGCCAGAAGGTTACGGATATGATTTTTCTTGAAGGATAAATACTGATGTTCGAAAAAACCGATCATTTGTCAACACGTCTTGGTTCTAACGCGGCAAGCTAAGTCATATTGCACGCTCCCGAGGTTATCATCCACCTTACTGAGACGCAGCTGCCTGCTCCTCTTTCAGAGCGCGACGCAGAATCTTACCCACATTCGTCTTGGGTAGCTCCGTCCGGAACTCCACGTATTTTGGTCGCTTGTAGTTCGTCAGGTTCTCGCGACAAAAGGCCTTGACCTCATCCTCCGTGAGACTGTCCTCGCGCTTCACAACGAAAACCTTGATGGCCTCCCCCGTCGTGGAGTCAGGTGTTCCGATTGCCGCTACTTCCAGCACCTTCGGGTGGCCGGAAATTACGTTCTCAACCTCATTCGGATAGACGTTAAAACCCGATACCATGATCATATCCTTCTTTCGGTCAACGATCTTAAAGAATCCATCGGCGTCCATGTTTCCGATGTCTCCAGTCTTGAACCAACCCCCGGGGTGGAAGACACCCACATTGTCATGTTGCCAGTAGCCTGACATCACCTGGGGGCCGCGTGCGCATATCTCTCCCGTCTCCCCTTGCAGCAACTGGTTGCCGTCATCATCGAAGATGGCAACTTCGGTGCTCGGCATGGGAAGTCCGATTGTTCCCCTACGATGCGTGCCGTCGAGTGGATTGCAGCAGAGTACCGGGGATGTCTCGGAAAGGCCGTAGCCTTCGAGAAGTGGCTTACCGGTGACTTGTTCCCAACGCGTCGCCACCGCATCCTGCACTGCCATGCCGCCACCGATCGCTCCTTTGAGGTACGAGAAATCAAGGTCTTTGAATCCAGGTGTGTTCATCAGTCCGTTGAACAATGTATTCACACCTGTAAAAATGCTGAATTTATGCTTGCGGAGCTCTTTGCAAAAACCTTTCATATCCCGCGGATTTGTGATGAGAACACTTTTAACGCCGGTGCCGAACATCAACAAACCATTGATTGCAAGCGCGAATATGTGATACAGTGGAAGCGCTGTGATAATGACGTCCTCCCCTCCATTCCTGAGATACGGATAAAACCAGTGGGTCACCATCGTATTATGGTTCACCAGGTTCCCGTGAGACAGCTGGGCCCCTTTCGAAACCCCGGTAGTACCACCGGTGTACTGCAGTATTGCTACGTCATCATTTGTAATCCCGGGGGGCTCAAAACGCAGGGTCGCACCCTTCTTCAGCACCTCCTTAAAAGGCCGAACATCCGGAAGATCGTAAGATGGCACCATCTTCTTGATATTCTTGACCACAAAGTTGACGAGCGCGCCCTTGAGGCCGCCTAGCATATCACCGAGCTGAGTGATGATGATATGCTTGATATTTGTATTCGCCACGATCTTCTGAAGGTTGGCGGCAAAATTGGCGACAATGACAATAGCTACCGCTCCCGAATCCTTGAACTGGTGCTCCATCTCACGTGGCGTGTAAAGCGGATTCGTGTTCACAACGATGAGACCGGCCCGGAGAGCACCGAAGAACGCGACAGGGAACTGCAGCACGTTCGGCATTTGTATCGCGATCCGATCACCTTTTCTGAGACCAATCTCGTTTTGAAGATAGGCTGCAAAATCCCTCGAAAGCCTATCCGCCTGCTTGTATGTCAGGTGCACACCCATGTTCTCGAATGCAACTCGGTCGCCATACTTCTTGCAGCTTTCTTCAAACAAATGCACGACCGAGTGGTATTGATTCATTTCGATTTCGTGCGGTACACCTTCAGGATAATTTTTTAGCCAGGGATACGATTTCATAGTCAGCGATTTACAACGGCACGGATGAAGATCCACCGGCACCAAAATTAACTTTGCGGTGAGTTTAAGAAAAACGAGTGGTGAAAGCAAACGATTGATAACGCCTTCCACTGTAGAAAACGCAGGCAAAAAAAAACCCACCTTTCGATCCCAATCGAAGAAGTGGGTTAGCTCTGAATAACTCATTAACCTAATCTGAGCCGCTGTAGAGGGAGGGCTCGAACCTCCACGGGGCAGTTAGCCGCAGGACATAAGAGAACATTTTAGTGGTCAACCCATTATCCTGTGTTTATCCTGGATCCCCACCCCCGAGACAGGAGGGTATGTCTGCCAAGTTTCATCACCCTACAATTTTAAAGAACGTCGTTGCTGTAGGGGAAGGGTTCGAACCTCCACGGAGCAGTTAGGTTACCCAACTCCCCGAGCTCAATGTTGCAATTGAGCTCGGGTGATCGGATAAATTTATCCCTTACCTCCACCCCCGAGACAGGAGGGCTTGTCTGCCAGTTTCAACACCCTACAATGTGTGCTGATTGTAAATTATGCAACAAATTACGGTTTTATATGTACCATGATGCAACAAATCACTCCAATTATTGTAGTATTTTCAATATTATTTCATAATTTTGAAGAAAAGCTAATAACACAAATCTTATATGGCCGAAAATTTGAAAATTGACAATGTAGACCTCAAGATCCTGGAAATCCTGATGCAGGATGCGAAGAAACCCTACACTGAAGTGGCAAAGAAAGCATTTGTCTCCGGTGGAACCGTACATGTCCGGATGAGCAAGATGGAAGAGGCCGGGATTGTTGAAAAAAACACCCTAAAGGTAAATTATGCCAAACTCGGTTACGACATCACAGCTTTCATCGGGATTTTTTTGCAGAAGAGTGCCTTGTACGAACAGGTCATGACGGCACTCAAGGAAATTCCGGAAGTTGTGAGTATCCACTATACGACCGGCAACTACAGTATGTTCGTCAAGATCCATTGCAAAGACACGGGACATTTAAAAATAGTCCTGCATGACAAGATCCAGCAGATCGAAGGAATCGAACGTACGGAGACCATGATTTCTCTTGAAGAGAGCCTCGATCGCAGTCTGAACCTGGAAATTTGAACGAAATCGATTTCGCAGCTCCCGGGTTTATCGGCCAAAAAGAACCTTTAAGTCCACTTTTTGTTATAGATTTGTACGTAATTAAAATCAGTCTAAATAGAGGCGAGCGATGAGCAAAGACAACCAGATACTTGAGGAACTAACGTCGAAGGAATACGAACACGGCTGGACAACCGATCTCGAAGTTGATGCAGCTCCCAAAGGACTCGACGAGAACATCATTCGGTTCATTTCATCCCGGAAGAACGAGCCGGAATGGCTGCTGGAGTGGCGCCTTAACGCCTTCCGGCAGTGGTCGAAGATGAAGGAACCTCGCTGGCCCAACGTAACCTATCCGCCGATCGACTATCAGGACGTCATCTACTACTCCGCACCAAAGAAAAGTGCGAAGGCCAAGAGTCTTGAGGAAGTGGACCCTGAGCTTATTAAGACGTTTGAGAAGCTCGGGATTTCTTTGACGGAACAAAAGCGACTGACCGGCGTTGCAGTAGATGCGGTTATCGACAGTGTTTCGGTCGCAACGACGTTCAAGGAAACACTCGCTGAACTCGGTATCATCTTCTGTTCGTTCGGAGAAGCGGTTCAAAAACACCCGGACCTCATCAAGAAGTATATGGGTTCCGTTGTGCCTGTCTCCGACAACTACTACGCCGCACTCAACTCGGCAGTATTCACAGACGGTTCGTTCTGTTATATCCCCAAGGGCGTACGATGCCCGATGGAGCTTTCAACGTATTTCCGGATCAACGCGGCAAATACCGGCCAGTTTGAGCGGACGCTTATCATAGCAGATGAGGGTTCACAAGTGAGCTATCTCGAGGGTTGCACAGCACCTATGCGCGATGAGAACCAGTTGCACGCTGCTGTGGTTGAGATTTATGCCATGAAGGACGCGAAGGTCAAGTATTCCACTGTTCAAAACTGGTATCCCGGCGATAAAGACGGTGTTGGTGGTATCTACAACTTTGTCACCAAACGCGGGCTTTGCGCCGGCGACGGTTCCAAAATATCCTGGACCCAGGTCGAGACCGGCGCTGCCATTACCTGGAAATACCCCTCCTGTATTCTGAAAGGCGACAATTCGGTAGGTGAATTCTACTCCGTCGCGGTAACAAATAATTACCAACAGGCAGATACGGGGACGAAAATGATCCATATCGGCAAGAACACAACGTCGCGAATCGTTTCGAAGGGCATCTCCGCCGGCCGGTCGCAGAACAGCTACCGCGGCCAGGTGCATATCACAAAGCGTGCAACCAACGCGCGGAACTTCTCGCAGTGCGATTCGCTGCTCATGGGCGACAAATGCGGTGCTCACACTTTTCCGTATATCGACGTAGAGAACAACACTGCGCGAATCGAACACGAGGCGACGACCTCCAAGATCGGCGAAGACCAGATCTTCTACTGCCTGCAACGGGGCATCGATGAAGAATCGGCCGTCGCGCTGATTGTCAATGGGTATGCAAAGGAAGTGCTCAAGCAACTTCCGATGGAATTTGCGGTGGAAGCACAAAAGCTACTCGCGCTTACACTGGAGGGAAGTGTGGGGTAGGTTTAAGATTTAAGGTTTAAAGTTAATAGAAAGTAGATGTTAAAGATTCACAACCTGCACGCGAAGATCGAAGACAATCATATCCTTAATGGGATCAACCTGGAAATAAAAGCCGGTGAAGTGCACGCGATAATGGGTCCCAACGGATCCGGCAAGAGTACATTGGCATCGGTTTTGGCCGGACGCGAAGAATTTGAAGTTACCGACGGCACTGTTGAGTTTCTCGGGAAGGACTTGCTGACAATGCCACCCGAGGAACGCGCCCGGGAAGGAGTCTTTCTGGCATTTCAATACCCAGTAGAGATTCCGGGTGTGAGTACGATCAACTTCATGAAAGCATCCGTGAATCAGATCCGCACACACCGCGGGCAGCAACCGCTTGATGCCGTCTCCTTCCTTGGATTAATGAAGGAACGAATGAAGCTTGTGGAAATCGACCAGTCCCTGCTGAACCGCGCTCTTAACGAAGGTTTTTCAGGGGGCGAGAAAAAACGCAACGAGATCTTTCAACTGGCGATGCTGGAACCACGGCTCGCGATACTTGACGAAACTGACTCCGGACTCGATATAGACGCCTTGCGCATCGTTTCAGATGGGGTGAACAAACTTCGCACAAAAGACAACGCGATGATCGTCGTTACACACTATCAGCGACTGCTTGAATACATCGTGCCGGATTATGTACACGTGCTCTACAAAGGCAAAATTGTCAAGTCAGGAACGAAAGAGCTCGCCCTCGAACTCGAAGAGAAAGGTTACGACTGGATCAAGGATGAGGTGGAGGCATAACACGCGGTTTTGTATCAAGTCACAGAAGATTTTATCAGATGGATCGGGTAATTGCAGATAATAACACAACTTCGGCGGTAGCAGCTCTCATACAACGGCAGGCAGCTGGGACATTGGAAACCACGCGTGCGAATGCGCTGGACACCTTTCAGCAGACAGGTCTGCCAATAGGCAAGAACGAGGAATACAAGCACACCCCGCTCACCCGTGCGCTGGAAAAGAACTTCACGTTCGAAGGTCCTACGGCGGCACCCGCGATCAGCGACGTAAGCGACATTCGGATCCCCGGTTTGAACTCAAACCTGCTCGTTTTTGTCAACGGAGCCTATTCGCCGGCTCTCTCCCGCGTGATCTCTACACCTGAAAAGATAACCATCACGAGCCTTGAAGAGGTCCTGGCCGCTAAGAACGTTGACGCAAACGTGCATTACGGCCAGTATGCAAATCCGAAGGCTGACGCATTCGTCGCATGGAACACAGCAGCCTGGAAGAACGGCCTGTTCATCCAGGTACCGGACAACACAGCGGTGGAAGAGCCTGTCGAGATCCTCTTCATCAACGACGCCACCGGCGGAGAGGTCGTTGCTGAAAATCGAAACCTCGTCCTGGTAGGCAAGAATAGCCAGTTAACAATTGTGGAGAAATTCCATTCAACCGGCGAGGGAAATCACTTTACAAACCTCGTCAACGAAGTAGCCGTTGCCGAAAATGCGGAATTCGACTACTATACGATCAGCAACGACACGGGCAACCGCTATCAGTTTTCCCATACGGAAATATATCAGGAAAACAGCAGCCGCGTAAATACGTATACATTCGACATGCACGGCCGAATGCTGCGAACAAATCTCCACCTGATCATTGACGGCGAAAACATCGAGTCGCACATGTACGGATTATATCTGCTCCAGGGAAATACGCTTGCCGACAACCACACGGTCGTCGACCACAAGAAGCCAAACTCCATGACGAACGAGTTGTACAAAGGAGTCATGAATGACAACTCAAAAGGCGTATTCAACGGAAAGATATTCGTAAGGCCCCACGCCCAGAAAACAAATGCGTTCCAATCGAACCGCAACATCCTGCTTTCTGACAAGGCAAGCGTAAACACAAAACCACAGCTCGAAATATGGGCTGATGACGTGAAGTGCTCCCACGGTTGCACAATCGGACAGCTTGATGAAGAGGCACTGTTTTATCTCCGGAGTCGCGGGATCGATAAGCACACGGCCCGCGCAATGATGCTGTATGCATTTGCCGCGGAAGTCAGCGACCAGGTTCCTCATACAGCCATGCGCAACTACGTTGAGGGGATCATTCGCGAACGTCTTCAAACCAACGTCTGAGATGGAAACCGCCCAAAAAACAATACCGATAGATGTCGATAGGATCAGAAAGGAGTTTCCCGTGTTGCACCAGCAGGTCAACGGACGGGATCTCGTTTATTTTGATAACGCGGCCACGAATCAGAAACCGCAGCGCGTCATCGACGCTCTGATCGGATACTATACCGGTTTCAACGCCAACATTCACCGGGGCATCCATACCCTTGCTGAAAAAGCAACACGCGAATATGAAAAGACGCGTGAAACGGTGAAGAATTTTATCAACGCGGGTGCTGCCGAAGAAATCATCTTCACCCGCGGAGTCACCGAGAGCATCAATCTCGTCGCCGCTACTTACGGCAAGGCATTTGTCAAGGAAGGAGATGAGATCATCATTTCCGCCCTCGAACACCATTCAAACATCGTTCCGTGGCAGTTCGTATGTGAAACGAACAACGCCAAGCTGAAGGTCATACCGGTCAATCGTCAAGGCGAACTCGACCTGGAAGTATTTAAGCAACACCTCACCTCCCGCACTCGTATTGTCGCGATCAATCACGCGTCAAACAGCCTGGGAACAATCAACCCGGTGAAGGAAATCATCCGCCTCGCGCATGAGGCCGGGGCTGTTGTGCTGATCGACGGAGCGCAGGCCGGCCCTCACCTGACGATCGATGTTCAGGATCTCGACTGCGACTTCTACTGTCTTTCGTCACACAAGATGTATGGCCCTACCGGCACCGGTGTGCTCTACGGAAAACGCAGCCTGCTTGAGCAAATGCCTCCTTATCAGGGTGGCGGGGAGATGATCAAGGATGTAACATTTGAAAAGACAACGTATAACGACTTGCCGTACAAGTTCGAGGCAGGCACACCGAATATCGCCGACGTCGTGGCGTTTCGATATGCCATGGAGTTCATTCTGGAGATCGGGCGCGAGAACATTGCGGCCCATGAACAGGCACTCCTGGAATACGCCACCGAACGACTCAGCCGGTTGCCTGCTGTGACGATCGTCGGATCGGCAAGCCAAAAGGTAGGGGTAGTGGCATTTACTGTAAAAGGTATCCACCATTTCGATGTCGGCCAGATGCTCGACACGCGCGGAGTGGCCGTCCGCACTGGACACCATTGCACGCAACCTCTTATGGAATGCTACGGGATCGAAGGAACTGTAAGGGCATCATTTGCCGTTTACAATACAAAAAAGGAGATCGACCAGCTCATCGAAGGTCTGGAACGGATCATCAACTTCATGAACAAATAGATACCCTCTCTATATGAAAAATGAAGACAAAATCATCGAGTTGCTGGCCGAATCCCTGAAGGGACAAGACCGCATTGTCGCACAGCTGAAAGGAACCAATCAGCGATTGGATCAAACCGTAGAACGATTGGATCAAACCGTAGAACGATTGGATCAGACCGTAGAACGATTGGATCAGACAGTAGAACGATTAGATCAGACCGTAGAGCGATTAGATCATACGATCGAAAGACTTGACCGTCTGGAAGTCAAGGTCGAAAAGGTAGAGAAACAGCTTGTCAGGCTCAACCTTCAGACGGCGGAGAATAGCCGCGCGATCATTCGACTGGGTGATAAGGTGGCTGAGATCGGCGACCTTCACAACCGCGTAACAAAATTGGAGCGAACCGTCTATAAATGACAATAGACCAGATCCAGGACGAGATCATTAGTGAATTCTCCTTACTCGACGGAGATATGGAGATGACTGTACTATACATCATGGAATTGGGCCAGAAACTCCCGGACATGCCGGAGGATCAAAGGCGGGATGAGAATATCGTCAAAGGTTGCCAGTCAAAAGTGTGGCTCACAGCAACACTGGATAAGAGTCAGCTGCACTTCCAGGCCGATAGCAATACGGCTATTACAAAAGGACTGGTCAGTCTCTTAACGCGAATCTTCAACGGGCAGACACCTGACGCAGTGCTTAACGCCGATCTGTACTTTATGAACCGCATTGGTATGGACCGCTTTATCGGTACGCAACGGTCGAACGGTTTCGCCGCCATGATCAAGCAAATGAAATTGTACGCACTGGCGTTCAAAACCAAAATGCAGGTAAAGTCATGAATGAACAAACGGAAAATCCGGAACAAAAAGGAAACGGGACCATTCCTGATCTTCAGGAGAAAGTCCTTCAGGCGCTCAAGACGGTGTATGACCCTGAAATACCCGTCGATGTGTATGAGTTAGGACTGATCTACGAGATCAGTGTCTACCCCGTTAACAATGTGTATGTATTGATGACGCTGACATCCCCGTCATGTCCATCCGCCGAAGTGATTCCAGAGGAAATCGAACAGAAATTGAGAACCATCCCTGGGATCAATGAAGTCAAGGTAGAAGTTACGTTTGACCCCCCATACTCGCAGGAAATGATGAGTGAAGCTGCGAAATTGGAATTAGGTTTCATGTAAGAAAAAAATAAACAGACAATAAAGTAAGATAATATGTATCCAGAACAATTGGTGGCGCCTATGCGCTCAGATCTGACAAGCGCGGGATTCCGCGAATTAAAGACATCGGAAGAAGTCGACACTGAATTGAAGGAACAGAAAGGGACAACCCTGCTGGTCATCAACTCAGTATGCGGATGCGCCGCAGGAGCCGCAAGGCCGGGTATCAAATGGGCATTGCAGAACTCAGCAAAGAAGCCCGCCTCGTTGACGACGGTTTTCGCAGGTGTCGACAAAGACGCGGTTGCGAAAGCACGTGAGTACACCCTTCCCTATCCACCCTCCTCCCCCTCCATTGCACTCTTCAAGGATGGTGA
>CAYTMU010000031.1:20651-33755 GCA_964438975.1 uncultured Roseivirgaceae bacterium | reverse complement strand
TGCAGGTGTTGATTGATGAAGATGAATTCCAGATCGGGTATCAGTTCTTTCAGAACGTCCAGGATATCGATCACCTTCAGGTTCTTATCGACGATATTGTAGACATCGCTCGGCAAATCTGCAGTAAGTAGGTTATTCAGCGCGCGGGCTACCATCTCGATGTGGATGAAGGTCCGTGATTGCTTTCCGTCTCCCTGAATCGTGACCAGCCTGTTAAAATTCGCTTCAAAGACAAACTTGTTGATAACGGCATCGAACCGCATTGTCTTGCTGTAACCATACACGTTACCGCAACGCATGATGTAGGTGTCTTTCTTCCCGATCAGCCGGCGAACATGCTGTTCACCACGGAGCTTTGACGCCGCATAAAATGTCTGCGGTTCGGGGGGTTTATCCTCGTGCGCTGGCATTTTTGAAGACCCGTAAACCCCCGTGCTGCTCGTATAGATGAACCGCTTTACGTCACTGGTCTCCACCGCATAGACCAACTCCGCGGTACCCCAGTGATTGACCTGCTCATAGGCGTGCGCATCAGCATTGGCAAACGGAGTCGTGACCTTGGCGGCAAGGTGGTAAACCACATCGACACCCTGCAACGTCTTCTTCAATGCGCGGGAATCGAGAAGTTCGCCTTTGACAAAGCTGATCTTATGTGCATTCTTTAATCTCAGCCCGAGAAAGAGGTTGAAGTTCGGTCTGCTGAGATTGTCATAAATGATCACGTTGTCCACCAGGGGATTGTTGATCAGTAGTGCGACGAGTTCGGTACCGATATAGCCGGCCCCTCCAGTGACAAGAACTTTCATTAGACGTGAGTCGTGAGTGGTGAGTAGCGAGTGGTGAGTAGTGAGCTCTTCATCAACGATGCGTTTTCATTTTACCCGACTAAAATCGAAGGGGACAAAATTGTCAATTCCATCCGCCAATTGCAATACCCCCCGACAGTAATTAATCTTAGCCTATACACTCCTTCAGACCAGGGAGCAAAGCACCCAACCCGCACACCCCACTCACGCCTCACTACTTACTGATCAGGTCGGTGTGCAGGCCGCACTCCACCTTGTTCATCCCGAACCAACGAGCTTCCCGCTCCTGCATTTCGGGGTCTAACTTTCTGGTGCAGGGCTCGCAGCCGATACTGATGTAACCTTTCTCCTCAAGCGGGTGCCGGGGCAGGTCGTACTCCTTCTGATATTCCCATATCATCTTGGCGTTCCAATCAAGCATGGGATGAAACCGCATACATCCGTGTTTAGCAGGCTGCTCTGTGCGCATTGCCGCACGGGCTGCGCTCTGATCAGCTCGGACGCCGTTTATCCAGATATCATGCGACATGAGGATCGCATCCATCGGCTGCGTCTTATTCAAGTAGCAACAATGATCCGGATCTGACGTGAAAAGCAAACGCCCCTCACTATCCCGCTGCATGAATTTTGGGACATCGGATTTGAGATCGAGGGTCCGGATCCCGAATCTTTCCGTCACCTGGTCGCGAAAGCTCACCGTCTCCGGAAAATGATATCCCGTGTTGATGAAGTACACTGGAATGGTGTTGTCGATACGACTTAGAATATGCAGAAGGACCAGGCTGTGCGACTGGAATGAAGACGTCGTAAAAAGCGACTTCCCCGCCTCGCGGTACGCTTGGATCTGGTCGCGGATGGCATTAAAAGTCATACTTTCTCAATATTTAATAAGTACATGTTGATCAAATAGTTATCCTCTATATTGGAAATCGTTACTTTATACCATATCTTGGTCGGAAACTCGGAATGCACATGAGCCTAAAATACCGTCTGCTTCTCGCTTTTCTGCTCACACTCGTCATATTCTGTTCTCAGACGATCTTCTGATCATCCCTCCATAGGAACCGATCTCAAAGTAACCATTATTAACGCGAAATAGCTCCAATTTGGCCGACACCTTGCCAATTTTTGTTTCCCCAAACGTTTGTTTCATCGTCAAATGCGATGTGTCCTTGGAGATTGCTGGAGTTTTGGATTTCTTTAATGCATGAACCCCTCCGCTCCGTTTACATGCACTCACTCCCCTGATCTTCCCGACCTCCTTCTCCGACTCAACTGTTCCCTGGCACTCAGCACATACCAGGCCGGAAAGGTCGTCCTCCTGAGTGCGGTCAATTCGGCGAAACTCATCCAGTTGCCGAGAACATTCTCCAAGCCGATGGGCATCGCAGCCGATGCTTCAAGACTTGCCGTCGCTACCCTCAACGAGGTCGTTGTCTTTAACAACGCACCCCGGATGGCGCCGAACTACCCGAGTCGTCCAGGTATCTATGACGCACTATATCTGCCACGGGCAACGTATTACACGGGCGAAGTCGACATTCATGACCTACACTGGGCCGGCGACAAACTCCTGGCCGTGAACACGCGGTTTAGTTGTTTGTGTTATATCGACCACCGCTACAGTTTCACCCCCGTGTGGAAGCCCTTCTTTGTCGATCGAATGGAGCCATCGGATCAATGCCACCTCAATGGCCTCGCATTCGACGATGGACAACCGCGATTTGTTACAGCGCTGGGACGGAGCAACGAAGGCGAAGGATGGCGAAAAGACCGTGAACGCGGTGGCGTTGTCGTTGAAGTTGCAACGAACTCACTAGTGGCCGAAGGACTGGCTATGCCACACTCTCCCCGTATTTACGATAATCAACTATTCATACTGGAGTCCGCAGCGGGGAATCTTGTCAAGATTGATCCTCTGAGTGGAAAAAAAGAAGTAGTACTGCCGTTGAATGGATTTGCACGTGGCATGGACCGCGAAGGCGACTACCTGTTCATCGGCCTGTCTCAACTGCGGAAAAAGCAAGCCGCGTTCCATGATCTGCCGATCGCCGGCAAGTCGCTGTTCTGCGGCATCGTGGTCGTCCACCTGCCAACTGCGCAAATCGTTGGCCACCTCAAGTACGAAGACAGTGTGGAGGAGATTTACGATGTGAGGCTCCTGCGCGGCCTGAGAAGGCCGAGTCTTGCAAGTACTCAAAAAGGAGAACACCGGTTAGCGATCACTACACCACTGGAAGACTATTGGGCTGTAGTAAACGAAGAACATTATGAAAACCCGTCTGGAAATACTGCAAACCGTTAAGGAAGAGATTTCGCGGGAATCGGGTCTGGAAACGGCCGAAATAGAAGACGGTGCATCCTTTCATTCACTCGGGCTCGACTCGATCAGAGCGGTTGTCATGCTGGATACACTAGAGCGGAAGCTTGGCATTGAGTTGAACCCTCTCCTATTTTGGGATTATCCAACGGTGGAGCAACTAGTCGATTATCTCACATCAGCAAGTAATCATGAATAACCGCTCCCTGTGGCGACCGCTCGACGCCGCGCATCTCGGCAACCCATACCCTATGTATCGGGAACTTCGCGCAGCCGACCCCGTGTATCTTGCCCAAACGGGCGAATACATTGTTTCCCGTTACGATGACATCAAAGAAATTCTCAAGAGCAGCGTATTCGAAAGTGGGAACCGGCTCGCCTGGATGAAGCGTGGCATCCAGTACATGGACAACAAAGAAGAGGACTTTCGCGCGATCCTCCAGGCAATGAACTCATTCGTCCTGATGTTGAACGGAGAGCAACATCAGCGCATTCGAAATTTCGTCATCCGAACCTGGAGTGATCGGGAAGTCGACTCCCTCATTCGCCGCAATGCCACGCTATTGCTCGATGGTCTGCGCGGCCGCAGTGAAATAGACTTTGTGACAGAATATGCGCAACCACTGCCAGTCCTCACCATCTCCAGTATCCTGGGAATTTCCGTAACCAACACACAGCAACTGATCGATCTCGGAATCGCCATGACGAAGGCGCTGGATCTCTATCTCACCCTGAAAGATCTCGTCCACTTGAATCGGGCCGCCGCAGACTTTGTTTCCCTGTTCCGTGATCAGATCCGCTACAAATCCACTCATCCTGACGGCGGACTACTCAGCCGGATGATCCAGTACAACAAGGCCGAGGCATTCGGTCTCTCCGAAGAAGAACTTATCTCGATCGCCATCTTTCTCTTCACCGCGGGGGAAGAGACATCTGCGAGCCTCATCAGCAACAGCCTCCATAACCTACTCATACATCCGGATCAGATGGCACTTGTCCGTGAGCACCCCGAACTGACGGAGTCAGCGATCGAGGAGGTACTTCGCTACGACTCCGTCGTTCACCTGCTCGGGCGAATCTCGCAGAAGAAATTCAACCTTCGCGACAAACTGATCCCGACAGGCGCCACGATGACATTGGTGATCGCATCGGCAAACCGAGATGAAAGTGTTTTTGAGAACGCCGACCAGTTTATCATCACGCGAAAACCCAACCGACACCTATCCTTTGGAAGTGGTCGGCATTTCTGTCTCGGTGACTGGCTTGGACGATCTCAATCCCGGATCGCGATTGAAGCCTTCCTCGACCGATTTCCGACAATTGAACTTCCACCGCAGCAACTCTCCTGGTATCCGAACATCGCCGTAAGAAGATTGAATACCCTGCGGATCACGGTACGTGAAGACTAACCTGCGGTGAATCAAGTTTACGGTGTTATCCGCGCCCCTTTGAAGTAGTACACGCGCAAATGATGCCCCTCTTTACTATTGCCTACATAGACCATTCCTGACGCGGGCCAGATCGCTTGGTTGCGTGTTTCCTTAAGCCGTGGGTTCTCGACGAGTGTCAGGATACCAATAGCAAGCGGTTCGTCTTCGTGTGAATGAATCGATTCCAGAAAGTCGCGTGTCTTCACCAATAGCTTTGGCGTTAAGCCTGGTATTCGATGGTCTGCGGCGAGCATCAACCGAATAGCGAAGAAATGATTGCGAAGTTGCTGAACGTACGTCTTGAACGCCGTTGAAAGTCCCACAACCCTGCCGCCGGAATCTCTCACAACAAGCACAATCTGATTGAGACGCTCCTCCGCACGTGTCCCCGTGGGGCCGCCATGTTCCATCCATAAGGCCAGTATCTGATCCCGGATCGACGCGGGATCCGCTTTCCACCAACTCTCAAAGGAGAGGCGATACATTTCATCCACAGGCTTCATTGCAACTATCTTTTTGCTGTAACTATATCCTGGCACCCTTAAAATATCCGACGCGGATATGGTGTCCCGTTCGGGTATATCCTGCGAGAACCATACCAGATCCTGACCAGACCGCCTTGGTTCGGCCCTGTTTAAGTTCTTCGTTCTCGACGATCATGAGTATACCCTTAAATCGCGAATCCGGTTCGGAGACTGATTCAAGGTATTGCTTCGTCTTCAACGCAAGTAACGTATCAAGCCCAGGTGCCCGAAAATTCGGCGCTATAAAACATCTGAATTCGTAGAAATAGTGATTGTTGAGGAAAGACACTTGAACAGGACGTGCTGTCGAAACACCTCCCACTTCACCCCTGTGGTCCTTAATGACATAAACGATCTGGCGTGAGCGATCTTCAATCATATCAGGTCGCGATAACGCGCCATGCTGCAACCAAAGCTTCACCACGCTCGCAACTTCCGGAGCCGAAGGGCTATCCCAAATACACTCGAATATCAACTGCGGCGCATTCATAAAACAATCCCAAGCCATTCTAATATCTTTAAAAAAAATATATTATCATTGTTAACGTTTAATAACCCCGTGAAAATCGCACCCCATCTTATCGGACTCTACCACCGGACATTGCGCCGTTACCGGAAGCTTGCCACCCGATTGAAGCGCGAGACGGACCCAACTGCATACACATATACGACACTTCTCCGCAAACTGCGGAAATTACGGCGAAGAATTGAGAACCTCCACGTCCAATTGAGGATCGCCGCTGCCACCGGAATATTGGTCGTTGGTGCAGCACTGTCCACACAAGCCCAGACGACAAACAACGGACCTTTCGTACGACAACCGCGCCACGCCAATCCACTGCGTGACCCCTTCAAATTCAAAGATGTAAATTACCCGGCAGTAGCGGATGTTGACAACGACGGAGACCTCGATATACTCGTAGCCGACCAGGACGGATATTCATACCCCTCCATCGTCATGCAGCCCATGCGCTACCTGATCAATATCGGCACAAAAGAGAATCCGATATACGAGGAAGCATACGGCAATGCAAATCCCTTCAGGTCTGTTGATATCGGCAACCACGACCGCGGCATTGTGTTCGCGGATATTGACAACGACGGTGATCAGGATCTGTTTGTAGGCCTTAGCTATGCTGAAAACGACCCGATCCGCTACTACCGGAATGACAACGGTGTCTACAATGAACAGACGACGCCGTGGAATCCGACTACAAAATCCGGCAATCCATTCCGCGGTCTCAGCCTGACCGGTCACGTCAAGCTTGCTTTTGGCGACATCGATAAGGACGGTGATCTCGATGTGGTTATAACCGGAACATACACAGATCCCAACACGGGGAGTGTCGATCATGTATCGTGGTTCCGAAATGATGGTGCAGGAACATTTACCCGTGCAACGAACATCACGTTATCCGGCCTCCCGCAAAATCCCTGGCTCCTGAATCCTGCTCTTTCCGACGTGGATGGCGATGGAGACCTAGACCTCGTGTTCGGAGGATATTACACCACCCCGAATTATTATAAACAAGTCTCCGAAGGCAACTTCGTTGAACAGACGGGACCATATAATCCCGCGAACCAAACGGGAAATCCGTTCAGCGAGATCTATTTCCCCAACACACAGCCAGTGTTTGCTGACCTCGACGGAGACGGAGACGCTGATCTTTTGCTTGGGAAAGGTGACGGTGATCACTATTTCTGGCAAGCGCGGAATATAATACACTATTATGAAAACAACGGCAACGGCATCTTTGAAGAGAAGAAAGATCTAGCCAACCCACTCGGAGGTGTAGACGTTGTTCGGCTCGGTTCTCCCGTTCTCGTCGACCTCGATGGAGATTCCGATCTCGACGCGCTGCTCGGCCACAAGTATGAGGAATACTACACGGGATACAACACACCGGTGCATTACGAATCACAGAATGGCTCGTTCGTCAGGAAGGATTTCGCAGATAGTCCATTTGGGACCATCGAAGTCGTCGGGCTTGTCGCACCAGCCCTGGTCGATCTGGATGGCGACGGTGATCTCGATTTCGTCACAGGTGACCAGATGGGTTCCATCGTGTATTACGTTAACAGCAATGGCACCTACACGGAGGTCGTTGCAAACAATCCTTTCGCCAATCTCAATGTCGGGTTCTTTCCATCGGTGGAATTCGCCGACCTTGACGGGGACGGTGATTATGATATGATTGTCGGTTCGCAGAATAGTAGTCAGTTGCGCTACTTTGAAAATACCGGAACGCGGGCAGCAGCAAAATTCGAGGAGCGGACCACCGCCGCAAATCCTTTCTTATCCCTGCTGACGGGAGTCTACTTTCATGGGTTTATGGCACTCCATGACGTAGACCATGACGGTGATATTGATCTCCTGGTCTCCGAGATTCCCGACTACAAATACGATTTCAACGTCATCACATACTACGAAAATACCGGAACCCCGGTCGCTCCGAAGTTTGAGTTCGCCAGCAAACAACCGTTTCTCCCGGCCACTGGCCCGGGCAACCACGTGGTAGCGTGGGAAAAGCAGCCCTACCTTGTGGATTATGACGGCGACGGCGATCTCGACCTGTTTATTGGCAACTACTCCGGTGTATTCACGTACATCAGTAATGAAAACCCGGCAGTCGTGACCAAACTGGCTCCCGGCGCAGTGAACTTTGCAGCGGATGTTACGAGTGGCGTCACGATCGACCAGACGTTAACGCTCGAAGACGAGGATGACGACCTGATCGTACGTGCTACCGTCACGATCGAGAACTTCGAAGAAGGCGACGAACTCAGCTTTACAACCCTACCCGAAATTACAGGAACATTCGATACAGCCACCGGCGTTCTTACGCTAACGGGAAAGGCTACCCGCGATGTGTATCAGACAGTTTTGCGCACTGTGAACTACCGGCGTCTTTCCGCCGGAGTATCTTCCTCCGGGCCGAACCGAATTATCAACTTCCACGTGTACGACACCGACTTCACCACTCCGGTGGCGGCATCCCGGGAAGTTCTCCTGTTCGGCGACTCAGGTGCGATCGAGGTCTACAACGCCATCGCACCATCGAGCACTCACGACAATAAATACCTTCGCATCAAAAATCTGCCAGTGAGAAATACCGTGACCATCTACAACCGATGGGGCGATGAAGTGTTTAAGGTCAATGATTACGATGACGAGATATCCGGAAATCGTTTTGAGGGACGCAATAACGACGGAGACGAGCTTGCAACAGGAACTTACTTCTACGAAATCGAGATCCGGGACAACCCGGGATACAGCGGTCCGAAGCGTATTACAGGTTTCATTTTCGTCAAACGCTAGTATCTTCGAGCGAATATGATTGCCCTGCTTGACGACGATAAATCAGAACAGACGGAGGTTGCCGAGCGATATCCCTGGCCGACGAGGGATTGGAAACGATCGCGTTAAATACAGAGTCTATGAGAAAAGCTTTACTCCCTATTGCGTTTGTGTTACTCTCCAGCGCTGTCTCACAAGCACAGATTGACCCGTTATACGCCCAGTATCTAAGTAACCCGATGCTGATCAATCCCGCCTACGCTGGCTTGAACAATAATCTGAATGCATCTATCAGCTACCGTAAGCAGTGGGCGGGTTTTGATGGAAGTCCCACCACGTTCAACGTCAACGGGCACACATCCCTGCTCGACAATCGCATGGGCATTGGGCTGATGTTTGTGAAAGACAATATTGGCGTCAACAGCAACACCGAAGTTCACGGCACCTACGCTTACCGCCTCGATCTGGATCACAAATATCTGTCATTCGGGCTCCAGGCGGGATTTATCAGCTACCGCGGAAACTATAACGACCTGAACCCCTGGGATAAAACCGACCCGGTATTCAGAGACGTACAGAACTTCAACAAGCCGAGTTTCGGTGCAGGTATTATTCTGCACAGTGACCGGTACTTCATAGGGCTTTCCGTACCGCGTATGCTCAAAGCACGCGTTACCGTCGAGGAGATCGATACGCAACTGTACAGTCAGCACTTCTATGCGATGGGAGCCTATGTATTCTACCTCAATGAACACATTCGTTTGAAGCCATCACTCCTGCTGAAGTCGGTCAAAGGCTCCCCGATATCGACCGATGTCAATTTCTCGGCCACCTTTGAGGAAAAGGTTACCGCAGGTATTTACACTCGCAACCTCAACGCCTTCGGCCTGATGGGACAGATCAAATTCGGTGGATCATATCGGTTTGGCTACGCCTTCGAAGTACCCGCGGGCAATTCCGTTGGCACCCGGTTCACAACACACGAGCTTAGTTTCGGGCTTAACCTGTCGCTGTTCCGATTCCACAACGACTCCATCACGATTTTCTGACGACCCCATCCGTCCGAATCGGCTCACAGAGGCAACATTTTCGTCTACGGTGAACCTTTTCGTCCATATCCTGTTACTTTTAGGACATGAAGGTGAAAGTTTCCCGCAAGGAGCATTTCAATGCTGCACACCGGCTCTTCCGCGCGGATTGGTCCGATGCTGAAAACGAGAAAGTGTTCGGAAAATGTAGCAATCCCCACTACCATGGTCATAACTACGACCTGATTGTCAGCGTTACCGGCGAACCACGCCCGGAGACCGGATATGTGTTCGATATGAAGGTACTGAGCAATCTGATTCGGGACAGCGTTCTGAACAAATTCGACCACAAGAATCTTAATCTCGACACGGAGTACTTTCAGAAGCTTAATCCAACCGCCGAAAATATTGCCATTGTCATCTGGCAGATACTCAGGCAGAAGATAGATCCCGAACTTGAACTGAAAATCACATTGTATGAGACAGAAAGAAATTTCGTTGAATATCCGGCCACTTAACGATCTTGCTCAAGAGGAAGATGACCACGTGTCATCGTCCACTGAGACTCCCCTGCGGTCCGATGCGTTCGTTTTGAGCGACGACGACAAGATCGAAAAGATCGAGCAGCATTTCTACGAGATCATGCACATCCTGGGGCTCGACCTCACGGATGACAGTCTCAAGGGCACACCCAAGCGCGTCGCAAAGATGTATGTCAAGGAGGTGTTCGCCGGGCTCAACCCGAAGAACCGACCGCATGCGCGGCTTTTCGAGAATAAGTACAACTACGATCAGATGCTCGTGGAGAAGGATATCACCTTCTACTCGCATTGCGAACACCATTTTGTCCCGATCTACGGCAAAGCCCACGTGGCGTATTTTTCATCCGGGAACGTGATCGGACTGTCCAAGATCAACAGGATCGTGCAGTATTATGCCAAACGCCCTCAGGTTCAGGAACGACTGACCGTGCAAATCGGCAAGGAAATGGAGCGCATACTACACACCGGAGATGTGGGAGTTGTGCTCGACGCGAACCACATGTGCGTGGCCTCCCGAGGCGTCGGAGATACCAACAGCAAGACAGGGACAGCGTACTTCAGCGGAAAATTCAAAGACGAGAATATCAAGCGCGAATTCCTCAATTACATTAATAGTAAATAGGGGCTAGGGGGCTAAGGGGGTAAAGGTAGCCCCTAGCCCCTAGCCCCTAGCCCCTTACCCCCTAGCCCCTTACCCCCTTACCCCTTTAGCCCCCCATTTCCCCTTCTCCCTCATATTTCCTACCTTAGCGGCGCTAAAACTTTCACTATGGTATTCGATTTAGATATGATTAAGACGGTATACCGCGAATTGCCCCAGCGAATTACAAGGGCGCGGAAAGCCGTAAACAGACCACTCACCCTTTCGGAGAAAATTCTATTCACACACCTCCACGAAGAACAAGCTCCTGAGAACTTCCAGAGAGGTAAATCGTACGTCAACTTCTCCCCCGACCGGGTTGCCATGCAAGACGCTACGGCTCAGATGGCACTCCTCCAGTTTATGTCTGCCGGGATTCCCCGTGTACGCGTACCTTCGACGGTCCACTGTGACCACTTGATCCTGGCTAAAGAGGGTGCCAAGAAAGACCTGGCCGAATCACTTTCTGCGAGTGGAGAAGTCTTCAACTTCCTGGAATCTGTGTCGGACAAATTTGGAATCGGATTCTGGAAACCCGGTGCGGGTATTATCCACCAGGTTGTGCTGGAAAACTATGCATTCCCCGGTGGCATGATGATCGGAACGGACTCCCATACGGTGAATGCCGGAGGGCTCGGAATGGTAGCCATCGGTGTAGGCGGAGCGGATGCGGTAGACGTGATGGCAGGAATGGCCTGGGAACTCAAATGGCCGAAACTTATCGGCATCAAATTAACAGGCCGGCTGAACGGATGGACGTCTGCCAAGGATGTCATTCTGAAGGTGGCGGGTATCCTCACAGTGAAGGGTGGAACAGGCGCGATCGTCGAATACTTCGGTCCCGGCGCTCTCACGCTGTCGTGCACCGGAAAGGCTACGATTTGTAATATGGGAGCCGAAATCGGCGCAACAACATCGACGTTCGGATATGACGAGAAGATGGCCGAATATCTTCGCGGCACAGGCCGCCAGGAGGTCGCCGACCTCGCCGACCAGGTGAGTGAGCACCTCACCGCCGACGCGGAAGTATATGCCAATCCTGAGAATTACTTCGACGAAGTTATCGAGATAAATCTTTCCGAACTGGAACCGCACGTAAACGGTCCCTTTACACCCGATCGCGCGATCCCGATCTCCCGTTTTGCCGATGAAGTTCGGAAGAACGGATGGCCGGAGAAACTCGAGGTGGGCCTGATCGGATCCTGCACAAACTCCTCGTACGAAGATATCACACGTTCTGCTTCGCTGGCCAAACAGGCTGTCGACAAGAATATCAAGGCTCGTGCAGAATTCACCGTCACACCGGGCTCGGAGCTAGTGCGCTATACCGTCGAACGCGATGGGTATCTGGGCGTGTTCGAAAAGATGGGCGGTGTCGTGCTGGCCAATGCATGCGGACCTTGTATCGGACAATGGGCTCGTCACACCAATGATCCGAATCGCAGAAACTCGATCATTACGTCGTTTAACCGCAATTTCGCGAAGCGCAATGACGGCAACCCGAACACACATGCGTTTGTAGCGTCGCCTGAGATCACGACGGCGTTTGCAATCGCGGGGGACCTGACGTTCAACCCCCTTTCTGATACGCTCATCAACGACGATGGGCAGCCTGTGAAACTCGACGAACCGAAGGGCCATGAATTTCCTCCCCGCGGCTTCGACGTCGAAGATTCGGGTTATCTCGCTCCCGCAGCAGATGGAAGCCAGGTGCAAGTCAAGATCGATGCAGAATCAAAACGCCTGCAAGCACTTAGCCCCTTCCCCGCCTGGGACGGTCAAAACCTTACCGGCATGAAGGTGCTGATAAAAGCAAAAGGAAAATGCACAACTGACCACATTTCAATGGCTGGTCCATGGTTGCGATTCCGCGGTCACCTCGACAACATCTCAAACAACACCCTGACAGGGGCGGTAAACTACTTCAATGAGAAAACCGATTCGGTCAAGAACCAACTCACAGGTGAATACGGACCGGTGCCTGCCACACAACGCGCATACAAGGCGTCCGGAATTCCTACCATTGTCGTCGGTGATCATAACTACGGTGAAGGTTCTTCCCGCGAACACGCGGCGATGCAACCACGTCATCTCGGCATACGGGTAATCCTCGTTAAATCCTTTGCGCGTATCCACGAGACAAACCTGAAGAAACAGGGTATGCTTGCGGTTACATTCTCGAATGAGGCCGATTATGACCTGATCCAGGAAGACGATACTATCAACATCATCGATCTGGATTCTTTTTCACCCGATCGCCAACTTACGCTGGTACTGCAGCACAAGGACGGTACTAGCGATACGATCAACGTAAATCACACCTATAACGCTGGCCAGATCGAGTGGTTCCGGGCAGGATCCGCGCTCAACCTCATGGCTAAGCAGATTTCGTCTGAGAAGGCGGCCAGGAAAACGGCCCCGGTAAAGAAGAAGGCATCTCCTTCCGTTACCAGGGTGGCTCCCAAAGGCATCGCCAATAAGCGTGCGCAGAAGAAGCCTGCAACCAAGAAAGCCAC
>CAYTMU010000031.1:0-20551 GCA_964438975.1 uncultured Roseivirgaceae bacterium | reverse complement strand
AAGAAAGCCACAGCGAAGAAACCTATAGCCAAGAAGACTATAGCGAAGAAAGCTACAGTTAAGAAGGCTACAGGCAAGAAAAGAGTAGCTAAGAAAGCCACTGCCAGGAGACCGATAGGAAAGAGGGCGCCAGCCAGGAAAGTTCCGGCCAGAAAAACCACATCAAAAAAAGCAACGGCGAAAAAGGTGCTGGCAAGGAAACCATCAGCGAAAAAAGCTGCAGGCAAGAAAACCCCGGCAAAGAAAGTCGTGAAGCGCACCAAATCTCCCGTAGCCAGGAAAAAAGTCGGCAGCAAGAAGAAAAAATAGTCCGATCAGATCAGATCATGACCGTTTGACAAGCCGGGACCTACCCGGGCTTGTCAAACGGCGTGTTTCCGCTCGTCAGCACTACCCGGAGCTCGTTAAGCATCATCGCTGTCGCTCCCCAAACAACTTCATTCGCCAGTTCAAAATGGGGAGCCATCATCCGGTAGCTCCCGGCAACGAGAATCTCCTTTTCCTTGATTGCATGATTGTCCACCATCTCCGCGAGCGGCGTCTCAAGTATGCGTGACACCTCATACGGATCGGGTATGAATACAGGCTTGTATGATATAGCAGCGATCACCGGTGTCACAACGTAGTTGCTAGCCGTTATCAGGAAGTCGCTTAATTTTCCGAGTACCTGGATATCGTCCTCCGGCACACCGATCTCTTCCTCACATTCCCGCAACGCAGCCTGTACCGTGTTTTCACCTGGTTCCGCTTTTCCCCCGGGAAGGCTGACCTGGCCACCGTGGGGACCGACATAATCCGGGCGCTTGATCAGCGGAAACTTCACAATGCCTTCGTCTTCGTACAGCAGGACGATCACACCGCCAGGACGCGGTGGTCCACTCAGCCTGTAGCGCAATCTCTCCGTTCCCGTCGGCCGGGCGCGAAAGACTTCATGCGCAGTCCTTCCCGGCAATGGCTCAATCAGGCGGTCCTTGATCCATAAACACAAATCATCAAATTTCATGGCATTAAAAGTCCCTGTAACCAGTTGACCACCTGTATCCAATCAGTGGAGGATATCCCATGATTCATTCAAAAGCGGTATCGCTGTATGCGCCGTCAAATCAAACTGGCATGGAACGACCGCGGCATAATTGTTTGCAATAGCCCACTCATCGTTATCCTCTCCTTTATCGAAATTCACAAAGTTGCCCACCATCCAGAAGTATTTTCGCCCATTGGGATCACGACGCTGATCAAAGTCCTCCACCCACTTGGCGTTCGCCTGTCGACAAACCCGGATTCCCTTCATTGGCTCATTGCGTTTTGGCGGGAAATTGACATTCAATGCTACACCCTTCGGAAGTCCTTTCTGGAGAACTTGCATCGTGATCTTCCTGATATACTCTTCTGTATGGGAGAAGTCAGCTTTGTGCGAAAAATCGGCGAGAGAAAAGCCGATCGCAGGTGTGCCCTCTATTGCCGCCTCGATAGCAGCGGACATTGTGCCTGAGTACAGAACCGAGATGGAGGTATTGCTTCCGTGATTCACGCCACTCACGACGACATCGGGCTGCCGTTCTCCCTTAAGAACAAGGTGGCGGGCGATCTTGACACAGTCAGCCGGAGTGCCGGAGCACTCATACGCTTTCACACCGTCGAAAATAAAATTTTCCTCCAGGCGCAGCGATTCACCTACGGTAATCGCGTGCCCCATGCCTGATTGCGGACTGTCGGGGGCGACGACAATCACATCGCCCAGTTCCTTCATAATGTCGACTAGCGTCAGAATACCTTTGGAAGTGATCCCGTCGTCGTTCGATACGAGAATAAGCGGTCTGCTCATATTGTAGTGTTGTCCTATACGTGAAGTTCATCGGGCTTGCCCCGAATTGTCAAAACAAAAATAATCCGATTGCGTCCCGGAAAAAATCGCAGTATTCCATGATGCGATTGCGTATCGTAAGAGCGCAGCCCATCGTTCGTGGCCATCCGTGAAATCCGTGGCAAAAAGTGTCTCAAAATATCCAACCGAGCAGATCAGGAGCCGGTCAACGAGTTGTAATAGGCTGTGATCCGGGAGACATCGTACTTCAGGTCAAAGTTAAGCTTATTCGCCCGGATATACTTCTCAACTGCCTTCCGCTGGTTTCCCATACGGGCGACGAAGTCGCTCCTTTTTCCTCGAAAATCTTCAATTGCCCCGTCCTCCTTTAAAAAATAATACGATGACGTTTCCACCAGACGACTGTACGTACCATAGGTGTAATACGAATTGTAAGTTCTGTATTCCAGCATATCGCGAGAAAGCAACGTCATCCGACCCTGCTCCAACAGCTCAAAAAATGTCGGGGTCTTATAGTTTGACGTGTTGGTGTACGGCAACGTAAAGAATTTTCGATACCGGCGCACCGTTTCATCGAATATCTCAAAGAACAAAACCTTCCTCGCGGTAAACACCTCCGCCTGTTTGTTGTTAACGACATATTGCACCAGGTTCTGCTGGAAGTCGTACTTCACAAGTCCGCGCAGTGTATCGCCGGTTTCGAGCACGACCTTTCCTTCGTGCCACATCTGCGAAGGCAACTCGTTGCTGCGTTGCCCGAGCACAAGAATACCCGTAAACAAGAATATTCCAGTGAGGAAGACTTTGATCATGGTATGGTTTTCTGGTCGTTGATCGCTCACACAAATGCTATTTATTCTTCAATATCGTATGGCCCAGTTTGTCCCGCTTCGTTAACAAGTATTTCTCGTTGTGCGTGTTTGGAACTACCTCAATTGCCACATTCTCCACAATTTCCAGACCATAACCCATGAGTCCGACACGCTTCTTAGGATTGTTCGTCATGAGCCGTATTTTGGTAATGCCGATGTCGCGGAGTATTTGTGCTCCTACCCCATAGTCACGCTCATCCATATCAAAGCCCAATTGCAGGTTTGCTTCCACCGTATCCCAACCTTCTTCCTGCAGTTTATACGCCCGCAGTTTGTTGAGCAATCCTATTCCGCGCCCCTCCTGTTTCATATACAGCACAACCCCCTTACCCTCGCGATCGACCATCTCCATTGCGTGATGCAACTGCGACCCGCAGTCGCAGCGACACGAACCGAAAATATCGCCGGTAACACACGATGAGTGGACACGCACGAGCACGGGTTCATCCTTTTGCCATGTTCCCTTTACCAGGGCGAGATGTACTTCCATCGAATTAGTCTGCTCGAAAGCAATGAGTTTGAAGTGACCATGCGCAGTAGGCATATCCACCTCCACCTGACGGCTGATCAGCGATTCCTTTTTGATCCGGTATTCGATGAGATCCTTGATGGATACGAGTTTCAGATCAAAACGTTTCGCCACTTTCACCAGGTCTGGCAGCCGGGCCATCGTGCCGTCCTCATTCATGATTTCGACCAACACGCCTGCCGGCTTGAACCCTGCAAGTCGCGCGAAGTCGATCGCTGCTTCGGTATGGCCAGCACGGCGAAGCACGCCGCCTCGTTTTGCCTTCAACGGAAAAATGTGCCCAGGCTTGCCGAGTTCCTCCGGTTTTGTATCGGGATCAACAAGCGCGCGGATGGTCTTGAAGCGATCGTGCGCGGATATACCGGTAGTACATCCGTGGCCAATCAAGTCGACCGACACTGTAAAGGGTGTCTCGAATGCCGCCGTATTGACACCCACCATTAGATCGAGGCCGAGTTCCTCACAGCGATCCTCTATCAGAGGAGCACAGATCAATCCCCTGGCGTGAGTGGCCATGAAGTTGACGATTTCGGGGGTCACGCATTCGGCAGCGCAGATGAAATCTCCTTCGTTCTCGCGATCTTCGTCGTCCACGACAATGATCACTTTGCCATTCTTGATTTCCTCGATCGCCTGCTCAATGGTATCTAACACTATTTCGCTCATTGGGGTGGTGGTTACGCTGTCATAAACAAAAAAAACACAATTCCTGTTCGGCTGCTGCCTCGTCTTCAATTTAATAGCGTCCGGAAACGATACCGAGTTCCCTAGCAATCTCAAGATCGGCATTCTTCAACTTCATCTGCACATCGAGCAACTCATCGATTTCGCGTTCATTTTCCGCGGTCTTGAGTTTCTCCTTATTCTGTTCGATCAACCGCTGCAGATACCGGTACTTCTTTCTCAATACGTTCTGGTGGGCGAGTGTGGTCAGGTTCTCCTTCTCGTCCGCAAAATAGATGTGATACTTCGAGCTCCAGTGGGGGCTCGCATAATATTTTCTCAGGGTCAGTTCAGCTACGAGCGACTTGATCTCGGCCGACGCGTGTTCCAGGAACCACGCAGATCCAATCAGAACACCTTCATTCCGGAACCGGAGGAAGGTGTTATAGATATAGGCGTAAGATTCATCGAGAAATTCAATATCCTCGAATTCCGAAATAAAGTAACTGAGAAGATCTACGTCTTCTTCTATCTCACTGTCAGCGTAGTTCAACAACAGTCGCACCATTTCACGCTCCTGTAGCTGTTCCGGTTGAATCTGGATATCAGGTGTTTCTTCCAGGGGTTCAAACACCGGCGGCGGCGCCTCGTCATCGCGACGGTCTTGCTTCTTCTGGCGACCCTGTATCAGTATCTTGTTGAGTTCCGTAAGCAAAACGGTCTCCTGCATCTTTAGCAGGTCACTCGTTTCCTGAATATACACCGCTCGTTTGATCGGATCAGGTATCAGGCTTATGCTGGTGACGATCTCGCGTATGGCTTCCGCCTTCCTGATCGGGTCATTAGCCGCTTCCCGTGAATACAGTGCGATCTTGAAGGAGATAAAATCCTGCGTGTGGGCCTTGAGGTAGTCCTTGAGTTCATTACTTCCTTTCTTTCGCGCGAGACTGTCGGGATCATCACCTTCGGGAAGCATAACAATTCGAACATTCAGCCCACCTTTGAGGATGAGATCGACGCCGCGAAGGGCTGCTTTGATGCCCGCTGCGTCGCCGTCGTACAGGACCGTTATATTCTCCGTAAAGCGACGAAGGAGCGTCACCTGATACTCGGTCAGCGCTGTTCCGGACGACGAAACGACGTTCTCGATACCCGCTTGTGACAGGGAAATAACATCGGTGTAGCCCTCTACGAGATAACAGAATTCGTCGCGACGGATAGCATTCTTCGCCTGGTACAACCCGTAGAGGACATGGCTTTTGTGATATATCTCAGTCTCCGGAGAGTTGAGGTATTTTGGCTGGTTTGCGGCTTTCTCCCGCGCCATTACGCGGGCTCCGAAAGCGATGACCTTGCCCGAGAGACCGTGTACCGGAAAGATCACACGCCCCCGGAAGCGATCGTATTTTTTCCCATCCTCCCGCTTGACCAGCAAACCGGATTTCTCAAGCATCGCCTCACTATATCCACTTTTCAAAGCTGTGGCCGACAAATTATCCCACTGATCAAGGGCGTAACCCAGTTCAAACTTCTCAATGGTGCGGTCGTTGAAGCCTCGTTCTCTGAAATAGCTCAGTCCTATCCCCTTCCCCTCTTCATCTTCGAACAAAAGCCTGCGATAGTGGTCTTTCGCGAAGTTCATCACGATGTAGAGACCCTCGCGCTCGCTCTGCTGAGCTGCATCTTCCTGAGTGGCAACATCCTCGCGTATTTCAACGCCGTACTTCCTGGCGAGATAGCGCAATGCCTCCGGGTAGGCCATACCTTCGTGCTCCATCACAAATGTGATGGCATCTCCGCCTTTGCCACTGCTGAAATCCTTGAATATCCCCTTGGATGGAACGACGTAAAACGAAGGTGTTTTTTCGTTTGAGAACGGACTCAGTGCCTTATAATTCTGCCCCGACCGCTTTAGCGTGATGAAGTCACTCACCACGTCAATAATATCGATGCGGTTCTTGATCTCCTCTATCGTATCACGGTTTATCACAGGTCGTCAATAGCGTGCAGTCGGGTGCCAAAGATAGCGTTATCCCAAAGGAATAAAATACGATGGTAATTCACCAAAAATACTACACAGATGCCGCCTTTTGACGGTGATATGCTAATTTGCGCAGGCGGTTATTCCGCGTTGACAAAACATCGACAAACACGCGATTCCGGGGTTCATGGTCCTGCTCCTGATTCTAAACCTGATTTACCCAGATATGACTGTCGCACCCGATACAGCCTGTTTCAGCCTCAATGACTACGCCCAATACTGCGGTTCCCTGGTTGATTTCAAGGACACGGGAAGCACAGTGCAACTTACCGTGGAGGTAGATAGCGCGACGTGGGAATTTGTCGACCTGTTGATGATGTTCAACCTGACGTGGGACAAGCGAAACGCCGGTTCCATCAGCGGTGAAAAGCCTGTTCAGATCGTAATGTTCCTTGATTTCGAACTTTACAGTCGATTAAAGGAGTCTGGCAACTTAGCGGCCGTCAAAGAAAATTTTGTAGCCCTGGCGAAGGACCACCCGATGAGAAGCACTAAAGCCTGGTTTGCTACCGAAGTAACGGAGGAAGTCGATCTACCCGAAGAGTTAAAGGCCAAGGGAACACTTCGGGAAGGTTTTACTACCCACTGGAAACAATAAATATAAGATCTCCTGATCGACCTTTTTTCGACAGATTTTGTTTGTAGAGCATGAGTTATAGTCAATCCGATATCCTGAAGGCCCTTTCAACAGTCGACGATCCCGATCTGAAACGCGATCTCGTGACCCTGAACATGATCCGCGACGTCCAGGTTACTGCCGAAGGCGTTTCGTTCACCGTTGTTCTGACGACACCAGCTTGTCCGCTCAAAGAAAAGATCCGCCAGGACTGCGAAGACGCTGTACGCGAAGTAGTCGGTCCCGATACCCGCATTGACATTAACATCACCTCATCGGTCACAACACAGCGCGATAACACACCGATCCTCCCGGGAGTTAAAAACATTGTTGCCATCGCCTCCGGCAAAGGAGGGGTTGGCAAGTCCACGGTAACGGCCAATATCGCCGTTGCCCTGGCCCAGGCAGGTGCGAAAGTCGGGTTGATCGATGCTGACATCTACGGCCCTTCTGTGCCCACAATGTTCAACTGCGAGCATGAGCAACCACATGTCAAACAGGTCAGCGGGAAAAACATTATCATCCCGATCGAACAATACGGGGTCAAGTTGCTTTCGATCGGATTTTTGACACCCCCCGACAGCCCGATCGTGTGGCGCGGGCCTATGGCTAGTTCTGCGCTGAAACAATTCTTCGGCGATGCGGAATGGGGCGAACTCGACTACCGGTTGATCGACCTCCCTCCGGGCACCAGCGACATCCACCTGACGATGGTACAAACTGTTCCGGTAACCGGAGCGATCATTGTGACTACTCCACAGAAAGTGGCGCTGGCAGATGCCACAAAAGGCCTCGCCATGTTCCAACAGCCTCAGATTAACGTTCCGCTACTAGGCATCGTTGAAAATATGGCGTATTTTACGCCTGAAGAATTGCCCGATAATCGCTATTACATTTTCGGACAAGACGGAGGCCTGCGGCTGGCGGAGAAATACGAAGTTCCCTTCCTGGGGCAGATCCCCTTGGTGCAGGGTATCCGCGAAAGCGGTGACAGCGGACTGCCGGCGGCGATGAAAGAAGGGCCTGCCGGAGATGCATTTCGCCAACTCGCCGAGGCGCTCGCCCGCCAGATTGCCATTAGAAATGCTAACTTTGTGAAAACGCAGAAGGTTGAATTGAAAGCATAATGAGCGAAAATCAGATGAACCCGGAAGAAATGACCCGCAAGATCGAAACGTCACTCGATTCGATCAGGCCCTATCTGCAAGCCGACGGGGGTGACGTGAAAATAAGCGAGATCACACCTGAGGGTGTTGTGAAATTGGAATTCGTAGGGAACTGCGGGAACTGCAGCATGTCAACGATGACTTTCAAAGCAGGTGTAGAAGCCGCGATCAAACGCGACGTCCCCGAAGTCAAAGGTATCGAAGTGATCAACCTCATCCCGCTGAATTACTGATCCGGATTGATCCTCCGGACAGTCTTCAATTAGCGTTGTGAAATTACGCCATTCATAGGATCGCCAAACCCATGAGGCATGCCCTGCGATATATCATTTTTTCAGGATTTGCCTATATCGCGCCATCCTTCTTCTTCTCTTTTTCGACAGCACAGGAACGCTGTGCCACCGTGGAGTACTCGCGCAGCTTGTATCCGGACTACGAACGCCGTCAACTCGCGTTTGAACAATGGATAGCGACTAAGAAACTACAAAAAGGGCAAACAGCCCATCGCCAGAAGCAGTCTCCGACATATAAGATACCGGTGGTGGTACACATCATCCACAACGGTGAACAGATCGGCGTGGGGCCGAACATCACCGATGAGCAGGTGTTGTCACAACTCCGGGTATTAAACGAAGACTTCAATCGACAGAACGCAGATGCAACCGACACGCCACCGGAATTTGCCAGCGTAGCCGGCAGCCTCGACGTCGAATTCGTATTGGCCAAACAGGATCCGGATGGTCTTCCCACGACGGGTATCATTCGTGTCAACGGCGGCCGCACTGGATGGACCTATAACGACAATTATACATTGAAGGCCCGGAGCTATTGGCCGGCAGAAGAATATATGAACATCTGGGTGTGCAATCTGACCGATCAATTCGTTGGATACGCACAGCAACCGGTATCGGACCTCGAAGGACTCGAAGGGTCGTCAACCAACCGCCTCACGGATGGCGTGGTCATCTGGCACCGCGCGTTTGGTTCTGACGACGACGGTCTTTTCGTCCTTGACCCATCGTTCAACAAAGGCAGGACAACAACTCATGAGGTTGGGCATTTCCTCGGACTGTTTCATATCTGGGGCTACGACACCGGATGTATCGGAACAGATTATGTCGACGATACGCCGAACCAGGGCTTTCGAACCCAAGGATGCCCATCGCACCCCCGCGCGGATGCATGCAGTGAGAAGATCATGTTCCAAAATTTCATGGACTACACGGATGATCGCTGCATGAACCTGTTCACGCAGGGGCAGACTGAACGTATGTCCATCGTTCTCGAGAACAGCCCCCGCCGAAGCACCCTGCTCACCTCCCACGCACTCGAAGAGCCACAACCGCTGGCTAATGATCTTGGTATTCGCACGATCCTGGCGCCAGACGCGTCTGTGTGCAGTAACCTGGTCACACCTGTGATCGAAGTCAGGAACTACGGCACGAACACGATCACAACTGCCCAGGTCCGCTTTCTGCTTGATGATGAAGTCAAACAAACACGGAATGTCGTGCTTTCCCTGGCTCCCGAAGCATCTACAGAAATCACCTTCAGTGCGGTGTCGATCCCTTCCGGAACGCACGAAGTCCAGTTCGAAGTACTATCGACAAATGGCGGAGCCGACCTGGGCACTTACAACAACGTCGAATCTTCCACTGTCGTGATTCCCGTCTTCAGCGACACACCGCTGACAGTCGACTTCGAAACCGCTCCCGAAGGATGGATCATTCGGAATTTTGACGATCAGGTCACGTGGTCAATTGCGACGGCGCCAACAACAGCATCCGATAACAAAGCACTGCGTCTGAACTACTTCAGCTACGAAGATAAGATCGGCGAGGTAGACGCCTTCCTCAGCCCGGTTGTCGACCTTTCGGATGTGCCGGCAGCAACGCTTTCATTCGACGTTGCCCACGCGCGCTTTCAGACGAGCAACGACCGTTTGAAGGTCGTAGTATTGACGGACTGCCAGGATGTTTTCGGGGGCACCACAGTGTATGATAAGGCCGGGGACGCTCTCCAGACCACGCCACCGGTGACATCTCCGTTCACGCCATCGAACGAATCACAATGGCGCAAAGAGCTTGTTGATCTCAGTGCATTTATCGGAATGGACCGGGTGCAGATCGCGTTTGTCGGAATCAACGATTGGGGGAACAACATCTATCTCGACAATATTGCATTGACCGATGAAGCCCGTCGCGATATCGCCCTTGTCGGACTCTCTTCCCCTTCACTCGTAGTGTGTGCCGAGCCGTTCTCATCATCGTTGTTGATCCAGAATGTCGGCAGCATTCCTCTCCAGGAATTGACGATCACATACGCTGTCAACGGAGGGGGGATGCAATCTATCTTTCTCGACGGACTAGATATCCGGTTCGGCGAAACCGGCGAGGTACCCCTACCATTGACCACACTAATTGAAGGCAGCAACTCGATTGCCGTCAGTTTAACCACCGACGAAAGTCCCCCGGACATCGATGAATCGAATAACCACCGCACGTTCCTGATGATCGTCAACGATAGCCGTGACAAGATCCCATTGCGACAAGACTTCGAGGGTAATTTCACTCCCGCCTGGACGATCGCGAATCCCGCAGAAGGCGGTATGACCTGGAAATTGATCCAAACAAATCTGGGGCAGTCGCTGTACTTCAATGCATTTGACAATGAAAACAGAGGCGACGAGTCATGGCTCGTCAGTCCGGTACTGGATTTCTCCCGCGCCTCGCAGGCGCGGATGGAGTTCGATCTATCCTACAATCCGCCGCCCGGTGGAACCAGCGAGACGCTGGCGATATACGCATCGAACGATTGCGGGGTGACATTTGACCCGGTGACCTATGACTTTCCTCACACAGGATTCGCTTCCGGAAGCTGGAAACCTCAACTGGACGCCCACTGGAGCAAAGGCATTAACGTAGACCTAAGCGCCTACGCAGGCAAGTCGGATGTCCGGATCGCGTTTGTCGTCCGGAATCACAACGGCAACAACATGTACATCGATAACATCGAATTTTTCATGGATCCGGACCCCGGAGCCGCGGTCGAGGAACTCTACGCGGTATATGGATACGACCTCGGGCAACCCGGCCTGAATAATCTTCGAATCACGTTCAATCTTCCCGAACGCCAGCACGTACGGTTCTCAATCATCAATTCCCTGGGACAGATGGAGACGGACGGTTTGATCCCGGACGTGTTGAATCAGACCTACCCTCTGAACCTCGGATCCCGCCTGACGGCAGGAATTTACTTCATACGACTGCAGATCGGCGAAAAATTCTACACCACCAAAGTACTCGTAAACTAGGCTGTGGACCGTAGACCGCAGACCGTAGACCAATAATCCTTACCTTTGTTCCGAAATCGTCCCAGATGACCAAGAAAAAAAAAGTCGCCATCCTCTTTGGAGGCCGGTCCGTTGAGCACGGAGTCTCCGTCAACTCAGCCCGAAATATCTACGACAACATCGACAAAAACAGATTTGAGCCCCTTCCAATTGGGATCACGAAATCGGGTCAATGGTTTTTGACGACTGGCGTGACAAAAGATATCAGCCAGGGCAAGGCACTCGGCCTGATACTCGACGCGCAAAGTCCCGGTTTCATCCTGGTCTCGAGCGGAGATCGCATCAAGGCAGATATTGTGTTCCCTGTGCTACACGGGACGGACGGAGAAGACGGAAGTATCCAGGGCATGATCAAGGCACTGGATATCCCAATGGTCGGCACCGGCGTCATGGGATCTGCACTGTCAATGAACAAAATTGTGGCAAAGCGGCTGCTCAAGGTAGCAGGTTTGCCCGTCACGGACTTCCTCGCCTATCATTTCAGTGAACGCGATACCCTCGACTATTCCTCGATCCGAAAGAAGTTCGGAACACCGTTCATGGTGAAGTCAGCAAGCCTGGGTTCATCCGTCGGTGTCAGCAAGGTCAAGAACCAGGCGACCTTCGAGCAAGCCGTAGAGGAAGGTTTTCGCTACGACGACTCCATCTTGATAGAAGAGTTCATCCAGGGACGGGAAATCGAATGCGCAGTCATGGGCAACGATCCTGCTGAGGCATCCTATCCCGGCGAGATCATCATACAGAGCAACTATGACTTCTATACGTTTGATGCAAAGTACGTCGATCCGGACGCCGTTCGCATCGAAGTGCCGGCGCAACTGGATCCGAAGATCGCCGAAAAAGTGCGCGATATTTGTGTTAAGGCATACAAAGCGCTGGCATGTGAAGACTTTGCGAGGGTCGACCTCTTCCTGACCGACGACGGAAAGGTCTATATCAATGAGATCAACACCATACCAGGCTTTACCGACGCCAGTATGTTCCCGATGATGTGGAAAGAACGCGGCATCGGATTTACAGAACTGATTTCGCGGCTGCTCGACCTCGCACAGGAGCGGTACAACCGGAGTAAGCGAATCGAGCGGGAGTTCAATTCGTCGCTAAAGTTCTGAAAACGTATATTTGAATCACGAAACTTTGCATAGATGAAATTCAGTTTTCGCAACCTCGGGCTGACATTCAAGTCGAATACACTTGGCGGGCTATTACTTCACGTTATCCTCGCCGTTGCGGTTTTTATCCTGATATGCGTGGCCTATTTCTACGCCTATCTTCCGCACGTGACCAACCACGGAGAAAGTATCACCGTGCCAAGTGTGGAGGGTTTGTCGATCACTCGGGTGGAGGAGTTTCTCGCCCAGCACGACCTTCGCTACGAAGTGAATGACTCGTCTTACTCGGCGGATTATCCGCCGCTGACAGTGCTCAAGCAATATCCTCCAGCGGGGGCCAAGGTCAAGGAACAGCGCAAGATCTTCGTTTCCGTGAATCGCAAGAATCCACCCACTGTGAAAATGCCAGACCTGATCGATGGATCGCTCACCAACGCCGAGGCGGTGCTGCGGGGAAGTGAGCTAAAACGCGGAAAGGTGCGTTATGTCAGAGGACCGTTCCCCAATGTGGTAAAGGAGATGCAGATCGACGGTAACAAGGTCGTTCCAGGAGTTCCCATACCCAAGGGAACCGTTGTGGATCTGCTGGTAATGGACGGCGGAAGTACTACAGTTCCTACACCAAACGTTATAGGTATCAGTTACGAAGATGCAAAAGTACTGGTACTGGGCTCGAACCTGAATTTTGGCAATGTGGAGTTGCTCCAGCGCGATACCGCTGACAGAAATATAGTCATCCTCAAACAGGATCCTTTGCCGGGAGAGATTGTGATGGTGGGAGATGTGATCGATATATGGATCGGCGAGGAAGGCACCGAAGTGCCGGAGGATGAGGATGACGACATCATCCCGTGACAGACATAGCCACGCAAAATATTGACACTGCATCGTGCTATCATCGATCAAAAGTTTCCTGGTAATTCTCTCGCTCGCAGCCGTGTCGCACAGCACATGGGCGCAGTTGAAACGGTTTCCCGCGTATGCTGAGCGACCGGGAACTGCGACTGCCCGGGAGAACAGCTCCGCCCGAACCAAGGAATCAGCTCCTCTCCTGCTTCCCTTCTTCGATGACTTTTCAAAACCGTATGGTATGTATCCCGACACTGCGTTGTGGGAAAACAGTTCGTCCGTGTGGGTCAATGACGGGATGGCAATTCATCCGCCGACGATCAACGTAGCCACCTTTGATGGATTGAACGCGCTTGGAAGACCGTATAATCAGAATGAAATCCTGCTGACGGGTTACACCGACACACTTGCCTCACGTGCGATAGACCTCAGTGAGGCCACCGTAGCCGTCAGTGAACGAAGCAGTGTGTATCTGAGCTTCCTGTATCAATGGCAGGGCAACATCGAGCCACCCGATGAAAAAGATAATCTTGAATTGAGTTTCCTTAACGCAGATGGTACTTGGGAGACGGTAATGGAAATTTTTCCGAAGGAAGGTATCGACCCAACGGTGTTCTATGACACGATCATCCAGATAAACGAAGAGCGGTTCTTCCACGTCCGGTTTCAATTCAGGATCCGCGCCTACGGTCGACTTTCAGGTCCGTTCGATGTGTGGCATGTAGACTATGTGTATCTCAATAAGGGAAGGCACGTCAATGATCTGTCATTTCCCGATCGCGCGCTATCCACGCGTCCGGGCCCCTTGTTCGGCAGATATCGCTCGATCCCACGCCGGCATTTTTTTTCCAACGAACAGCTGACCCCCCCGACGTTCGAGATTGAAAACAGGAAGAACGAGCCGGCCTCAGTCAACTTCAGAACCGAAGGATTCTTCAAGAGTATGAATCGGAAACAGAACATTGAATTTCAGGCGCACGAAGTCGTGATCAGCAAGGCTACACCGATCAATCTGACAGATAACGTATTCCTCGCCAATGAGCACAAACTCATTCGTCTGGATACGCTGCCGGATATCAACGATCCATTGCAGTTTCCGCCGGACCCCGGCATCGACTCCACTGTTATCCGACTGACCATCGCCCTGCAAACACGCGATAACATCCCCTTCAATTACTTCCCGCCGGTAGAGCCTGACTCGACAGGCGACTACACCAGGAACTACATCCCGATCCGTTTTACAACAAATGACACCCTCACGGCGGAGTACATCATGTCAGACTATTTCGCCTATGACGATGGCGTCGCGGAGTTCGCCGCAGGACTGATCGAGGCGGGAAATCTGGTCGCATACGAATTCGAACTCGATACAGCTTATCAGTTGAAGCAAGATACACTCGTTGCATTCGAGATATACTTCCCACCTTATGCGATAACCAGCAACCAGACCGTTGATTTTTTCATTTACGAAGAAGATGCAGACAATCCTGGATTTCCGGGAGAACAGCTACTCAGGATCCCTTCGAAAAGCATCCAACGACGCGGACTTAACGAATTTCAACGCATTGAGTTCCTGCCTGCCATCCTCATCGAGAAGAAGAAGTTCTACATCGGTTGGCAGCAACCCACCGCCGGCAGGGTAATGGTTGGACTTGACATGAGCAACGATACCGGGGACAAGATCTTCGTCAATACTAACGGGTTCTGGTATCAGAACGAAGATGTGAAAGGGAGTCTTATGTTGCGACCGGTGTTCGGATCGGGGATCATCGACGTAAGTGTCGGTATAGAAGAAGATGAGAACCGAGCCGGTGCCTACCCCAATCCCAATACAGGTGCGTTCTTCATAGACGGTCACATCACTGATCTCACCATCTATAGCCTGACCGGAAACGCAGTCTCACACGAGTTGTTGCAGCATGACCGACGCACCGAGGTCAGGCTTCTGACGCCGGCGGAAGGGCTGTATGTTGTTCGATACCGCGCAAATGGTGTGATCCGAACGCGCAAGATCATTGTCCTCCCACGATAACGTCCATTCGGATCGGCGCGGGACTGAAACAGAGAATAAAGATCAGCAGTGCAATCCAGCCGACTACTACGCGTTTAGGATCCAGCGGTTGTTCGATTTCCGACGGCGGGTGTTCAACCCCGATGAAACGCCCTACCACAAATGCGAAGATCAGCCACCCCTCATATCCCTTGATCCCCGGGAACCACACCATGAGCAGAAATTGCACAGCAAGCATCAGCGCAGCGTACATCAGTGTGTCTTTAGCCGGCATCTTCAAGCCCTGAAACGCGAGAAACAGAAACAAAAGATAACCAGCGATGCCCCACAACAACGTTGGCGGCGGGAGAGACGGATCAATGAACGAGAGTCCCAGTCCCGCGTAAAACATCATCCCCAGAAAAAACACCCGGGCGATCGCCCGATGGCCGCGGAAACCGAACAGACCATACACCACATGCCCCCCGTCGAGTTGCCCGATGGGAAAGAGATTGAGACAAGTGACAAAGAGCGCGATGTAACATGCCAGCAAGACCGGATAATGAATCAGCTCGTGCGGATTCGGGACACGCGCAGGATCAGCGATAGTATTTCCAAGTATCCAGAACATCAGGTTCGAGCCGATAGTCGGCATCAGTATATCGCCCTGCCCCTTCAGGTATTCTTCGGAGTAAACTACCTCCGCGTAATCGGGACCGTACTGCTCATACTCGGGATGGAACTCAAAGATATACTCAGGTGGCGGTAGCGTCTTGAACGCGAACACAAGAATAACCATCGCAACGATGAAACCGGCAAGCGGTCCGGCCACCCCGATGTCAAAGTTCTCCACGTTGCTGGCCGGACGCGACCGGAGGCGGATGATCGCACCCATCGTACCGAGGTTACCCGGAAACGGAATTGGTGGAAAAGGAATATAGTACGGAAGCGAAGCCTTCACCTTATGGTACATCGCCACAAAGTAGTGACCGAATTCGTGGACCGTCAGAATCAACAACAGTGGTACAGAATACCAAAGACCACTGATGAAATCGTCCCAGGTATAGTCAGCGGAAAAGATGGTCTTACCGTAGACCCATTGTGTACCCGCAAGCGTAGTAGTGACGAATGTCGTGACGAACAACAGTATTTGAATGAGTATACGTCGACGTTCGTCAGGCATGGAAGTAGTCGAGAACCAGATTGGGCGATGTAACGTGAACGGTCTTGATGCCCAGCGCATTCGCTCCAGCTATATTGATGTCGTAATCATCGAGGAACAAGGTTTGTTCCGGCAGGAGATTGTTCTCATCAAGTACCTGCTCAAAGATCTCCGCATCAGGCTTTCGCTTTCGCATCCGATGCGAATAGTAAGCGCGATGAAAATACGTATCGAGTTCCTTCCCTGCGCCGCCAGCATCCAAAATAACATTGTTGATATGCTCCAGGTGGATACCATTCGTGTTGCTGAGTAGAAACACGCGAAACTCGCGTTGCAGGCGCAACAACAGATCGAGTTTCACCTGCGGGATTCCCCGCAGCATTGAGTTCCAGGTACTGTCAATGGTTGCGTCATCAGCAGAGATGGAAAACGTCTGGCGGATAAAATCCCGGAATGCCGCATCGTCGATCTCACCTTTCTCATACGCCAGAAAGCCATGAGCGGAAGCGTACACTTCCTGCACACGGTTATGCGGCATGTCCGACAATTGAGAAAAAGATCGAAGAGTGTGATCAATGGACAAGTCGAGGATGACACCACCCAGATCGAAAATAAGATTCTTGACAGAGGTAATAAGCACAATACGCCAGTTTAAGCCACATTGGATTCGCGGCTCAATTTAGCATCATTCCATCTGTGACGGTGAAACAACCCGACATTTTTTTGTCGCAGTGTTTGGTCCCGGGGACGGGAGCGGTGGTGAAATCAGGATTCCGACAATGTATTTTCGTATTCCCTGACCCATTTCCGTAATTCATCACGTTCCTCCGGATTTAACATTGACAGAGACTTGCGATACTCCTTCAGAAACAATTTTTTACTGAAACTCATTTTCTCCAGCACAATTTTGGAATAGCCCAGCATGCTTTGCTTGAAACCCCTTCCGTTCATCGATAATCTATTTAGTGATACTCAGGACATTGATTCCGCGCGGATGTACGCGGACCTGGAAGTGTGGCCGGGTCAGTAACTACCCGCCCATCGGCTCAAAGACGGGACACGCTATCATGCGTTCTCCTGACAGCCGGGAAGAAGGAAGAAGTTTACTCAGATACTCGATAAAATCGTTGATCTCGCGTTTCAAGAATGTGTACATCTCGCAGTGGTTTATTGTGTCGAAAAAATGGGGTGTCGGTGTGCTCTCTCCTCATACCTGCTCCACATTTCCGAGCACACCCACACTCCCCCTACTACAATGCTTCAACGACGCATCCCCATTAATAGTTTACGGTTACAGATTATAATTACCTTCCGCCTCCGGCTGGTAGACCACCCGTTCGACTTTGAACCTGCCAATGCGCGACGGAACACGCCAGGACGTAATGTCCCCTTCCTGGCAGCCAAGTAATGCGACACCGATTGGCGAAAACACAGAGACCTTTTGCTCCCTGGCATCGGCGTCCTGCGGATATGTGAGTGTGATCTCGATCTCCCTGCCGCTTTGCAATTCTTTGAGCAGCACACGCGAATTCATCGTCACGATATTCTTCGCAATGCGCTCCGGGGAAAACGTCCTGGCAGCACGCAATTCCTTGAGCAACCTGTCGGCGATCTCAGGACTCTTGTTTTGAAGAGAAATGAAGTCATTTGACCCGGTGATCCTTTCGTAGTCATTCACCGTGATATGCATTGTCTTTTCCATGTCTGCTGTTTTCATCCCTGGTAGTATACAGTATCCATGCCAGACAAAAACAGGCTTACGACCGTCAGGGAGCGATCCATCGATGGGGAATTACGCCCTAACCGGGGATTTTTACCCACTTTTTTTCGATTGACAGGCTGCAGTTTCATTCTTCCGCTAGCACCGTACTCGTTGGCCCGCTACCTTTGTTCCATGCAACAACACGCCCACATTCAGCTGAAAGAGCGCCTCAAGGAACTCAAATGCCTGTATGAACTTGCGCGGATAGCGTGGGAAGCGGACAACGACCTGGCTACAATTCTCGACAAAGCAGCCGACATCCTGCCGCCAGCAATGCAGTTTCCGGAGCGTGCGGAAGCGATGATTGCGATCGGTGCCCACGAGATCAAGACCAATGGATTCGATCAGTGCAAGGCACCCATATCCGCACCTTTGATGGATGGCAAAAAAAGACGCGGGTCTGTCGCAGTGGGCTACCGCGAGACTCGACGCGGTGACACCCCTAGCTTCCTGGCAGACGAAAAGAAGTTAATCAAGGCAGTGTCGCAGGAGTTGTCCCTGATCGTAAAACGCGCCGAGGCCGAAGAAGAAAAGCAACGCCTGCAGCTCCAGCTGCAACACGTTGAACGACTCGCCTTCGTCGGAGAGCTATCAGCTGGTATTGCTCACGAGCTGAACGAACCGCTTGGAAAGATCCTGGGCTTTGCGCAGTTGATCAAGAAAGGCGGAGGTCTCAATGAACAGCAGAACGAAGATATCGAACGCATTGTAAAAGCATCGCTTTACACCCGTGAGATCATTAAGAAGCTCATGATCTTTTCCCGGCAGATGCCGAGACAGATCACCCCGGTAAACCTGAATGACACCGTATCGAACATCCTGTACTTTATCGATGTTCGGTTTGTAGGACGCCAGGTTACCATTCGCCAGAAGCTTGACAGAGAATTACCGATGATCCAGGCAGATGAGGTCCAGATGAGTCAGGTATTGGTCAACCTGATCACTAACAGCGTACATGCGATGCCGAAGGGCGGCACGATCACCATCGCCACAAAGCGCAAAGGACAGATGGTTAGCTTGCTCGTCGCAGATACCGGCCACGGAATGACGAACGACGTACGAAAGAAGATATTCGAGCCGTTTTACACCACCAAGCCAGCCGGACAAGGAACAGGACTAGGGCTTTCCGTCGTACAAGGTATTGTCGTCGCTCACAACGGTAAGATAAACGTCACCAGTCAGCCAGGCAAAGGCACTAAAATTGAGATTCAGTTGCCCTTGAAACAGTCGTCCCGGGAAAAATGACATCACAATGAAAAAGAACAAGAAGAAGAAGGAAAGCGTGCGTGTGCGCGTACTGGTAGTCGACGACTCAGCTGAATCGGTGGAATTGATCAGGCGCAACCTGGAGTCTATCGGTTACGATATAACCACGGCCAACAGCGTGCAGTCGGCCGTATCGCTCCTTGACTCCATAGACGTCGATCTTGTGATCACAGATCTGAAAATGCCCGAAGAAAACGGACTCGAACTAGTACGCCATGTCTCCGAAAATCACAAGGGCGTAGGTATCCTGGTCGTCACTGGTTTCCCCTCAATAGAAGGTGCAATTGAATCCATTCGCATCGGCGCGGAAGAATATCTGGTAAAATCGTTCACCGACAACGAACTCTTTGCAGCCGTAGATCGGGTGTTGCAGAAGAGTCATCGAACCGCGAAGTCAACTGCCGGCAGCTTCCAGCAGGAATACGGCATTATCGGCGAATCCGAAGAAATGAATCGCGTCTTTCACGCCATCAACAAAGTGCGGTCTACTGAGGCAACTGTTCTGATCACAGGCGAAAGCGGTACGGGAAAAGAACTGGTAGCACGCGCCATACACTACAGCGGCCGCACATCAAAAGCCCCTTTCGTGCCAGTGAACTGCGGAGGCATCCCCGACTCGTTACTGGAGAGCGAACTGTTTGGTCATGTGAAGGGAGCATTTACCGGCGCCGTCGAAACCCGGGCAGGATTCTTCCAGACCGCCGATGGCGGCACCATCTTTCTCGACGAGATCAGCAATACAAGCCTCGCGATGCAGGCCAAGCTGTTACGTGTGTTGCAAGAGAAAGAATTCTATATGGTTGGATCGAAGAGATCGATGAAAGTCAACGTACGCGTTGTCGCCGCGACCAACGTCGACCTGATGCAACTCGTCAAACAAGGACGCTTCCGCGAAGACCTGTATTACCGCCTCAACATAGTCTCCATTGAATTGCCACCGTTGCGCGAACGCGACGACGACATCCTGCTCCTCACCAACTTCTTCCTTGCCCGCTACGAGCGTGAAGTCGGGCGAAAAGGGATGAAGTTCACGCCGAAAGCACTCCGTGCCCTGAAGGAATACGCATGGCCCGGCAACGTACGAGAGCTACAGAACCTCGTTCATCGCCTGGTGATCATGTCCGACGACGCCGTAATCGACGTACCCGACCTTCCGGAGTCATTCCGCTACTCCGCCGCGCGTTCAAAAGGACTGAACCGGCGACTAGAGGAAGTCGAACGCGACTACATTCTCGATGTGTATGCCGCCAACAACCGGAACATCTCCAGGACAGCCGAGAAGCTTGGTATTGATCGGAAGACACTGAGAGAGCGGATTAGGAAATATGGCGGGGAATGAGGGGGTC
>CAYTMU010000030.1:33997-53134 GCA_964438975.1 uncultured Roseivirgaceae bacterium | reverse complement strand
TAATAAATATACAATGCAAGGAACAGTTAAGTTTTTTAATGAAACCAAAGGTTTTGGATTCATTACCCCCAACGATTCATCTACGGACATTTTTGTGCATTCTTCAGGTCTCGTAGACCAGATCCGCGAAAACGATAAAGTAGAGTACGATGAAGAAAGAGGCAAAAAAGGTATGAATGCTGTTAATGTTACAGTAATAAGCTGAGTTTGTCGACAATCTATAGAATAGACAGCCCGCAACGGCTGTCTATTTTTTTTAACTGAATTTGATCCCCCTGCCGCCGCTGAGAAGGCTGGGTCCAGGCAAAATGCAGCACAATCGATCTGCAATACAATATTGACATATTCCCCGTCGCGCCGTCCACCAATAATGTAATAAGGTTAGATGAGTTCCGGATAACCCGTCAATGCTATGAAGGTAATAAGGTCAGTGGTGCCGTTCGCCATCTGCGACGATGATATGGCATGTGCTGAAGGCACAAAACGAATCCGGTGAGTCAAGTTGCTGGTGTTGATCTGCGTCCTGGCTATTAAAATGATTTGACAAACAAAATTTTGCTGCGGTGCCACCGTGCGTTGAATTGCTCCGGATTTGCACCGCCCAAACGAAAGACGCCCTCGGCGGTCAGTTTAGGATTCAACCGATACCAGCATGCCCCAAAGAGAGTCCATATAGCATCACACACACCGGGAAATCGTCACGCAAAGATGCTGATACAATACTCAACAAGATCGTCGCACGCAGAAAGATCACCGCACCCACCAACCTTACTTACTGCTTCATAGCACGAATTGGCGCACACCCACCCCAACCTTATTACCTTATCGCTTCAATCCAGTCAAATCTGAATCGATCGTGATACGCCCATTCCCCTCCTGAACTCCTGCTGAGAATTTGCCACTCGTTTCGATATTACCAGAAGTCCGCAAATATATAACCTTGCCATCAACATTGTTCTGAAGTAGCACCATCTCGCCAGCTGCATTGAAGGTGCTGTTGGTGATGTTAATTCTTGTAGGCAAATAGTCGGACATTACTCCCTTTTTGGCATCAAACCGTATTCCGGAATTTCGAAAACTGGAATTTGTAATTGTAAAAGCATCAATCGGTGTGTTCGCCCTTACTACTGGCGACTTCCCCTCATCATGCAACACTCGGATGTTATCAAAAAATAGCTGACGTTGCACCGGAACTTCCGCGCCCGGATAGTACGACCGGCTCCATTTATTTTGATCAAAGTGAATAGAAAATCCAATTCGTGGTTTCTCCAGATAGATATTCCTGAATGTGACGTTCTTCACCCCTGCTGTGTACTCAACACGCTCCTGCATCATCACCCATTTAATGCCGTCCACAACCTGCACGCCACGCGCATGTATCGGAGCAGTCAGGGTCTTATACACTTTCTCGTCAGGACTGCCATCCTTTCCCAATCCATCTACCCGGTATAACCTGCCATTCGATACTACGGCATCTCCATTCTGAAGTTCAAGGCCATTCTCCCAATCTTTCCAGCCACCGCCCAGTATCCTGCAAAAATAGCCAAGAGTCGTTTGATGCGGCGCCCTCAGATCGTAGCAGTTCTCAACAAGTCCGTCTTCAATCCAGCCAACCTCCGGGTTGCTAGTGGTGTAATCGTGCGCATTTAAGGCAAGCGCATCATCTTGTGTTTGAAAGACTCCGTTGGACACCCGAAACCGTTTACCCGGCCCGAAATGAATACCATCCTTCTCGCCCTTGAGAATGATATCATCAATAATGACATCCTCAAACGTGCAAATCTGAATACTGAACTGAAGACCCTGGATGTCATACGATCGAAAGTGCTCTATTCTCAGATCCTTTACATAAAAAAAGGAAACTTGTCCGCGCAAGCCAACAATATCATCCATTCGTTTCAGAACACCGTTGACACTGAGATTCATTCCTTTCAAAACAATATGCTCATCATACGTTCGCGTGAGGGCTCCCTTGTTCAATATCACATGCGCGAAGGCACCCTTCTCATTAACCTTCTGTATGACCACGCCATTTCCAAATTCAAGAGTTGTGTTGCTTCCGATGAACAGCGTTCCAGCAACCTTGTAAGTACCCGGGCGGCTCACGACAATCGTGCCGGTCTGATCCAGAGCCTTCTGCATAGCCATCACGTTGCTTACACCGCTCGCCTCCGGCGAAAATCCGAAATCTGCAGCATCTACAAATCCTCCTCTCTGCGCATCCGCACACAGGGTAGTCAACCAAAACAATCCCACAAGCAGCAATCCAAAATAAGTTCTTGTCCCTATTTCCATAGTAACTATATATAACTCTTAGTTTTTAACATCGGTATCAGACTTCTCAAAGGAAGAAAACTCTGCCGGATCCGGTAACTCCCCTCTTCCAATAATAGGCAGACCTTTCCAGACAACAAATTTATTGACGCCCTTTTTCAGCGTTTGAAAAGGGCCGGGAAGTGCGCTACTATCCTGCGGGATATTGTTACCGAAATAATCCAGGTCCATCCGTGCATGATTTTTTGATCCGACACTTGTGGGTTCAAAGGAAATGTCCATTATAAGCTCACGCGATTCCGGACGATAAGCAACATTATTTCCACTTACCAAAATACTATTTCTATCCACATCAAAATTATGCGAATTCCAAAAAGCCTTCCACTGTTTGAACGTCATCGGTATCCTGCCTTCCAGTTTACCTTTTGCATACACAAGATTTTGCGCACCAGTGGCAGCCCTAAGCATCCCAAGGAACTCATCCGAGGTCCATGGCGAAGGCTTGTGAGAAGCACTGTTAATCACGAAAACGCGGTCACTTGCAGTTGCATCATATACATTGTAGTCCAGCCGTTGCTCCCCACCGAGAAAGGAGGGATAGTTGATATCCAGCTGCACGGCATTGCTGAGAAAAATATTATTGTACAGGGAATGGTGATACGTTCGGGTGCGATCGGTTACCTGATGTATAATGACGCTTTGCCCAAACTCCGGTTGTGGCAAAGTGTTAGCGAACAAATTGTGCATGAAGGTCGCTCCCGAAGCATCGTGGATGTAGATTGGGTTCTCCCTGTATGCAAACCCTCTTCGATCTCTGCTACCTCGCGACCCGCTTCTGACTCCGTTTCCGCGACAGCAAGCTGTTTAACATTGTCCATGAACGGGACAAGCCACTTATGAAGTTGATCATGAGCCTCACCAGTCATTGTGCAACCTGCGATCAGGACATTCAGTTGGCGTGTAAGCGATTCGGCCAGCACGCCGTGATTTTTTTCACCGACGCCAGCTAAACCCGACACCTCTGATTTCATGTCTTCGACAACAGAGAGTGTATGCTCATCGGCACCCCACTTCTCCCCGTTATTCAATTCAATAGGTTCACCGTCATCGTGATGATGGGCCGACTCCTCGGAGTCAGCATGATGGCTATGTTCATGGTCATCAGCCTGACGCGAGTTACAACTTGTGACCAACATGCTTAGTAGTAAGGTTGGTGGGTGCGGTTATCGTAGAGCGTGGTTCCAACGTTTGTATGTGCCAGATTCCATAATCCCCCAATAGCTCCCGATGAATAGGTCTGTTTGCGATGGACACTTTCTATACGATTTGGCTACTTTAAGTCGGTGCTACGGCTTTGCAGCCTCGGCTGATTCCGAAAGCATCAAGCTTCGAAGATATTTTACTGGCGCGCTTCCGTAGCTTAGAAATTTTTCATGGAAGGATCGCAGATCGAAATCAGCACCAAGTTTGGACTTTAGCGTTTCCCGGAGATCGTAGATTTCTGTAAACCCTGTAAAATAGGAACACAGCTGAACAGAGGTGACTTGAACGCGTGTCCATTTTCCGCGGGCTTCCGCTTCTTGCTGGAACGCTTCGTTAATCAACAAATTCAAAGCACCTTCTTCCGTCATACCTTTCTTGTGGACACTGATGTCCAGAATGGCATTGCAGACCGTGCGCAGATTCCACTTATAGTACATGAGCCAGAGTTCCGGATCGTCATTGCCGTAGCCGTTTTCCAACATCATAATTTCGGTGTAGACGGCCCATCCTTCTACCATCGTGCCATTGCCGAAAATCGATTTGATGATGCTTGGCGATTGATTGCTGTAAACCAGTTGGGCGTAGTGGCCGGGAATGGCTTCGTGTATATTGAGGATCTGAAGTATATAGTGATTGTATTCCCGCAGGAAACTCTCGGCCCTTTCAGGTGACCATCCCTCCAGGCTACCGACATTGTAATAGGTATTCCCTTTCTTATCGTATGGTCCAGGTGCGGAAATCGATGCTACTGATACACCGGCCATGTAGGCCGGTTCTCTCCTTACGACGAGAGGCTTCGCGGGATCAATATGGATAAGCTCTTTCTCTGCGACAAAGGCTGCCAGCTCCGGGATTTGCTTTTCGATGGCGATCTGAAAAGAATCTGCAGGTACATGTGTCATTGAGATCTTGTCGATGATCTGCTTGATCATTGCCAGGCGATCGGCAGGTCGGGGCGTCGAGCCCATGTACTTCGGCCATAGCTGACTCGCAAGAGCGCCCATCTTCTCATGAAGCATTTCCTTTCGCGACATCGCCTTTTCATACACTTCGTCAACTGTATAGTCGGACTGAATTTGAAACCCGAATTTCATCGCGTACAAGTCATCACCCAGCCGGAAGCTTCGCGGGTTTTCGTTTTTAAAGTTCTCGAGCCAGTCGGCAAAGTCTTTAATCGCGGCAATGGCATGTTCAGAGCTTTTGTGGATCTCCGACTTTTCCGTTTCACTCAAACCGGATCTTTCCAGCGCGCTCTTCAGGTCTTCTTCAAAGACTGACAATCCACCGCGGTTTTGCGAGATTGCTAAAGCTGCATGCTCTGCTGTAGGGTTCTTGATATTGCGTTTTGCTGCCTCGTAATAGGCAGGCACTGACCTCAGCCGCAATTCGAGATGGCGCAGGCGTGTGTCAAGTGCATCGTAGTCGTTGATAAGCATGTTTGCAAATACACCGGAGACATTGTATATGGATGGCATCCATTCCCACGATCTTTCCGTGTGGAGGCGCCATTGCGCCCCCTCCAGATAGTTTCTTATCAAGTGGTGGTCAATCTTGTTGTGGTCTGACAGTGAAGCAGCATCAAACTCTGAAAGACCTTTCAGTTTTTCAGTCAGGAATGCTAATTGATTCTCACGATTGTATTGATCTGGTATCGTGAGAACACTGTCGTAGTTGTGGTACCCAACTCGACTAGCCCACTCAGGGTAGACCTTCCATAGGTCCTCAACAAATGATTCCTTAAAGGAATCAAAGCCGGTGTCAGGGTTTACTTGTTTACAGTTGATGAGTACAAGCGCGAGGATAGCAATAGATAATAGTCGGATCACGGCGTAATATTTGGGGTAATTTACAAAAATCTATATATATTAAGCTATACACCAGGCGACGAGAGCAATCCTGCAGATCGCATTTCTCACTTCGATTTCCTGGAAATAATTTACCACTTGTTGCGATGGAACTGCTGATCATTCTCTTACTCATTTTACTTAACGGCGTTTTCTCAATGTCGGAAATCGCTATTGTTTCATCGCGAAAGGTCCGACTGCAAGCGGCAGCCAAGGTCGGAAAGCGGGGCGCAGAGACAGCACTCAACTTATCGACGGCGCCGGAACAGTTCCTATCTACTGTACAGTTTGGGATCACTCTCATCGGGTTGCTAACAGGCATCTATAGTGGTGAGACTATTACGAATAAGCTCGAAGATTATTTGAGCGGGTTTACCGTCCTCAGGCCGATAGCCGACGGGTTGTCAGTGACGGTCGTATTGCTGATAACTACATTTTTCACGGTTATTCTTGGAGAGTTGGTCCCGAAGAGGATCGGGTTAGCGAACCCGGAGGGAATCTCTCTGAAGATGGCGCGGCCGATGAAGGTACTGTCGACCATTGCATATCCTTTCGTATGGTTCTTTACACGCACATCTGATTTTGTTTTTCGTCTACTCAATCTCAAGCCGTCGAAAGATTCGAACATCACGGAGGAGGAGATCAAGGAAGTCATACAGGAGGCAACTGCGACGGGCGAAATTGAAGAGATCGAACAGGATATTGTGGAGCGCGTGTTTCTGTTAGGTGACAGGAAGATCAGTTCACTGATGTCGCCACGACGGGATCTGATCTATATAGACGTTGACGATGATTTGCAAGGGATTCGGGATACGGTGAGAGACAATCTTCACCGGGTATATCCGGTATTTGAGAAGGAACGGGATAACATCATAGGAACGGTGTCACTCAAAGATCTTTTTGTCGCGAGCGAAGGGGAAGCGCCAGACCTGCGAACGTATCTCGTTCCTGCGCACTATCTCTCGGAGAATACGTCGGTCTATGTTGCTCTCGAACGGTTTAAGGACATCAGGATGAACTACGCGCTCGTTTTTAACGAATATGGTGTCGTGGTGGGAATGGTAACGGTGGATGATATTCTTCTCGCTTTGGTGGGCCATGCCTCGGATTTTCAGGATGATGACCATGAAATGAAGGAAACTTCTGACGGCTCTTGGTTGGTTGACGGACAGTACCCACTGCCGGAGTTCATGCTGAACCTCGATTTGCCGGCGGAGCCAGGGCACCACAGGATTTTGACAGTAGCGGGACTTCTGCTTAAGCTTTTTAATCGCATGCCACGCACAGGGGATAGTGTTTTGTGGAATGGTCTTCGATTGGTGGTGGTGGATATGGATAATGCGAAGATTGACAAAGTCCTGGTCAAAAGAGAAGATCCTGCACCAGTTTGAATGCAGGAGGTAGTTGTGGAAGATATTGATTTTTTAGGCAGGTATTATTTCGTATTTTGCAGGCCATGAATTCACCCGCAAGTAAAAAATATGGCCGATTAACTCGCTTCCTATGCCTGTTACTTGCACTTCATTTCTTCAATCTGAGTATTGATCCGCCGGATCCACAACCTGATAATGTACCGGAGGACCTCTCGATCAATGAAGTCGAGAGTATACTTGAGCTTATCGTCGAAACGTGGTTCGGATGGGAAGATGCTTTTGAAGAACACGACGATAACGACAGTAAGCGGTGTATTTTAGATTTTAGTGGTGTCTATTTTACGCGGCACGATCATATGCTGGCGGACGATGTTTTACACGCTACAGCGATCGACGAGTTTACTATATCCGACGACCGAAAGGTTTGTTCGATGTCACGTGAGATCAATTCCCCTCCACCCGAAGCCTGACTTCTGTTTTTTCTTCTGAATCCGGCGTCGTTCTTACGAATTCGCCCGTAATCATTTTTTCAGATTCTCTTCGGTTCTAAACTCATCATTGTATGACTTATTTTCTCTATTCGGGAAGGATCACGTATTGTATTCCGGTGATCTTCATTTTTATGTTCGCCTGCAGCAAGAAGGACTTACCGAACACCTCATCTGCGGAAGTCTTTCCGGTCACTAATCCGCTTGTAGCTGATACGTCTTACACCGTAGAATATGTGGCGAATGTCCAGTCTATTCGGAACATTGAGTTGCGGGCTCGGATAGCCGGCTACCTTGACCAGGTCTATATTGATGAGGGCGAACACGTCAGCAAGGGACAGATTCTTTTCAGTATCAACGGCCAGGAGTACCGAGAAGAGCTGACGCGAGCCACGGCTATGTTAAAGAGTGCAATAGCCGATGCAAAGGCGGCGGAAGTAGATCTCAATAATGTCAAAAGATTAGTAGCAGAGACGATCATATCAGAACCGGAGTTGGAGATTGCACAATCAAAGTACGAGGCATTTATGGCTAAAATAGATGAGGCCCGGGCATTGGAGTCGTCAGCTCGCCTGAAGCTTTCCTTTGCCGACATCAGGGCCCCGTTTGACGGAATTGTAGACCGGTTCCCCAAAAGGCAGGGAAGCCTTATTCAGGAGGGTGACCTGTTGACGGTCTTATCTGACAACTCTCAGGTATTCGCATATTTCAATGTTTCAGAAAGAGAGTACCTGGAGTACGTCTTTTCTCAAGAGGCACAAGATGCGGTCGTAGAGCTAGTGCTTGCTAACGGAAAATTGTATCCGTTTGAAGGAAGAATTGAAACCGTTGAAGGTACGATCGACCGCAATACAGGCAATATTGCCTTTCGGGCGCGGTTTGATAATCCTCAAGCCATCATCAAGCATGGTGCGAGTGGAAAAGTCAGGTTGAAGAGGCCAGTGACGGATGCGTTGATCGTTCCTCAGAAGTCCACCTTTGAGATTCAAGACAAGACTTTCGTCTATGTCGTCGACGATGATAATGTGGTCAGGATGCGACCGGTTGTTCCTCAGTTTCGTCTAACGCATATCTATGTTCTCGCATCGGGCTTATCGGCTAACGAAATGATTTTGTACGAGGGAATCCAACGGGTCAGCGACGGACAGACTATCACCCCTGATCTCCAGCCGATGAAGGAGACGCTGGCGCAACTGAACGGATCGTTGCCACGAACCCAAATGCAATACCCATGATCAAAAGATTTATACACAGGCCGGTGCTATCGATCGTGATGTCGTTGATCATTACGCTTATGGGGGTACTGGCACTGTTCCAGCTACCTATGGCACAGTTTCCGAGCATTGCGCCGCCGGAGGTTAACGTGACAGTCGAGTACACCGGGGCTAACGCAGAGACGGTAACAAATGCTGCCATTATGCCGTTGGAACGGGCTATCAATGGCGTACCCGGAATGAAGTACATGTCGTCCGACGCGGGTAACGATGGGGTAGGTGTCGTGCAAATCATCTTTGAAATCGGGACCGATCCGGACGTGGCTGCTGTTAACGTGCAAAACCGCGTCGGTTCCGTTATGGGCGAACTTCCTCCTGAGGTTACACGGAATGGCGTCAAGATCGCCAAGGAGGAAAATGCGATGCTTATGTTCCTGAATATTTTCAGCGATGCGCAAAATGTTGAGGAAACATTTCTTTACAACTTCGTCGATATCAACGTCCTTCCTGAAGTCAAGCGGATCAGTGGAATCGGGTACGCAGAGATGTTGGGGGCGAAGAAGTATGCGATGCGGATATGGCTTAAACCCGATCGTATGCTCGCGTACAACATATCAACGGATGATATCCTGGAAGCACTTGAGGAGTGGAATGTCGAAGCTGCTCCCGGGAAAGTTGGCGAGAGTTCTGATAAGTCAGGTCAATCGCTGCAATATGTAGTGACATACGGGGGACGCTACACGACGGAGGAACAGTATGGGAACATTCCAATCAGCGCCAGCCGTGATGGGCAAGTGTTGCGGATAAAGGATGTGGCCGATGTCGAGTTCAGTACGACCTATTATGACGTGGAATCGCAACTGGACGGGAGTCCATCCGCTGCGATCATGATCAAACAGCTTCCAGGCTCGAACGCAAGTGAGGTGATCAGCGAGATCAAGCAGCGAATGGAAACGATCAAGGAGTCGATGTTTCTGTCGGGGATGGATTATAAATTCAGCTACGACGTTTCGCGCTTTTTGGATGCGTCCGTTAAGGAGGTAGTTAAGACGCTTATCGAAGCTTTTCTTCTGGTCTCATTAGTGGTGTTCATTTTTTTGCAGGATTTTCGATCAACACTTATTCCGGCAATTGCCATTCCGGTATCGCTAATCGGTACGCTCTTCTTTATGCAAATGATGGGTTTCTCCCTGAACCTGATTACGCTTTTTGCGATCGTACTTGCGATCGGAATTGTCGTAGACAATGCGATTGTGGTTGTTGAGGCAGTTCACGCAAAAATGGAACACACGGATCTCACACCGCGCGCTGCCACCGAAAGTGCCATGTCGGAGATAAGTGGTGCGATTGTAGCCATTACGTTGGTGATGTCGGCTGTTTTTGTTCCCGTTGCATTTATGTCGGGGCCTTCTGGCATTTTTTACCGACAGTTCTCACTTACGATGGCCGTATCCATCGTTTTATCGGGAGTGGTTGCGCTGACCCTTACGCCGGCTTTATGCGCGTTGTTGCTGAAAAGAAACCATTCACGGTCGGGTGGGATCATGGGGCGTTTTTTTGGTGGATTCAATCGCTGGTACAAGGGAGTGGAGAATCAATATCGCTCGTTGCTGGAGATTATTACGCATCGCAGGACGGTGACATTTGCTATGCTGTTCGCCTTTTGCTTTGGCACCGGCTTGATTGGATCGATCTTACAAACCGGGTTTATCCCTGACGAGGATCAAGGGACCTTCTACGCAAGTGTAACGACACCCTCCGGGTCGACGCTGGAACGCACGAAGGAAGTTGTGAATGAGATTCAGCGTTCTGCTGCAAGTATCGATGCAATTGCATCAGTGTCTACACTCGCGGGAACTAACATTCTTTCCGATGGAACGGGTGCGACGTATGGCACTTGCCTGATGAATCTAAAGGACTGGTCGGATCGTACCGAGTCTGTGAGTCACGTGATCAGTCTCCTGGAGGAGCGAACGCAGCATATCAAGGATGCCAGGATTGAGTTTTTTCCACCGCCGCCTGTCCCTGGATACGGGAATGCAAGCGGGTTCGAATTGCGGTTACTCGAGAAGACCGGTTCGAATGATTACAAGCACATGGAGACGGTTGTGAATCGGTTTATCGACGATCTGAAGGCACGTCCCGAGATAGCTTCTGCTTTCACGATCTTTGATGCGAGTTTTCCGCAATATCTCGTCAACATAGATGAAGACAAGGCTGCGCAGAAGGGTATAACAGTCAACCGTGCGATGGGGACTCTTCAGACGATGCTCGGTAGTGAATATGCCACGAACTTTATCAAGTTCGGCCAGATGTACAGGGTCATGGTGCAGGCACTGCCTGAATATCGCGCTAACCCGGAAGATATTCTCAAATTCTATGTGGAGAACGAAGACGGGGAAAGCGTACAGCTCTCAACGTTCGCGACAATTGAGCGTACCTATGGAGTTGATCAAGTGACACGATATAATATGTACCCTTCAGCCGAACTTAACGGGGAGGCTGCTCCTGGTTATAGTAGCGGTGCGGCGATTATGGCGATCCAGGAGGTTGCCAGGGAAACGCTTCCGCGAGGCTTCGATATCGACTGGGCGGGTATCACACGGGATCAGGTGACAGCGGGAAATGAGGCTATATATATATTTATCATCTGTCTTGTGTTTGTCTATTTGCTCCTGGCGGCGCAGTACGAGAGTTTCTTCTTGCCCCTGCCGGTTATTTTATCGCTGCCGACCGGGGTCTTTGGCGCCTTCTTTCTGCTCATGTTGCTGGGACTTGAGAACAATATTTACGCACAGGTTGCTATGATCATGTTGATTGGGCTACTCGGCAAGAACGCAATCCTTATTGTCGAGTTTGCGTCGTTGAAACACCGCGAGGGGAAGACACCATTCCAGGCTGCGATCGAAGGAGCGATCGTACGTTTGCGTCCTATTCTCATGACCTCGTTTGCGTTTATCGCGGGATTGATTCCTTTGATGTTTGCATCTGGTGCCGGAGCTGTTGGCAACCGCACTATCGGCACCGCGGCGGCTGGAGGTATGTTGTTTGGAACCATTTTCGGTGTCATCATTATTCCCGGACTCTATTATATATCGGCGACCATCGCGGAGCGCGTTACAAAGAGGGGTGTCGGGTCGGAATTTGTACTTAAAGAGCAAATTTAGAGGACATGAGAGATACCAGGATCGTGATATATCTGGCTGTTATTGCAATTGTGCTCATCATGTCCGCTTGTGGATCTGCAGGACATGTGAAGCAAGTTCATCTATCAGAGCTCCCATCCACTTACTGGGATGTAGAGGATTCTACTAACGCGGCCGGAGTGAACCGGAGGATTTTTTTCGATGACCCCAACCTCCTGCAGTTGATTGATACAGCGCTTCACCGGAATTTCGACATGCTTGCAGCGATGCAGCGTATCGAGGCTTCACGCACACTTGTGGCGGCGGCCAAGGGAAGGGTTCTGCCCTCTGCGAGCGCTCACGCAGCCATGTCTCAAAGCAGGTTCGGACGCTACACGATGGACGGGGCAGGTAACGCTGAAACTAACATAAATCAGGATGAGCCAATGCCGATTCATCTTCCTGACTATTACTTTGGATTGCAGACTGCCTGGGAGGTTGATATTTGGGGAAAGATAAAGAACTTGAAGGCTGCAGCCCTTTCGAGATACCTGGGTACTGTGGAGGGACGAAACGTGATTATCACGAACCTGGTGGCAGACGTGGCGTCGGCGTATTATGAGTTGATGTCGCTGGATGTACAGCGGGGCATACTGGAAGAAACCATTTCCCTTCAACAAAGCGCGCTAACGCTGGTGAGAGTACAGAAGGAAACAGGCGTTACCAACGAACTGGCGGTGGAACAATTTGAGGCGCAAGTCCTGAGTTCGCAGGCGTTAGAGAAGGAAATTCGCCAGGAGATCCGCAACGCGGAGACGAGAATCAGCCTGTTGCTGGGCAAGTATCCCGATACCATTCGGCGTGAAACGCACTCGTTCTTTTCGGAGAACTCCGTCCGTCCTCAGGTCGGTATTCCTTCAGAACTGCTCAGGTATCGACCGGACGTACGTCAGGCTGAATACGAAATGATAGCGGCTGGTGCCGAAGCTCGTGCTGCTCGCGCAGCACTTCTACCGTCGTTCAACATTACCGGGGAATTCGGATTTCAGGCGTACCGCACATCGTTGTTGCTTACTACTCCCGAGTCCTTCGCGTATTCCATCCTCGGGGGGCTGACTGCACCACTGATCAACAGGAGCGCGATCAAAGCGGAATTTGAATCTGCGAAGGCGGCGGAACTCGAATCTATTTATAATTATCAGAAGGCGATCCTCAACGGGTATCTCGAAGTTTATCAGGAGTTGGCGAACATGCGCAACCTGCAGGAGGTTTACGAGTTAAAGGGCCAGCAGGTGCAGCGACTTACGAAATCGGTAGAGACATCCAATGCCTTATTCCGGTCGCGTAGAGCCACGTATGTCGAAGTGATCCTGGCGCAGGCCAACGCACTTGAAGCACAACTCGAGCTGGTAGACGTCAAACGGAGGCATCACCTCTCTTATATTGCATTGTACAAGGCGCTTGGCGGGGGATGGTTTGAATTGTGAGCGGACTTTATTTTGTCAGAACAGCAGGAGAGCGACCAGGGCCGATGCAGCCATCACGCCGTACCCGATGAGCAGGTCTTTTCTCAGGGTTTTACTTCCTGCCCAGGCCCCTATCCCGGTTTTTACCAATGTATTCGATATCATCGCGATAAGTACGGCATCGCTTGCTGTCGCGAAGGCCAGATCCTGGTGGGCGAGTTTGGATACCGTTATGGTGATCGCATCGATATCCGAAAGACCCGCGATCGCGCTTGAAAACATCAAACCACTGTCTCCCATATTTGCATTGGCGTAACTCACGACCAACAGGATGGTTGTATAGATGATACCGAACACCATTGCTCCGGGCAAGTCCAGCGGTTTGCCTTTGCGAATACTCGTGTCAGTGACTTCCAGCCGCCGGTATCTGTAGTAGATGACCAGCGTCACTAATATTGCGGCGATGAAGACAAAGGAAATGGATGGAGCGATGGTGTCGAATAGTGCTCTGTTGAAGATGAAAGTCCAGACGAGGACGCGGATTGCCATGATCGATGATGCCGCAAGGATCGCGACAGCACAGCTGTGCGACAGTTCTTCGTTGTTCTTGCTTTTCTTCGAGAAGACCCACGTTACCGCAGTACTGGAGATAAGTCCGCCAACAATTCCGCTGATCAGAATTCCACGTCCTGGACCCAGGAATTTCATCATTAGATATCCAACGAAACCCAGGCCGGAAGTCAATATGATCACCCGTCCAATTTCGCGAGGGTTGAGAACCTGATACGGCCCGTATGACTCATTTGGCAGAAATGGGAATATCAGCAATGCGATAACGACAAATCGGATGAAGTCGTAAAGTTCTTCGGCTGTGATCGCGCCGACGAATGACTTCAATCGGAGTTTGGCGGATAGCAGTACTACGACGATCACAGTAATTGCGAGACTTATTTCAATCTTTCCGAGCAGCAACAGCGTACCCAGCAGGAAGCCGATAATGACGGAGAATTCAGTCGTTGCTCCTATCTCACCTCGGGAAGCCGTGATGAAATAGGATATTCCGGTCAGAATCACCACGAACGACAGAATAGCTATGTACACCAATGGTGAGAGGAGAAAAAACGATGTCGCGGCAATGAAACCGAGCAGGACGACAAAGATGAAAGTTCGGATACCGGCGAAGGTCTCGACGTTCTCTTTTAACGCAGCGTGCTCGCGTTCTAGTCCAATGATAAATCCGATACCGATGGCGACTAACGCCCGTAGTATAAATTCGTTCTGCGTGATCTGCAGCGCGTCGGTGTCAATGATAGTAATGTCCAAAGCGGGATAGGTCAATAATCCGCCATCAATTTACGCAGTATTTTTCGATAAAAGATCGTCGTCGGCTGTGGCCATACTGCACTGCAAAGGGGAAGCCAGCCCGGTCTGGTACAATGTTTTAGTGATTGCTTGAAATCGCAGAAAGCTATGGAAATCAAGAATAGACATATTGCAATAGGCGGCGCTGCAGCGCTTGCGGCTGTTTCGGTTGTTCTGCTGAGTTCCTGTGGTAGGACTATTCCAAAAGGGGCGACAGCGGTCAAACCTTTTGATGTAAAAAGATATACGGGCAAGTGGTACGAGATTGCTCGTCTCGACTTCAAGCATGAAAAAGGTCTGAATAACACCACTGCGGCCTATTCGCAGAACGACGACGGGACGATCCGGGTTGTTAATCGCGGTTACGATTTCCGAAAAGACAAGTGGGAGGAAGCAACCGGCAAAGCCAAATTTGCGAATGGTCAAAATGAGGGCAAGCTGAAGGTTTCATTTTTCGGCCCGTTTTACTCCGGCTACAATGTTATTGCAATCGATCCGGACTACCGGCATGCACTGGTCGCTGGCGAAAGTCTGAAGTATCTCTGGCTGCTGTCGCGTGATCGCGAGATGCCCGAAGCAGTGAAGAACGATTATCTCCGGAAAGCGGAAGAATTGGGATACCAAACTTCGGACCTTGTGTGGGTTGAACACGATCGCAACTGAGTCGGGCTTTCAAGGCCTCACCAAAGGGTGCAGCGCGATTTCCTTGTGTCCATTGCTCTGGATTATACGAAGAGTCTGATGTTTTTATTTCTCATCACCGCGGACCAATACGGCGATAGAGTATTGCCGTTCCACCATCTCTCCGGATTTCGCATGAACCTGTTCGGTGTTTGTAAGAATCTCAATTAACTCTATGTCTGAATCTTTTATGAGATCACTGACATCGTTGTTGTCGTACAGGCGGAAGTGCTGACCGACGAAGGGAAGGTTCTTCATGAACTCTTTCAGACCAAAGGTGATCGCGCATAGTCCACCCGGCTTGAGAATACGAGCAATCTCCCGAATGAATGCTTCCGGGTTCGGCCAGAAGTAAAGCGTGTTCACCGTCATAATGCGGTCAAACGTATTGTCTTCAAACGGAATATCGGTGCCGTTGTACAGGTGGAAGGACACTTCGTGGTCTCGTAGGAGGTGCTGGTTGATCCGCTGAGCTTCGTAAAACATCAATTCTGAAATATCCAGTCCGTGGTACTGTATGTCTCGTGCTATTGATAAAAGTTTCTCAAGGTGGCCACCGTTGCCATGGCCAATCTCCAGGAGGATGTGCCCATCCCGGAGATCAAGAGCCTCGATGGTGCTGAGCGTCATGCTGATGTTGGTCTCGTTCATCATCCTGGCAACTTCCACGCCGGTTGGTCCTGAAGGACAACGCAGTTGCTTTTCGAGCTCTTCTAATTCGGGGTTGAGGTCGTTGTCACGGGTGTTATCCATATGCTGGTGATTTCAGTCATGCATTCTAGTGAAAAGGGAGCATTTCGACAATATCCAAATCGGCTGCGTCGCTGACTGCAGGGTGGAGAATCCTGGAAATGCGAGGGTTTTTGCCGGACTTGTGTGTCTTGTTCACGACAATACTCGTAGACACGTTTCCAATGATCAGATTTTTTCTCGGCGTCGTAATCGTTTTCCAATTTATTGCAGGGCCCCTTGTTGGGCAATCGTATAAGCTTCTCCCGGTATACAACAAGGCGGAGTATGACGCCGGCGTGCCACCGGGCGACAACCAACAGTATATGACCGCGTTCGCGTACAGCGAGGCGGATCCAGACAGGATCTACAGTGCGCACGATGTTGGAGGGGCGTGGGTGTCGCTCGACGCAGGGAAGAGTTGGAATACATTGACGAATTATGGACTCGGTTCACGTTTCCTGATCGGACTTCAGGTAGATCCGATCGACAGGAATCGCCTCGTCGCAATTGCGCAAGGGGGGAGCAGCTCGGCCAAAGAAAAGGGTGAAGGTATCTATTTTTCGGCTGACGGTGGATTGAATTGGAAGAAGGCATTCGATCGTGAAGAGGTCTCTAAGATCCGTGTGAGTGCTCGCATCATTGACTATGCACCTTCCTCGAAAAACGCGAAGTTAAAGTATGCTACTCGCTGGTACGCGGTGCTCGGAGAAGATCGTTCAGCCAGCAACCGTCCGGGTGACGACGGTTTCTTCATGTCGAACGACGGCGGGCAGACCTGGACGGAAGTCCGGAAATTGCCTGCTGACCAGTTTCCCCTGCTTCCACTTGGTATCCGTGTGCATCCGTTCAAGCCTGATGTTGTTTACATGTATGGGAGTGAAGGCCTTTTCAGGTTCGAGGAGGCTACGAATCCGAATGGGGCTGTTACAAAATTGAGTGGATCTAACGGGATACCGGAAGGTAGTATATACGGAGATATCTATATTTCTCCAGATGCCAAAAGGATTATTGTTGCCGTGGCGGGAAAAGGGATATATCAATCCGTGAACAGTGGTGCAAGTTGGAATGAACTATATGCGTGGAAGGATATTCAGAAGTGTTTTGTGAACGAGAAATATCCCGATCGGATATATGCAACGGCGACACGCGCCAGTGGTCAGCAACTGCGGGTAAGCAAGGATGGCGGTGCGAGCTGGAACACAGAAGTCGCCTCGACACCCGTACCAGGCTACACGCGATCCTGGAATACGCACATTTTCGGAGGCTTTGCGTGGGTGATACCGGATCCACGTAATCCAGACGCTGCTTTCGCGCAAGGCAACGCGAAGTATCACCGGACAAGCGATGGAGGTGATCGTTGGACTCCATCGAATGGCTATTTCAACGGGAATCAATTCACCGGTATCAACATGGAACAGATGTTTGATCCGGCCAATGCCGACAGGTTCTTTTATTTCATGGTAGACGTGGGACCTTTCTATACAGACAACAAGGGGAAGTGGTTCGTCAAGAGCGACGTCGATCAACGAGCGATGGGACTGACACATCGTACCTGTAACGCCGGCGCGGTGCACCCCGACGGATCTACGGGTATTGTTCTGATGAGTATTCAAAAGCAACAGGGGCACTTGTTGCGGTCGACGAACAACGGGCAGACCTGGTCTAACGTACGGCCTACTAGCAAGCCGCGTTGGTTTATCGCTTTCGATCAACAAGATCCCGATTATTGCTATCAATGGCGTGAGCGTTCCGCCGATGCAGGAGCTACGTGGACGGAAATGACGGCCATGCCGGAAGGTACAATACTCGCGGGAATGTCGTACACGGACGGCCGTGTGTTGTACGCACTCGAACCACGGGCTCCGTATCGTATTTTTCGTTCAGATGACCGTGGCGAATCGTGGAGAGAAGTTATCCGTTCGACAGTTAAACTTACATCGCCTGTTGATAACACCTTCACTTTCCGCGTCCATCCCCGCGATCACAACATTGTCTTTACGACTGGCCCTGACGGAAACCTTATGCGCTGGGATCTTTCCAGGCCCGTTGAGGATCAGCAAACAGTCCTCAAGGTGGCAGGGGATATCGCGGAGGATGGTTTCTATATTTGCCGGCTGGCGATTGACCGGCGAAACCCCGACGTGATGTATGCAGCGAATATGAAAGCCTTCTCGAAGAATATGCTTTTCCGCTCTCGCGACGGGGGAGCTACATGGGAAAATATCAGTGCCGATATCCCATCGGCACGGATTGGCGGTCTTGAGGTCTCACCCGTAACAGGCGAGGTTTTTATCTCCGGTCCCCATGGTACGAGGATCCTGCCTCCGCCGTATCCGTCAGGCAATGGGAGTTATGACGCAGCTGGCTTTCAGAATGCCCACATCACCAAACCTTACTGAAGGACCGAATAATCAGACTTTCCTTAATGTGAGTAAACTTCAGTTGCTTGTATTTTGACTTAGCCCCGGTATTGAGTTATTTTGCTTATGGCGTAGTCTGGTGCGGACATAATTATGATCGTTAGCTACGTCGGAAAAACCGAAACCTCATAAACAAAATGAACAAGAACTTATCAAAAATTTCGATTCTTCTCCTCGCAGGCGTCGTCGCCTGGAGTTGCGGACAAAAAGAAGGCAGTAGCAGTGCGGTAAACACGCTGTCTGAACAAGAGAAGAATGAAGGCTGGCGGTTGCTCTTCGATGGCACTTCGATGGAACATTTCAGGGGTTTCCGCCAAAGCGACGCCCCTGCTCAATGGAAGGTCGAGGATGGGACAATCACATTGACAGCCAAAGGAGGCGGCGACATTATTACACGGGAGCAATACCGTGACTTTGATTTCTCGATCGACTGGAAGATCTCAGAAGGCGGTAACAGCGGCATCTTTTACCACGTTTCCGAGGATTCGACGTATGACAACACCTACAACAGCGGTCCAGAGATGCAAATCCTGGATGACGAAAGGCATCCGGATGCGCAGCGAGGCGAGAATGGCAACCGCCAGGCGGGCTCGCTTTACGACCTGCTTCCGCTGACAACCCCTGCAGTGAAACCTGCGGGTGAGTGGAATACCGCCCGATTAGTGGTGAAAGATAATAAGGTAGAGCACTGGCTTAACGAAAAGAAGGTAGTAGAGTACGAACTTGGATCGCCTGCGTGGAATGCGATGGTAGAGTCGAGCAAGTTTGCCACGATGGAAGGTTTTGGTGCCGAAGGACAGGGATACATCGGACTTCAGGACCACGGTGACCGCGTCTGGTTTCGGAACATCAAAATTCGTCCTTTGTAATAGTTTTGCAAGCCCGCGCTCAGGTG
>CAYTMU010000030.1:6970-33897 GCA_964438975.1 uncultured Roseivirgaceae bacterium | reverse complement strand
GGGCTTATTTCAATTTGCCTTCAGTTTTTCAAACCAGGAGAGGTAGCTGGTGACAGCTTTCTGAAGGAATTCTTTTGCCGTGCCCTCTTTTATTTGTCCATCTTCTTCAAATAATTCGCCGACCTTTGCCAGGTAGACTTCCGGTTGAGGCATTACGGGCACATTCAGGGCAACAAGAACTTGCCGTAAGTGATGGTGGGCACCAAAGCCGGAGAGATTGCCAGGGGAACTGCTGAAAACGGCCCCGGGTTTGCCACTCCACATATTGCTTTTCTTGGGCCGGGAGGCAACATCCAATGCATTCTTCAGAACACCCGGCATTGAGCGGTTGTATTCCGGTGTGATGAAGATCACGCCATCGAGCGCTTTGATGGTATTGCGGAAGATAACAAGCGATTCCGGAACTTGATCGTGGTCGTCGAAGTCCTGGTTATACATGTCAATCCCCTCTAACGATACGACACTGAATTCAAAACCTGCCGGGGCCATCGGCAAGAGGGCATTTGCGATTTTCCTGGAGTATGATTCTTTGCGGAGGCTTCCGGCAATAATTCCGATTTTATTGTTCATAGTTGTTTGATTGAGTTTTGAACCGGCGATTTCGCAGTTTCCGCATGAATATAACAAATCCCCGGAATGAGTTGTTCGAAGAGATCATGTGGACACTGTTACTTGCTGCGAATGTTCGCCCACTATTCTGTAAATTCGAGCTGCTCATGCCAAACTCGGGAAAAGTTTTTAGAACTCAACCGTTACCTTCCATGATAAGAACATGCGCGACTTGTTTGATAATGATGCTGGTGTCCACAGTCGTCTATGCTTCCCCGGAACTGGATTCTGTCCCCGGGCTTCGCAAGATCCGCGATGTTGTGATCTACGAGGATGGCCGTTTTCATTCGGCTTTTCCTTCGGTTGTCAAACGGAAGAACGGTGAGATCATCGTTGCTTTCCGGCGTGCGCCTGACCGACGCGTGTTTGGCGAACGCAAAACCAATCACGTCGATCCCAACAGTTATCTCGTAAAAGTCACATCCAAAGACGGCATCAACTGGGACAAGGAGCCGCAAATGATCCAGGCCTTTCCATTTGGCGGTTCACAGGATCCCTGTCTACTGCAGTTACGGGATGGCTCTATTATATGTACGAGTTACGCATGGGCATTTGTCCGGCCGGAAGGTATGGCAAATTTGAAGCCACCCGTGTTTGAAGCTGCGCCGGGAGTTGTTTTCCTCGGTGGTTATGTCATTCACTCAGGTGACGGCGGGCATACCTGGAAAGGTCCCTACTTTCCTCCGCACATTGCACCGGAGATCCACAACAGTGCACTGGGGCAACCGTTGGCCGCGTATAATCGCGGCGCCCTTGCAGAAGGGAGGGATGGCCGGTTGTACTGGGTCGTTGCTGCGTCCGAAGCCGGTGCGCCGAAAAGGCGGACGTCCAATCATTTGTTGATTTCGAGCGATAAGGGACGCACCTGGAAGTATGCAGCGACTGTGGCTGGGCATGAGACGGCTTCCTTTAATGAGGCATCAACATATATTACACCGAAAGGTGATATCGTAGCATTTCTCCGGACAGCTGGAATGGACGATCAGGCTTGTATAGCGCGTTCGGTTGATGGTGGTGTCTCGTTTCAATGGCAGTCGATGGGATTTCAGGGACATCCGTTGCAGGCGGTGCGGTTGCCCGACGATCGGGTGTTGCTTGTTTACGGATATCGACATAAACCTTATGGTATCCGTGCGCGCGTCTTAGATCCGGAATGCACCGATTTTGCAACAGCGCGGGAGATTGTTCTCCGAGACGATGGTAGCGGTACCGATTTAGGATATCCCTGGGCCGTCGTCCTTGATAAGAAGCGAGTGCTTGTCACGTATTATTTCAGCGTCAACGACGGTCCGCAGCATATAGCGGGCACGTTATTGGAGATCGACGCGTCGAAGCCTTGACCACGTGATGATAACTGTGTTATCAGACGGGTAGCTCGTCATGGGTACTGAGTTCGATCTTGCGAAAGGCTTTCATTCCTTTTTCGGTCATATGGGGAAGCAAAAGATCCCAAATAGAATGGCTCATGGAAATATTCTGTGCAGGATCAAAACCTTTCAGGATCATCTCCTGTGATACCCAAAATGTAATAAGTATGCGGATCTTGTGCTGTAGACGCTGGTAATAGCCTGGATTGGGCTCCTTCCGGATATAGCCGAGTTCAACAAAGGTCCGAAATGAGTTGTTCATCTGATCCTTCCGTATCTGAATTGTCGTCTCGACTTTCTTTTTCAGCTTGGGGAACTGACGTGAAATTTCTATGACGTCGAGATTAAAAAATCGGTACTTCGATTGGAAGTGATCGAGCTTTTTAAGGAGTTTGTCGAACTCCTGGAATGGTTCATGCGATGGATCCAACTCCGAAAAATAGGCGGACACTTCGCTCTTCATCCTTGCGTAAATCGCATGCAGGATGGTTTCTTTATTCTTATAGTGGTATTCGAGGTTGCCGTGACTCATCCCAAGCTGCTGTGCGATATCACGACTGCTGACATTGGAGAATCCATGCGCATTATACAGTTCAATCGATTTGTCAATGATCTTGTCTTTCGTTCGCATGGGTACGGGTTTCGTTGCTGCCCTTAAAATTAGGGAGGAACACCTCGATGGTGACTAAATGTACAAATTAGAAATCACAATTAGGACATTTGTCCTAATCTGTATATTTTTACTATTACGCCGATAGGGCACGGACAAAGATAGAAAGATGACCCCAACCACAAAAGGTACTTGATGGCATCCATGCATCCGATTGACCTTGCCGTGCTATGTGCCTACTTTGTGGTTGTGATCGCCACCGGGCTGTGGTCGGGTCGTAAATCAAAGAAAACGAGTGAAGGGTATTTCCTGGGCGGACGCACGCTGCTCTGGCCTGTGATCGGTGCGTCGCTGTTTGCCTCCAATATATCCACGGTTCACCTCGTGGGCCTGGCGGAGTCTGGCTTTCTTTACGGCATCGTCTGGGGCAATTTCGAATGGTTCTCCGTTGTCGAGTTGCTCATACTCGCTTTTGTGTTTGTGCCATTTTTTCTTCGAATGCGAATAAGCACATTGCCCGAGTTTCTCGAGAGGCGCTATGACAGTCGATCACGGGTTGTCATGGCTGTTTTCAGTATCCTCGCCGCACTTTTCATGCATATCGGTGTGAGCCTGTACGCAGGGGCGATCGTCTTTGAGAAGATGTTTGGAGTTGACCTGTTGATATCGATCGCAGTGATTGGGATTGCGACAGGCATCTATACCATTATAGGTGGATTCTTATCGGTTGTCGTAACCGAGTCATTGCAAACGATCCTGCTTATTGCGGGGTCGGTGGCACTGACATTTATCGCGGTATATCACCTTCCGGAAGTCGGTATTCATTCCTATGCGGAGTTAAAAGATCATGTAGGAGCGGAGCGGTTACACGCGGTCGGTTTTGATGCCACGGCGCAAGGATTTACGTTCGTTGATATGTTGCTGGGACACCTGGTGCTCGGTATTTGGTACTGGTGTACCGATCAGACGATTGTGCAGCGTGCGTTAGGCGCTGAGTCCTCGGAGCAGGGACAACTGGGTGCCATTTTCGCTGGGTTTCTTAAGATTCTTCCGGTGTTTATTATAGTGTTTCCTGGGATACTTGCCTATGTGCTCTTTCGCGAGGAGATCGGCGAAGATTCGCGCAGTGTGTTGCCGCTGATGATTATGAACCTGATGCCTATGGGTCTAAAAGGACTCATGCTTGCAAGCCTGCTCGCCGCGGTGATGAGTTCCGTCGCCGCTGCACTTAACAGTTGCTCGACGCTTGTAGTGTATGATGTGTTCGGAAAAGTAAGCCCCGCCCTGTCCGATCGATCGAAGATACTGATCGGACGAATCACGTCGGTATGCGTTCTTTTGCTAGCGATTGCCTGGTCTCCGTTTCTACGAAACCTGGGTACCATATTCGAGTTGATCAATCAATTGTTTTCGATCTTTGCGCCGTCGATTGTCGCGGTATTCCTTTGGGGGATAATATCCAAGCGAGGTACCAGTACCGGCTCGTTCGCGACGCTGGTCGGCGGAAGTATGTTTGCATTGAGTGTGTTTGTCGTGGAAAAATATCTGATAATACACGGCATCAGTAATTTTATCTCGAGTTCCGAGGGACTTGGCATTCATTGGCTCCGGCAGACCTATCTGTTCTTTGTAGTTTCTTCCCTGATCTATTTTACTGTGTCTTTACTCGATCGATCAGCTGTTGAGCAAGAAGGTATGGAATTTCGCTGGCCGTTACCGACTCGGCGTGTGATCCTGTGGGCTGTGCTGTTGTTGGTCTCGATATGCCTGATTTATGTTTTTTTCTATTAAAGTTATAGGGTGCTATCGCTACGTAAGAACCGATGATTGTCAGACAAGCTCTTGACCCGCTTTTTGAATCCCTGCCCATCTTTCTGATAGGAGCAGGGGGCATTGTGAGGGACGCGCATCTGCCGGCGTACCGGAAGGCGGGATACCGCGTCGCCGGGATCTGCGACCTGGATCGCGGCAAAGCGGATCGGATAAAGGAAAATTTTCCTGAGGTCGAAACTGTGTATGACTCGCTGGATGAATTCCTCGCAGACTGGGGAGGCGGGCCGATTGTCTTTGATGTGGCTATTCCTGCGGATGGGACGCTTGCGGTGTTGGAGAAATTGCCCTATGGGGCAATCGTATTGATGCAAAAGCCAATGGGGGAGACACTATCGGAAGCCCAGACGATCATGCGTCTGTGCGAAGGCAAGTCGCTGACGGCCGCGGTGAACTTTCAATTGAGATACGCTCCGCTGGCACTCGCGGCACGGAGTATCATCGGACAGGGGGTGATCGGCGACGTGTTCGATATGGAGATCGTGGTGTGTGTTCATACACCCTGGGAGCTCTGGGGATTTCTGGCGAATAAGCCGCGGGTTGAAATACTCTACCACAGTATTCACTACCTCGACCTGGTTCGTTCAGTACTGGGTGAACCCGCCGAGGTGTACGCCAGTACGTTGAAACACCCTCTCACGCCGCACCTGGCGTCGACGCGTAGCACGATCATTCTCGACTATGACGAGTTCACCCAGGCGAGGATCGTTTCGAACCACGGACATCGCTACGGTCTCCAGGAGCAACAATCGTATATGAAGATCGAAGGTACTAAGGGGGCGATCAAGGCGCAGATAGGCGTTTCGTTGAACTACCCGGCGGGTATGCCCGATACTTTCTCTTTTGTTTCTGACCGGACGGGTGGCCGATGGACGGAGTTGAAGTTGTCGGGAAATTGGTTTCCGGATGCTTTCATCGGACCGATGACGGAGCTGCAGCGTTTGGCGGGCGGCGCAGATAGCGACAAGCTGCAGATCTTACGCGACAATTACGAGACGATGAGGCTCGTGGAGATCGCGTACGAGACGAGCGGTTCCCGGCGATTGTAGTCGCTCATACTAAAAATGTATTAACCAAATATCTACATGAGATCCATAGTTATTAACGCAGTAAGAGGAGAAGACAGACGATACAAGTTGAAAGACGGCGCGGGTTCTGACGCTGTGCACACTAGCTCGGTATACGGTTACGCTGTATGTGTTCTGGAGACCGATTCCAGGAAACAGGGTATCGGACTCGCCTTTACTCTGGGAGAAGGGAACGGGTTGATCTGTGAGGCTATCGAAACGCTTGCCCGCCGTTTGGAGGGGCGCGAGATCAACGAGCTGATGGGCGGCTTCGGAATGATATTCAATGAGATGGCCGAGGACCCGGAATACCGATGGCTTGGGCCACACAAAGGTGTCGTTCACCTCGCACTGGCTGCTATTACCAACGCGTGTTTTGATCTTTGGGCGAAAGCCAATGATGTACCGCTATGGAAGCTCCTTAACGATCTTCCTGTGGACGCACTGTTGAATACGTTGGATTTCACGTATGTGGAGGATGTACTTTGCCGTGAAGAAGCGAGGAAGATATTGATGGCGGAAGCATCGTTCCGTCAGGAGAGGGAGACGATACTCCAAACCGGTTACAGGGGCTACGACACGTCGGTCGGATGGTTCAATTACACCGACGAACGAATTCAGGAGAAGGTCAAACGAGCCGTGGATGGAGGGTTTACCGCGATCAAGTTGAAGGTCGGAGCGACCGACCATCGGCACGACATCCGACGCGCCATGCTTGTGCGGGAAGTTGCCGGCGATGAGATCACGATCATGCTCGATGCCAACCAGCGATGGGGGCTCCGAAATGCGATTGATGTTTGTCGCGAGTTAAAGCAGATGAACCCCTACTGGATCGAGGAACCTACCCACCCGGATGATGTGGAGGCGCACCGAGTGCTTGCGGATGAGATCTCACCCATGAAGATCGCGCTGGGCGAGCATGTGCCGAACCGGATCATTTTCAAAAATTACCTTCAGTCGGGTTGCGTCAGCTTCAACCAGGCAGATGTCGTTCGGGTGGGCGGTGTTTCAGAATACATTACCATCAGCCTGATGAGCCGAAAGTTCAACGTGCCAATGGTACCTCATGTCGGCGATATGGGGCAAATCCACCAACACCTCGTGCTCTTCAATCATATCCGCGTGGGTCATCCTTCCTTGTTCCTTGAGTACATTCCGCACTTGAAAGAGTATTTCCGATTTCCGGCTGTCGTCCGGGATGGCTATTACCAAGTGCCGATGGACGCGGGGCTTACGTCCGACTTGAAAGACTAACTCCCGCACATGCTACAGCGAATTTTTTTTATTTGAAATTAGGACATATGCCCTAATTGCTATAAACTTGTTTATCCAACGATTGCGAAGGACTAAACCAAACACGTAAAAACTGTATAAAAACTAAGGAGCCTATGAGAAACAGACATGTACACATTCCATTTCGGATTGTTCAGTTTAGGCAAAACCCTCCCACGCCCACTGTCTTGGCGGCATTGATCCTCGGCCTCGTTTTACAGGCAGGATCGTTGCCGGCGAGTTCCTTTTCCAATGCGGTCAATGTCGATGCAATCGAAGCTGACCGAAGACACTCAGCCGACATAGTTATTACAGGCACTGTAACCGATGAGAACGGTAACTCATTACCGGGGGTTAACGTCCTCGAGAAAGGTACTACCAACGGTACAAGTACAGACGTTGCCGGCGGCTTCATCCTCAATGTTCAGGGACCGAGCTCTGTCCTGGTTTTTAGTTTCATTGGGTACGTTTCCCAGGAGACCGTCGTTGGAAACCGCACCGCTGTCAGTATCAGCCTTTCACAGGATGTTACATCGCTCGACGAAGTGGTTATCGTGGGATACGGCGAACAAAAGAAGGTGAACCTCACCGGCGCCGTGGCTTCGGTTTCCGCAGAAGAGCTGATCAAGAGACCAGTTGCCAACGTTCAGAACCTTCTCCAGGGAAAGGTAACAGGTTTGCAGGTCGTTCAGAATTCCGGGCAGCCGGGCGATGACGGTGCTGTGATGCGGATCCGTGGGCTTGGAACGTTCAGCGACGAGGGCAATGCCCCGCTTGTTCTGATCGATGGAGTGGTCGGTGATATGACGAATCTCAACGCCGACAATATCGAGTCAATCTCTGTGCTGAAGGACGCGGCTTCGTCGTCGATCTATGGCGCGCGTGCTGCGAATGGCGTAATTCTTATTACGACGAAGCGTGGATCTCCCGGTTCCTTTAATATTGACTACCGGGTCGATTTCCAGTTGCACCAGCCGACAGCGCTGCCCGATCTCGTTACGAACTCCGCGGATTTTATGGAGTACTGGAACACCGCCAGAATACGTGCCAGCCAGGCAGCTTTGTTCACACAGCAGGATATTGACAACTATCGCAACGCGACCGATCGGGAGCAGTATCCCAATTTTGACTGGATCGACCACATGGTCAACAACGCCCATTCACAAAGCCACTATCTGTCGGCAAATGGCGGTTCGGAGCGAACTACCTACAATCTTGCGCTCGGCTATCTGACGCAGGACGGTATTATCGGAGGACATGACTACAAGCGCTACAACTTCAACGCAAATATTGATTCCCGTGTGAACGACGTAGTGTCGATTGGCGGCCGAGTTGCGCTGACGCACAAAAATATCAATGAACCGACGTACACCGACGATAACTTTATGCTGACGATCTATTCCAGGAATCCCACTACCTCGGTATACGTACCAGATGGAAGTGGTCATTTCGCAGGTAACTTCCGGCAAGGCGTCCCTTCGAATCGAAACCCCGTTTCACTTCTTGCGAGCGGTGGTACTGAGTTCGAGAAATATAATATTGCTGCGCAGAGCTATGTCGACGTACGAATACTGAAGGGTCTTGTATGGAGTACGAAAGGTGCCGTTAACTACTCGAACGATTTTTCGAAGCTTCACGACCATCCGGTCGACGTGTACTTCTATTCCACAGGAGTATGGCAGAACAACGGCAACTCGACAACACTTGGAGTTCGCGACGATTTTAACCAGTCGATGCTGACGACATTCTACTCGACATTAAATTATACGAAGCGCTTTGGTACGGATCACAATGTCGGCGCCCTGCTTGGCTATAACCAGGAGCATTTCAAGCATCGCTTTCTCCAGGGGATGCGTCCGACCTTCCCGTCAGATGATCTGAAGGAACTCGACGCAGGCTCCCTGAATGGCCAGTCGAACGCCGGTACGGCCTACGAGTGGGCGATACAATCTGTCTTCGGACGATTGAACTACAACTTCCAGGAGCGCTACCTGCTGGAGGCCAACTTCCGATATGATGGAACATCGCGTATCCATTCTGCGAATCGTTGGGGCGTGTTCCCGTCAGTATCTGCTGCATGGAGACTTTCGAATGAGGATTTCCTGCAGGATGCTTCCTGGCTGGATAACCTGAAGATCCGTGCTTCATGGGGTAAACTTGGGAATCAGAATATTGGAAACTACCCCTACCAGGATATACTCTCGCTCACAACCTATCCCTTCGGTGTGCTGACCCAAGGCGTTGTTCAGGACAGACTTACGGATAAGAATCTTCGCTGGGAGACAACATCAGCCACTGACATAGGCGTCGACTTCAGTATCCGCAACGGTCTTATCGCCGGATCAATCGATTGGTACAAAAAGGTAACTGATGATATACTCTACGTTATCGAAGTTCCCATGAGCGTCGGGTTGACAGGTCCTACTGTCAACTATGCGAGCATGGATAACAGAGGGATTGAGGTCGAGTTGAGTCATTCGAATCGAGTGGGCGAATTGCAGTATTCCGTGAACGCGAATTACTCGTCGAATAGGAACAAGGTGCTGAAAGTGAGGGCTCCCTACTATGACACAAACAATACCATTCAGGAGGGATTGCCGTGGATGTCCAACTACATGGTTGAATGGATTGGAATATTCCAGACACAGGAAGAGATCGACAACAGTCCGACGCATCCTTTCAACCCGAAGCCTGGCGATCTCAAGTTCAAGGACCAGAATGACGACGGTATAATCAACGGCGAAGACCGCGTTGTGGTAGATGGTGCATATCCTGACTTTATTTACGGTGGAGGGTTCAACCTTGCCTGGAAGAAGTTCGATATGTCTGTGTTCTTTCAAGGACTCGAGGGGATGAAATTCTTCGTTGATAGATGGGGTTCCGTTCCGTTTACGCAAGGTTCTGCTCCTACGAAGGAGTTCGCAAAAAATGCGTGGACAGAAGAGAACAGGTCGAATACACATCCTGCAATGTATCAGGATGGGTACGCCCCGGTTACATCGACCCGCTCGACGTACTTTCTGCAGGATGCTTCTTACCTCCGCCTGAAGAACGTAGTCATTGGCTACACGCTGCCCGCCGGGGTCACGGAACGTCTGAAAATGAAGAGTATGCGAGTTTACGTATCGGGGGATAATCTCCTTACGTTTACCAAGTATCCAGGAGCTGACCCCGAACGGCTCGGTGTTGGACGCCAGCGATTCGCGACGTTTCCACAGTTAAGAATATTTACTGCCGGAGCGAACATCAAATTCTAACAAGCAATCTCTACGTATGAAGACATACATTTCAATATTCACATTTGCAGTGGCCTTGATCATTCTGGTCGGCTGCGAGGATTTTCTTGAAAGACATCCCCTGGATGAGCTGTCGAGCCAGACATTCTGGAAAAATGAAAAGGATGCCGACATGGCATTGGCTGGCGTCTATAGCAGGCTATTGAACAACACGTACGACATAAACCGGATTGATTGGGATGCTATCAGTGATGACTTCTTCCTCTTCGGTACCTACGGGCGTGTTGACAACATCGCGAAGGGATTGGTCGAACCCACAACCGGTGGTATTGTATCCGCGATCTACGCAGATTCGTATCGCGGTGTTGCCGCGTGCAACATATTCCTCGATAACATCGACCGCGCGTCATTCGCAGAGGAAAAGAAGAAGATCTATCGCGGTGAAGTGTTATTTCTCCGCTCTCTTTTTTACTTTACCCTGACCGAGATCTACGGCGCGGTGCCATACTATCCTAATTCCGTGACTCTCGAGAATGCGTTTGTTGCCCAGACCCCGAAGGATCAGATCGTAGCTAATATCCTTTCCGACCTGGATGATGCCATCGAGCTTCTGCCGGAGATTGCCTACGCCGGGCATGCGGTAAAGGGTTCTGCCCTGGCGCTGAAGGCTAAAATACTGATGCACAGTGAACGGTGGGGAGAAGCAGCGGCCGCAGCGAAGCTTGTAATGGAATCAAACAAGTTCAGTCTTTCACCCAACTTCAAGGACCTTTTCCTTTCGGCTGGTCAGAACAATAACCCCGAGATCATTTTCTCCGCGCGATATCTCAACCCGGATCGATATGCGACGGAAGGTGCTGATCAGAAATACGGTGCCGCCGCCGCGTTGAACGCGACGATGCTGCTGATGAATGAGTTTGAATGTGTAGACGGGTTGCCGATTACGGAATCTGATTTGTACGATCCGAGCGACATCTTCGCAGCTCGTGATCCACGGCTCGCCATGACGATACGGCACGCATCTGAACCGATATCCAACCCAGCTACCGGACTTGTGCACAACAACAACCTGACAGGTCTGCACACGCCGTATCTTATTCGGAAATATGTTGACCCGACCCACCTGCCGTATTCGTATGCGACCCGCAGCGATCAGGACTTTGTCTTGCTGCGATATGCAGAGGTACTGCTCATGTACGCGGAGTCAAAAAATGAGGACAGTGGTCCTGATCAGAGTGTTTACGACGCCGTCAATGCAGTGCGGAACAGGCCGGGTGTAAGCATGCCTGCTCTCCCGGTTGACCTGGATAAGAACGCGATGCGCGAGCGCATCAGACATGAGCGCAGAGTGGAACTTGCCGGCGAGGGTCTTCGGTACCTGGACATCAAACGGTGGAGGACGGCAGAGGTCATCATTCCAACGATCGTTGAAACAGGTGGTGTAACAAGGATATTCGATCCCGAGAAACACTATCTGTTCCCGTTCCCACAGAGTGAGCGGGACGTGAATACAAATCTCGATCAAAATCCTAATTATTGATTTGACGCAAACTGTATTCTCATCCACGCTGACCGCCTGTACACAAGAATGACCCTCGCTAATTAGTTTTGTTTGAACTATCATGTGAAGGATATATCTTTTGAACTGGCTGGATCTCACTTTGTACACAAGTCGAACAATATTCATATCCCGAGTCGCGGGCACCTTATTGGTGCTCGCGACCTTTGTCACATGTGCGCTCAGCAGGAGTAACTGCAGTTCCTCTGAGGATGAAGTCCGGCCATGCACTCCTTGTTCCGACTTGCTGAGACTGCGACTACCGGAAGTGAGAATTGACACCGCGACCTCCGTTGCCGCCAACCGCGGGGTTATTGAGAGTTTCTGTCGCGTGGTCGGAGTGATCGGTACCGAAATCGGTTTTGAGTTATTGTTACCCGATCAATGGAACCAACGTTTTGTCATGGGCGGAGGGGGCGGTTTTGTCGGCTATATTATGAACCGCGCACGGAACTCTGTCTACGATGGATATGCAACGGTCGGCACCGACACAGGTCATCGGGGTACAGATGCGAGTTGGGCATTGAACAGCATTGAACGCCAGCTCAACTTTGGCCACATGGCCATTCACCGAACGGCGCTGACTTCGAAATCAATTATCTCTCACTACTACGGTGCCGACCCCAGATATTCCTACTTCATCGGTTTATCGCGCGGGGGAGGCCAGGGTATGATGGAGGCGCAGCGATACCCGGGAGATTTTGACGGAATTGTCGCTGGTGCGCCAGCTTTTAACTGGACCGGAATGGCGGCGGAGTTCCTTGACAACCTTCGGGTGGTCTATCCCAACGGCGCGCAGACGCCGGTAATAACACGAGCCAACCTGGAGTTACTCAATCGCATGATACTCGATCGTTGCGACGGTCTTGATGGCGTTCGGGATGGAATACTGAACGACCCGCGCGACTGCGACTTTGACCTGGATCTTGTTCCAATTTGCAGCAATGGTGTGTCGGATTCCAATTGCTTAACCGAGTCACAGCGTGCGGCGTTCCAACGGATTTACGAAGGCGTCGAAGGGAAGGGGTGGCGTAAGCACCTGGGTTTCCCGTTTGGCGGCGAGGCCGAAAGGACTGGCTGGTACCCATCTATCGTTGGTCCCAATAACGGCAGTGCGCCGTATCCAACCTGGCAGGCATTCTACGGTATGGAAGTGTTCCGATACTTTATCTTCAACGATCCCGCATGGGACTATAGCAGTTACGATGTGTCGCGACTTGTCGATGACACGCGCTTTGCCTCCGCTTTTCTCGATGCTGTTTCGATCGACTACTCCGCATTTAAGGAACGCGGAGGGAAGATGATCATTTATCAAGGATGGGTAGATCCGCTGATCTCATCACTGGATATTATCGATCATTATGAAGAAGCAAAGGAGCGAGACCCTGTCCTCAGCGATTATATTCGTTTGTTTATGCTGCCCGGTGTTACGCACACGGGTGGGAACGGCCCGGGAAGGTCGGACTGGTTTACGCATATCCGGGATTGGGTAGAGCGCGGCGTAGCCCCCGAGCGTGTGGTCGTGTCGCGTTCGGATGATTCAGGTACCATGACGAGGCCGGTGTTCCCGTATCCACGAAAGGCCGTTTACGATGGTAAAGGTGATCCTGCACGAGAAACCAGTTTTAGATAGTGTCCTCAGCTCATGTGATGTTTGTCATGAAAAGGCTTGAATGTATAGAAAGATTGATCGCCGTCGTCTGTGTATTATCGCTGTTATCCGTATCGTTGATATCGAACGCACAGTCGCGACCAAATATTGTGCTCCTGATGGCCGATGATCTGGGCTGGGGTGATGTAGGCTTCAACGGTAACACTGTAATACAAACGCCACATCTTGATGAAATGGCCTCGCGCAGTATGCGACTTACGCGGTTTTACTCAGCTGCCCCGGTATGCTCGCCCACGCGAGGTAGTTGTCTGACGGGCCGCAATGCGGAACGGTATGGGATCTATTTTGCCAATGTCGGTCATCTCGACACTGCGGAGATCACGCTGGGAGAGCTTTTGCAACGCAAGGGCTATTCGACTGGTCACTTTGGAAAGTGGCACCTCGGCACACTGACTCGTACCGAACCGGATGGACATCGCGGTGGCAAAGACAAGTTCAAAGAACACTATGCGCCTCCCTGGGAACATGGTTTTGACGTCAGCTTTTCCACGGAGCAGGCGGTTCCTACGTGGAATCCGATGGAAGCTCAGACTATCCTGACAAAATTCTGGACCGGTCCGGGCGAGTACGCAACAGATAATCTCAGTGGCGATGCCTCACGTGTCATTATGGATCGGGCGATCCCCTTTATCGAACAGTCAGTATCGAACGGAAAGCCGTTTCTTTCCGTCATATGGCTTCACGCGCCGCATACTCCAGTAGTTGCGGGACCGGAGTATCTCGAAAGATACAAGGATCTTGATGAGGATCACCGGCATTACTATGGATGCATCACGGCGATGGACGAACAGATCGGAAGACTCCGTAGCAAGCTCCGGGAACTTGGCGTCGACCAGAACACCGTTATCTTTTTCGCATCCGACAACGGGCCTGCCGGAGAGGGTGGCGGTATCCTTCAACACGCCGGAAAACGTCAACAGGGAACTACCGGACCGTTCAAAGGACGAAAAGGCAGTTTGTACGAAGGTGGTATACGAGTACCCGCGCTTATCGAATGGCCTGCAATATTTACGGAGCCTGGAGAGTCAGATCTTCCACTCTCGACAAACGACTACCTTCCGACCATTGCAAAAATTGTGGGTGCGGAAGAGGATCTCGTATCGTCGGCATTGGACGGAATTGACATGATGACACTGTTGAAAAAAGACATTTCTAAACGTCCGGGAGCAATTGCATTCAGATCATACGATCAAATCGCGTACATTGACAACCGATTCAAGATCTACTCTGCGGATGCAGGTAAGCATTTTGAATTGTTTGATCTGCGCCGCGATCCATCTGAGGCAACGGACATCTCGTCACATAAGCCGAAAAGAGTGGAGAGACTCAGACGCGAATTGGATAATCAGCTCGCTTCCTGGCGTGAGGATGCAAAGAGCAAAGAATGATGAATATACTAGCCATGCCTGAACATCGCCTTCCGCGGACCTTAAAGATATTGTCTGCATTGTTGTTACTCTTGGTAGTCTGCGAGACTTCAACTGCCCAGTCCGATAACACCCCGGCGTTGCCGCCAACGACAATTCCCCTGACTGACCTTTCCTATTTTCGACCAGCCGGAACAAACTGGCGTGTCGTCGGGAATGCAGTTGCCGATTTTCGGGAGGATCAAAGTCTTACGTCGATGCCGGGAAAAGGCGTACTCGCCAACCTGTCGGATGAGAGAAATAGAAGTCATCTGTTCACAAAACTCGAGCATGGAGATATCGAACTCGAACTGGAGGTCATGATGGTCAAAGGGTCGAATTCGGGTATCTACTTACAAGGCAGGTATGAGCTGCAGTTGTTCGACAGCTGGGGTAAACCCGACAGTAAGTACTCCTATATGGCCGGCATCTATCAGCGGACGGACACTGTGACGAACGAAGGTTTCGAAGGTTCAGCGCCTCTTCTGAATGCATGCAAGGCTCCGGGTCTGTGGCAGTCGATAAAGATCATTTTCAAGGCTCCTGTTTTTGACGTGCAAGGAAACAAAGTGAGTGATGCCCGTTTTGACAAGGTCTGGCTGAACGGCGTACTGGTTCAGGACAATGTTTCCGTTGGCGGGCCGACAAGATCAGCTGCATATAAAGACGAGATGGCTGTGGGTCCTTTGATGTTTCAGGGAAATCACGGCCGTGTTGCCTTTCGAAATATCAGGTACAAGATCTCAGATGGCGCGAGCGTTACTGCAAACGACCTTGTACTGCGTGAGTTCAAAACCCCGGGGCACTCCTTCAAAGTTGATATAACGCGTTCATTGGAAAAGGTGGCGGAGCAACGGGTGGATTCAATCTCGCGGCACCTGGCTACCCAGCCCGATGTTTTCCTGATGGAGTATCGTGGTACGTTGAACTTTCCACGCGCGGGAACATACATGTTCACGTTGAACACGGGAGGAGGAAGTTTTCTGCTGATCAATGGCGACACGGTTATCTCGCATGACGGAGCAAGAACTTTCTCTTCTACTGGTCACGGAATTTACCGGGTACGCGGTGGTTCGCTACCGTTCACACTTGTCTATAACAAATCTGTACAGTATCGCCTGGGGCTGGCACTTCACGCAGAAGGGCCAGGGATGGCGCGGCATCCGCTGCACGCACCAGGATCTCCTTTTCAGGAGCCACCGGTCACTCCGTTGATCATAACGGTTCCCGAGAAGAAGGCAGTGACCCAGCGAAGCTTTATGAAGGATGGTGAGGGTAAACGCACCAACTGCCTGTCGGTGGGTACGCCCGCGGGCGTTCATTTTGCGGTTGACCTGACACTGGCAAACCTGTTCCAGGTTTGGTCCGGTGGATTTCTCGACGCCACGCCTATGTGGCATAGCCGGGGAAATGAACAGGTAGGTACCCCGTTAGGTGCCGCGATACAATTCTCTTCTTTGCCGCTGCTAGCAAGCAAAGATGGATCGGCTGATATCGTTCTTCGTGAATACGCAATCGACGCGGATGGATTACCTCAATTCATATACCAGGCGGGGATGACGACCGTTCGCGACAAAGTGATTCCGTCGGACTCGCAACGAGGAATTACCCGTAAAATAGTAGTTGAACGAGCTGTTGATAGAGAGCTCCAGATCGCGCAAGGAACTGTTATTGAACGTTTAGACGACCGGACCTTCCTTGTGAACGAAAAGGAGTTTTACCTCATCCTGGAGACTCCTGGGTTGCCGCTTGAGATCAGGCGTTCAAATGGCTCCAGCGTTCTGGTCGTCCCAGCGAGTGATAAGAATTTATTGGAAATCGAATACACGTTGATGTGGTAAATACGATGAAGGCTAAACGACTACTATATCTTATTCTGGCCCTGGCTATTGGGGTCGCGATATTTTATCTGGTTCGGGGTGACGGTGAAGACGGGCCCTACTATGTCATCGAAACGATTCCTATCCCGGAGGATATCGCGCTCGAAGTTGGTGGGATGGCATTCACGCAGCAGGACCAGCTCGGAATCAGTACAAGGCGGGGTGAGGTGTGGGTGCTTGAAAATCCGTATGTAAAGGGGAAGGAAGCTCCCGTGTTCCGGAAGTTTGCCTCCGGACTCCACGAGCCGCTTGGATTAATGAGTTACGAGAATGGATTTCTCCTCTCTCAGCGCGGAGAGCTTACTCAACTTGTGGACACAGACAGCGATGGTGCTGCGGATCGATTCCGGACGATTTACCCCTGGCCATTGTCGGGCAACTATCACGACTATTCGTATGGCCCGATTCTGGAGCCTGATGGAAATTTACTGGTGACGTTAAATCTTTCGTGGGTGGGAAGAGGGGAAAGTCTTTCGAAATGGAGAGGGTGGCTTCTTCGGATAACTCCAGATGGCCAAATGACGCCGATAGCTACAGGGTTACGATCACCCGCGGGATTAGCAGTAAACGGTGATGGAGACATTTTTTATTCCGAGAACCAGGGGGACTGGGTTGCAGCCGGTCGCATTACCCACCTGGAAAAAGGAGATTTTGCAGGAAACCCCGCTGGCCTGGTATGGACAGGTGAAGAGGGTTCACCTTTGTCGCTCAAACGGGAAGATGTACCGAATACGGGTTTGCCTCTGCACGAGATCGCTGCGGATATTCCTGAACTGAAACTTCCCGCCGTGTGGTTCCCGCATGGTTTGATGGGAGTATCAACGTCGGATATGCTGATCGATACGACGGGTGGAGCGTTTGGTCCGTTCAGCGGACAGATGTTTGTCGGCGATCAAGGCCATAGTACGGTAATGCGCGTATTTCTTGAGAAGGTTGAAGGTGAATACCAAGGTGCGTGCTTTCCGTTCATGGAAGGATTTTCGTCAGGTGTGTTCCGGATGAAGTGGGGAACTGACAACAGCATGTTCGTGGGTATGACGAGCCGTGGCTGGAGTTCAACCGGTCCCGATATGTTCGGCCTGCAACGGTTACGCTGGACGGGAAAGACTCCGTTCGAGATCAAGACGATAAAGGCGCAATCAGACGGCTTTGTCCTCGAGTTTACCAAGCCGGTAAATGTAGATTCGGCATCCAATCCTTCTTCTTACTCAGTCACGAATTTCACATATCATTACTGGAATCGCTATGGCAGCAAAGTGTTGGATCCGCAGGAGTGCGTCATTCACGAGGCGAAAGTTTCCGAGGACCGCATGTCGGTACACCTGGTTGTCCACGGTCTGCGTAGGTTTTATATCCACGAGATCAAGGCGAAAGGCGTTAAGTCTGCCGATGGTCTTCCGCTGCACCACGATTTCGGATTCTACACATTGAACAATGTGCCGGGAGGAAAGATTGCTATGCACTCCGCCGGCGCTCACAGCGGATCTGTCGTGTCGGCTGATGTAGGCAGCTCCAAGCGTGTCTTACAGATGCCAACGACCTGGACGAACGGTCCGGATGTCTCGATCACTGTAGGAACGAAACCGGGGATGCTGTTCGATGTAGATGAGGTACGCGTGAAGGCGGGCTCACGTGTCGCGTTGACGTTCAACAACGACGACGATATGCTACATAACCTTGTCATTACAATGCCTGGTGATGTGGTAGACCGCGTTGGAAAAATGGCGCTGGAGATGGGCCTGAAAGGTCCGGAATTAGGTTGGGTCCCTGTATCAGATCATGTATTGTTTCACACAGGCTTGTTGCAGCCCGAGACAAAAGAGACAATCTATTTTGAAGCACCTCAGCCGGGAGTTTACTCCTACGTCTGTACGTTCCCGGGACACTACCTGGTGATGCGCGGTAAATTGATCGTCGAGTAATTCAACTTCAATTCCATCTCTATTACCATGAATAAATACAGAAGACAATTTATCAAGACGGCAGCCGGACTTGCAGGCCTTGCGGGATTGTGGCCGGCGACGTCGACGCGCGCAGGTCATCGCGACACAGTATTGCCCAGGGTCCTTATCCTTGGTGACTCAATCTCGGTTGGATACACACCGCACGTAAAGGAGTTGCTCGCAGACGTGGCAGAAGTCGTGCGCCCGGATGAGAATTGCCAGGGTACGACACACGGCGTAGCGAATATTGTCAAATGGATAGGCAGCGGAGGATGGAATGTCATACACTTCAATTTTGGATTACACGACATGAAGCATGTCGACCCGGTTACAAAGAAGAACAGTGAAAAAATTGACGATCCGCAACAGGCAGATATAACCACGTATGCCAGGAACCTCACGGCCATCACGAAGCAACTCAGGGCGACGGGTGCGAAGCTGATTTTTGCGACAACGACGCCTTTTCCCGACAAGCCTGAAGGTCCGTTGCGGAAAGCGGAAGATGTGGCACGCTATAACCGAGTTGCATTGAAGATCATGAGGAAACACCGTGTTGCCATCAATGATTTACATGCTTTTGCGCTGCCGCGGTTGAAAGAGCTTCAAAGACCTAACAACGTGCATTTTACCAATGGGGGAAGTCTGGCGTTGGCGCAGAAGGTTGCGGATGCCATACGGAAGGTGTTGAGAGATTGATATGAGACTTCACTGTCTGACGGGTGTTTTCTTTTGTTGCGTCCTTTTCGCTGCAACGGCTCAGGATGTCGGAGTCGCCAATGTTGAGAAGATACGGATCGCATGCGTTGGAAACTCGATTACATATGGCGGCGGGCTGAAAGATAAAGCCACCGAGCCATATCCAGCTGTGCTCCAGAGCAAGCTTGGAGACCGCTATGAGGTCGGAAACTTTGGAAAGAACGGTGCAACGCTTGTTGCCGGCGCTCCGAATGCGTACGTAGCCACGGAGGAATACAAAAAGGCACTTGCCTTTCGCCCACACATTGTCATTATCGACCTGGGTATAAATGATACTGGATTGGCTGTATGGCCTTCCTACCGCGACGACTTCACGTCTGACTATCTCTCACTGATTCATTCGTTCCGAGCGCTTGATCCGCAGCCGGAGATCTGGATATGCACGTTGACTCCCTATTTTAATCAGTCACGTCGGTTTAAGGCTGCATTACGTGATTGGTATTGGGAAATTCAAGACAACATCCGGATTGTCGCTCGTGAGGCGTCCACAGGAGTAATTGATTTGCATTCACCGCTCTACTCGATGCCTCACTTGTTTAGCGATGCCGTTCATCCCGACAAGGATGGGGCCCGGATCATGGGTGAGACGATCTACAGCTATATCAGTGGAGTATACGGAGGGTTATCCGTGGCACCCGTTTTCGGGTCACACATGGTACTTCAGCGGAACAAGCCGATCCCTGTCTGGGGCAAGGCAGATCGCGGCCAGGAGGTTTCCGTTACCCTCGGGGACATCACGATGAAGACCACGCCGGAGGCTAACGGAAGTTGGAAGGTAGTATTCCCCCCGCGGAAGGAAGGAGGTCCGCTGAAATTGAGAATAGCAACTTCCAGGCAGGTCATCGTCCTGGAGGATATACTCGTGGGCGAAGTATGGATATGCTCCGGCCAGTCGAACATGACATTTAAGTTGTCAGAGGCCGCGACCGCGGATGTAGATATACCGCTCGCGCAGTTTTCGGAAATTCGTTTTTTCAACATGAGGACTGCGGATCCGTCGATTCGCAATGCGTGGGACCCCGAACTTCTCCAGCGCATCAACGGCCTTGACTATGAAGGTGGTGTTTGGGAAGTTTGTACACCGGAAACGGCAGCTCGTTTTTCAGCAGTTGCTTACTACTTTGGAAAAGGTCTGCATCTGGAATTAGACGTACCGGTTGGATTGGTTCACAATTCAAAAGGTGGTTCCCCCGCGGAAGCATGGATTGACCGTCGTACTCTTGAATTTGATCCGGTATTGGCGGATCTTTTGCATGACTGGAAGAACAACCCGCTGATCGGACGCTGGTGTCGGGAAACAGCCATACGAAATACAGAGAACGCTTCAAATCCTCTGCAGCGCCATCCATACGAACCGGCGTATTTGTTTGAAGCGTGCATGAGTCCCTGGGTCGGGTTCCCGTTGAGAGGCGCGATCTGGTACCAGGGAGAGGCGAATACGCACAACGTCGAGCTGCACGAGAGACTGTTCACGAAGCTCACGGAGAGCTGGCGCTCGCATTGGGGCGATGACTTTCCAATATACTTTGCACAGCTTTCGAGTTTTCAAGGTCTTTCCTGGCCGCGTTTTCGCGACAGTCAACGACTGCTTGCCGGGAGAATCCCACGCACCGGAATGGCGGTCACCGCGGACCTTGGCGACTCGCTGGATATACATCCAAAAAGAAAGAAGGAGGTCGGTGAGCGCCTGGCACTTTTGGCGCTGGGGGCAGAATACGGATATAAGAAGGAGTATAGCGGTCCGGTATTCACACGCGCAACGCTTTCAAACGGGAACGTACGTGTTCAATTCACACACGCATCCGGTTTGCGCACTTCCGACAGATCATCTGTGCGCTCCTTTGAGTTAGCTGGCGAAGACAAGGTGTTCCGAAATGCCGACGCGAGAATTGAAAAGAACGGCATTGTCGTACAATCCCCCGACGTACCGTCGCCGCGATACGTTCGGTATGGATGGCAGCCTTTTTCGCGTGCGAATCTCGTAAATGCTGATGGTTTGCCGGCATCTACATTCCTTTCTGGAGTTGAAAGCAGATACGCGAAATAAACAGTTCATGAGATGAAAGAAATCAAAATGTCTTCGCGCATCAGTATGAGATTAGTGTCGGGCGCGTTGTTGCTCGCGGTTTACACCGCGTCATTCGGACAGCGGTCCGAGGGTGTTTTGCCGCAGAAGCCGAACATCGTCGTGATCGTTACCGACGATCAGCGGTACAATACTATTCGGGCGCTTGGTGGAAATGAGATAAACACGCCGAACCTGGACTCACTTGTGTCAGCAGGTACCACATTTTCGAATGCTTATAACATGGGTGCCTGGCATGGAGCTGTTTGCGTGGCAAGCCGCATTATGCTGCTTAGCGGACTTTCCTTATGGGAAGCGAGGGGCAGGGAAAGGAGCCTCGATGAGTTTGTCTCTTCGACAGGATTGTGGCCGCAACATTTGAAGAAGGTGGGTTATGAAACCTATATGACAGGTAAGTGGCATCTGCGAACGGACGTCAATGCGGTTTTTGATCATGTTGCGAATGAACGTGCGGGAATGCCCAACCAGACGCCCGAGGGTTACAATCGACCGACGTCTCCTTCCGATACCGCGTGGACACCGTGGGATACGCAGTTTGGCGGCTTCTGGAAAGGCGGAGAGCATTGGAGCGAAGTACTTGCAGAAGACGCAACGAACTTTATTCGCCGCGCGGGTAAGGAAGGCGATCCCTTCTTTATGTATCTCGCGTTCAATGCACCGCACGATCCGCGACAGGCTCCGAAGGAATTTGTAGATCGCTATCCGCTTGAGAACATCACACTTCCTTCAAACTACCTCGACGAATATCCTTTTAAGGAAGAGATTGGATCGGGCATTGACTTGCGGGATGAACAACTTGCTCCATTTCCTCGCACGCCTTACGCGATCAAGAAGCATATTCAGGAGTACTATGCCAGCATCAGCCACCTCGACGAGCAGATCGGAAAGATTCTGCGCGCGCTGACGGTGAGTGGAAAGTCGGAGGATACATATATATTCGTCGTTTCCGACCATGGCCTTGCAGTAGGTCATCACGGACTGATGGGCAAGCAAAACATGTACGACCACAGCGTGCGGGTACCACTTATTATCAGCGGCCGAGACATTCCGAAGGGGGAAATACGATCACAGCAAGTGTATCTACAAGATATTATGCCGACAACTCTGGCGCTCGCCGGTGCCGATCGTCCTCGCGAGATACACTTTCAGAGCCTGTTGCCCATCATTCACGACAAGCGCCAACGCTCGGGGTACGCGGAAATCTACGGCGCGTATATGGATTCGCAACGAATGGTGCGGACGGGCCGCCACAAGCTCATTGTTTATCCACTGGCTGAAAAGTTACTGTTATTTGACCTTGTGAAAGATCCGGAGGAGGCTCGCGATGTGTCTGGCGATCCTAAGTACGATGCTGTGATGAAAGACATGAAGAGACGACTCCTGCGGCAACAGGTGGAACTTGGCGACACACTTGATCTGGAGCCGCTGCTGAGACAATATCCGGTCGGTATCCGCCGGAAGAAATCCGGTTGGGAATCACTTTTCAATGGAAAGGATCTTCATCAATGGCGTAGTGTGTCAAGTGATACGCTTCCATCCGCCGGATGGGTGATCGGCAACGGTGAGCTTTCTGTGTTGAAAGGTCGCGTTGGCGGCGACATCATTACGCGCGACTCGTATTCTGATTTTGAGCTGGAGCTGGAATTCAGACTCACACCATCTGCCAATAGCGGGATCAAGTATCACGTCAACAAGATCCGCAGCACGACGTCGAAGAAGTATTCGTTCATGGGAATTGAATATCAGATCATCGATGATTTCAATTACCCGGCGGTGAAGGTCGATCCATCCGGTGATATTTCTACCGGCGCTGTCTATCTCTTGTATCCTCCCGAGAACAAAACACTTCATCCACCCGGGCAGTGGAACCACGTTCGCATTGTGGTGAAAGGGAAGCACGCCGAACATTGGCTAAATGGAACAAAGATTGCCAGCTACCAACGCGGTACAACTGAGTTTCGCGAACGTGTGGCAAAGACGAAATTTAAGGATTATCCCGACTATGCGTCGGCCGACAGCGGACGAATCCTGATACAGGATCACGGTGATGAGGCGTCTTATCGAAACATCCGTATCAGGCGATTGAAATGAAGAAGTGTTTGTGTACAGAGGAATGTTCTGTTGTTATGACAAAAGCGGTAGTCGTTTTGCTGTTGTGGCTTTCGTGCGTGATACCTGCTCCCGGAGGGGCCATGAACGTGGATTCACTGGCATCTGAAAGGTTTATTGAGATCAACGGCGGACTCAGCAATTTCTTTCTGCGGTTGAAACAAGATCGCAAAGCCACCGTTGCATTTCTCGGGGGATCAATTACGGCGGGGAATGGATGGAGAAATCACGTGGAAGCGTATTTCACCGCGCACTATCCCGGGACCGAGCTTACTTTCATCAATGCGGGGATTCCTTCGTTGGGCAGTGTGCCGCATTCTTTCCGATTTCAAGAGGATGTGTTGCAAAAGGGACAGATTGACCTGCTTTTTGTGGAGGCTGCCGTAAATGATCTGGCGAACGGCACGTCGGTTACAGCACAGCGCCGCGCGTTGGAGGGGATCGTGAGACAAGCACTTTCATCACAGCCCGCTATGAACATCGTTGTCATGGCTTTTGCTGATGAAGTCAAGAATGAAAAATACGGGGAGGGAAGTGTTCCTGCAGAAGTAGCTGTGCATCGCGAAGTGGCCGCCCACTACAATCTACCATTCATCAACCTTGCCAAAGAAGTGTTTGAACGCATAACGGCGGGCGAATTCACATGGAAGGAAGATTTTGTCGACTTGCATCCTTCGCCATTTGGACACCAATTGTATTTCCGAACGATACGGACGTTGTTTGAGCAATCGGAAGTGGCTTCGCGGATCCGTTCAGCAAAGATCCGCAAACCCCTGGACGCAGCCTGCTTCGCGAATGGACGATACCGATCGGTTGAGGAGGCAAAGATCATTCGTGGATTCGTTCTTGATCCCGCATGGGAGCCCAGCGATCAGGCAAAGGCCCGAAAGAGATTTGTTCATGTCCCGATGCTGGTCGCGACTGAAGCCGGAAGCACGGTAGAATTGTCCTTTGAGGGTAATGCGGTCGGTATCGCGGTTGTTTCCGGTCCGGATGCGGGTATTCTAAGCTTCTCGATCGATGGAGGTCCGGAGCAGAAGGTCGATCTTTACACACCCTGGAGTAGATCCCTCCACCTGCCCTGGTATCTCGTGCTTGCCGACGGTCTTCAAAATGGAAGACACCGGTTGCGAATTGTGCTGCTCGATGACCATCATGAACGCGCAACCGGATCAGCCTGCCGTATTGCACACTTCCTGGTTAACACTCCCAATTGACGATCACCATGTTCCGATTTGATTTCTTGTCCCGTTCGCGTATGTATTTTTCAAACTTGTTCTCGTCGGCAACGACACTCCTGATAGCAGTTCTTATCGGCGCGCCAACGTCGATCAATGCGCAGGATGATCAGGTATTGTGGTATGATTCACCCGCAAAGGAATGGACAGGTGCTATGCCCGTCGGTAACGGCCGCCTGGGTGCGATGGTATTCGGAGAGCCGTCGCGCGAACGGATCCAACTGAACGAGGAAAGCTTGTGGGCTGGCAGCAAGATCAACAACAACAACCCGCTTTCAAGGGAGCATTTGCCCGAGATCCGGCAGGCGCTGTTCGATGGCGACTACCAGCGCGCATGGGACATGGCTGACAAATACTTGCTTGGCACTCCTCCCGAGATCCGATCCTATCAGCCTCTCGGTAATATCGAGATCAATTATTCGTGGAAAGAAGAGCCTGCGGCTTACAGAAGAAGTTTATCATTGAACACTGGTATCTCGCGAACCTCTTACACAATTGGATCAAATCACGTCGTGCAGGAGGTATATGTCTCAGCGCCGCACGATGTGGTGGTGGTCGACGTGGCGGCTACTGACAATTTCGATATGGAGATAGTCCTCAGCCGAGAGCGCGATATCGACGAGTATGGTGAAGCAGACGGTGTGGCATGGTACGTTGGGCAAATCCAGGACGAGGATCACCCGAAGAAAGGACCTGGTGGGAGACACATGCGTTTTTCGGGAGCGATGAAAATCTTGTCGACCGACGGACACGTGATGTCTGCAACCTCTGACGCCGGTGCCGGATTCCAAATATCCGGCGCGAAGAAGATTACGCTGGTCGTGACAGCTGCGACGGATTATGACATGTCGCTTCTTGACACCAACCCCGCATTGGATCCGCTGTCGGTTTGCAAGCAGTTACTGAGCGCGGCCTTTCAACAGAAGCCGACACAGATCCGAAAGGTTCATGAGAAAGATCACCGTGCTTATTTCGACCGCGTAAAGTTTGTATTGGGCGACCTCCCTGCGCAGGATATGCCAACTGATCAGCGGCTCGAGTTAGTTAAGCAAGGAGCGCTCGATCAAGATCTGATCGCATTATACTACCAGTACGGCCGATACCTGTTGATGGCTTCGTCGCGAAAGCCAGGTCGACTTCCGGCCAATCTTCAGGGAATATGGAATGATCAATACAACGCCAAGTGGAACTCCGACTATCACACGAATATCAATATCCAGATGAATTACTGGCCGGCGGAGTCCGGAAACCTGCCAGAGACGATGGTGATACTTGCTGAATTCGTGAAACAACTGGTAGCACCAGGAAGCGTGACTGCCCGGGAGATGTACGGAGCCGAGGGTTGGACCCTTCATCACCTTACGGATGTTTATGGCAGAACAGGTGTCGCCGACGGGGTGTGGGGATTTTCGCCGATGGCGGGACCGTGGCTAACGTTTCCGGTGTACGATCATTACCTCTTTACACGCGACGAACAGTTTCTAAGGGATGTTGCATATCCCGTGATCGTCGGGTCAGTCCGTTTTGTTCTCGATTTTCTCATTGAGTCCCCGGAGGGGTATCTGGTGACAAACCCATCGCATTCGCCTGAGAATCCTTTCGTTGTTCCCGGAACCGATGGCAGGGAAAAGGCTTATCTCACCTATGCAGCGACAATTGATGTGCAAATCATTCGCGCACTCTTCGCTAATTTTGTTGAGTCGGCCAGGATACTGGGTGCTGATCCGGAACTGGTTGACCGGGTGCTGGCAGTTGAAAAACGACTACCTCCTATGACGGTAGGAAGCAATGGGACGCTGCAGGAATGGATTCACGACTACGAGGAATTTGAACCCGGGCATCGGCACATTTCACATTTGCTGGGGCTGTATCCGTTGCATCTTATTTCAGAACAGGATCCGGTCTTATTTGAAGCCGCGAGGAAGACCATCGAACGAAGGCTGTCGCACAGCCAGCGACACGTCGGCTGGAGCAGTGCGTGGATCATCAATTTTTTTGCGCGCTTTCACGACGGCGAGAAGGCGGGTCAACAGGTGCAGCGGCTACTACAATATAGTACGCTTGGCAGCTTGCTCAACACGATTCCACCGTTTCAGGTAGACGGGAATTTCGGCGGTGCTGCCGGCATTGCCGAGATGCTGTTGCAATCGCACACCCAGTCGTTGCATATCCTTCCGGCGTTGCCGTCATCCTGGTCAAAAGGAGAGATATCCGGACTGCGTGCGCGGGGTGGATATAAACTCGACTTCGCCTGGTCGGATGGGCGGCTCCAGCGTCTGGTGATCTAT
>CAYTMU010000030.1:0-6870 GCA_964438975.1 uncultured Roseivirgaceae bacterium | reverse complement strand
TATTCAATCACTTTGGTTCTACCTTGTTCCGGGTGTCTTCATGTGGTATTTCATTCATCATTCCGGTATCCATGCCACAATTGCTGGAGTTCTAACCGCCACAACGATTCCGGCATTGGGAGTGGGAGGGCGAAAAGCCCCGCTCTTGCGGTTGGAACATAGCCTTTTAATACCGGTCGGATTTCTGATCGTTCCATTGTTCGCACTTGCAAATACGAATATAGAGTTCGAGCGTGGTATGCTGGAAGGACTCTTCGCTCCCTTGGGAATGGGTATTGTCCTGGGGCTTCTACTTGGGAAGCCGATTGGGATATTTCTGGTCTCCTGGACTGCCACGCGGTTTAACCTTGTAAGTCTGCCGGCTGGTTTTCGATGGCGTCACGTAATCGGAACGGGTTGTCTTGCGGGAATAGGATTTACCATGTCGATCTTCATTGCTTTGCTATCGTTTGACGACCCTCATCTGATCGCGATGGCGAAGTTCTCCATCCTGATCGGGTCTTTATTATCCATGATCGCGGGATGTGCATTGCTGTGGAAGAACGGAAGGGAGAGAGAAGCCGTGTGATCCCGGCATCTCCTCGCGGTCAATTATAAACTACCGTATCTTCGCGCTTTCCAGTATGCTCCCTGCAGGTAGAAAATGCCCCCAGTCGCCACGTGGTCATAATCGATCCGCTCGATCGCTTTCAGGAGCATTTCCTTTTGAGAGCCCGTGAACAGTTCGGGGGCAGCCATAACCTGCGACAGTGCGGCCTCGCCACTTTCCCGAGGATTGTACCAAACTTTCCGTGCCTCACTACCGGTACGGATCCCTTCTCCGGTCCGCCAGTCAGCCGGCAACATTGTGAAATCCAGTGTTTCCGCTATCTCAGTTGCGCGCGTTGCACGTGTAGCGGCACGCCTGGAGACATCTTGCATTATGGCTTGTATCTTTGAGCGGAGTACTTTGTCTTTTTCGATTGACAAGATCAGTTCGAGTGAACTTTGCATCTGCAGGAATGAATAGGTCGGAGTTTGATCTTCGATATCGAACGACTGGTCTATAGCTGCTTGGATATATTCACGGTAGTAGTCGTAATATTGATCGCGTCCGGATGTTATCCAGGCAGCGGCGTAGATCATCGGCAATCGGGCAGCCTCATGAGCTTTGACCTCCCACATCTTTTGAATACCTCGCGGATCCTGTCTTCCATCCGCCATTAGCACGTTGTAGTTGTTTTCCGGAGTGATTGTCGCACGCATCCTGTCTGCAATTCCGGTAAGGACATGAGCAATACGCTTTCTCACCACACCTTTGCTCAGCGGGCTGCGATAATACGCCCAAAGTCCGTGGACAGCGTGTGTGTATTGGTCGCGTGAGGAAGCGATGTAGTAACTCTTTCCGTCATCGGGAGTCAAGCCACGGGGAAGAAAGCCGGTGATTCCGTGGACGGTCGCGGTTCGATAGACACCTTCAAATGCGCTGCGCGCGACCTTCTTCAGTTTGGGATTACCGGTAACGGCATACTGATCGGCGATCATGTCGAGCATAACGCCTGCGGAGATCATGCAGTCCTCCATGCCGGTTCCATATCCGTATTCGTTTGGATACTGACGCGATATTTCTTCGGCAGTCGGGAGATGCGAAAGCCATTTCCCCGTCTCATAGCTGCCAATGAAGTCATAGAAGAGTCCTGTTCGCGGGTGGTAGAATCGCTCCAGTGACACCTGCCAGGCATGCTTCATTTGTTGGTGCACGTCTGGTTTGTCAGGCGGATTGTGAGCTCGCCCGGTCATCGATGTGAGTGCCACCAGGATGAGGGCCATGAGGGAATATCTGATAGTTCCGGATTGCATAGTCGTATTGGTCATGATTGAGATGGGTTATTGGCGATCTGCCCGAAGGGTCTTCCAGTAAGCTGCCTGTAGATAATAGATTCCGTTGCTTGACACTTTCTTGTAATTCAACCGGAGGATCGCGCCTTCCAGCATTTGTCGTTGCGCGGGAGAAAAAGAATCCGCGCCTGCGGTGATCTGCGCGAGAGCTGATTCACCGCTTTGGCGGACGCAGTACCAAACTTTGCGGTACGGTCCGTTGCCTTTGATGCCACCGAGGGGTTCCCGCCAATCGGTCGCGACGGTCGTAAGGTCCAGGTCGTGTCCGTCGTGCCAGGCACGTTCCGCGCGTTTGCGGCTTTCGAGAACAATATCTTGCATGATCGTCTCCATGGCCGACCGTAGTGCCTTATCTTCTTCCATGCTGCTGAGGAGTTCCATAGAAAACTGCATTTGGACAAGTCCCCATGTGCTGACGTGCGCCACTGATATCTGTGATTGCTTAATCGCCTCTTGGATATACTCGCGATAGAGTCGGTGGTACTCTTCTCGCCCGGTAGCGTTCCACGCCGCTGCGTAAATCATCGGAAGACGTGCCGCCTCATGTCCTCCGACCATCCACATGCGTTGCAGTCCGATCGGTTCACACGTTCCGTCCACGCTCAGGAAATCATAGTTATTTTCAAGTGTGACATTGCGTTTCATGCGATCAGCGATCGCCGAGAGGATGACCGCGATCTCCTCTTTTGTGGCCTGGTCAGCCAACGGACTGTTATAGTAATACCAGAGACCATGTACCGCATGTGTCACCTGATCTCTCGATGTACTCGGATAGGTGCTTTTTTTGTCGGAGGGGCAGACGCCCCGAGCTACGAAACCCGGTGATCCGTGAATAGTAGTGGCGAGTTTAACGCCATTAAAGATCGCTTTTGCATTGTTCGCCAATTTATTTTCTCCGGTGACGGCATAGCGATCAACAGTGGCAGTCAACATTACGCCGGCGGATATCATGCAGTCTTCCATACCCGTACTATAGCCGTGGTCGTTGGGAAAGCGCTGTGCAGCTTCTTCCGGAGTCGGTAAGAGCGCAAGGTATTGCCCGGATCGGTAGCTGGTAATGAAATCATAGAATAGCTGTGTGTCGGGATGATAGAACCGCGACCACGATACCTTCCATGCATTTTGCATGGCTTTTTCCAGTTGGCGATGGTGTTTCTTACTCGACGAGTCGACATTGGGCGAAGACTGCTGCGCCATTGATTCGAGAGCCGCGCAAAGCGCGACCACCAGGATGAGCTGCTTGCAGGCCGTCCTGATAATAGATTGAGATGGTTTCACAATGGTGGAGTGGAAACTTTGTTATGATATTAGAATCAGGGCCGGTGTGATCGCCGGCCCTGAGTATTGATTAGTACCCGGGATTGTTCGGCCCGAATGATTTGTTGTAGCTCGTCTCTCCCACCGGAATCGGCCAGAGAAGCATATCTTCATTCATCGTGATGCCAAAAGATTCCTGCACCTTTTCAGGCGCCAATCCGGTGCGAAGGAGGTCGAACCACCGCTTGCCTTCGCAAAACATTTCATAGGCCCGTTCCTGAAATACTTCTTCGAAGAAGGATTCCTCGTTGAAGTCCGCCACTGAAACGTCTATCGGCGACGGGCTTAGAGGATCATAACCGTATCCGCGTCGACGAACCATGTTCAGGTATTCGACCGCAGTAGCGGTCGGCCCCTCGCTGAGCCGGTTATCAGCTTCCGCATAGATCAACAGCATCTCCGCATAGCGATAGAGTGGCCAGTCGTTCGGTGCTCCGATACTTCCTTCGGGATCGGTGAACTTCTTGTAAAGATATGTGTCGTCGCCGAGTGCTATATCCCACAGATAGAAGTTGTTCTGCTTCCGTAGGTCGTTATTCGACCAGCCGGCGTAGAATGGGTGAGTTTCGCGCGTGTAAAATGCGAAGTAGTTTGCGCCGTACGGCTTATAAGGTGCACCCGGATGGTGAAGAAAGTTCAGAAAGCCCAGCCCATATTGACGATTATACTTGAAATAGAAGATCTCTTCGGGGCTCGATAAGAGTTCTGCACCGAATATGTTCTCGAAATCATCGACGGTATTGACCGGTACAAGAGAGAATTTTCCGGAGCTGATCACATTGGCAGCACTTTGTTTTGCGTTGGCCCAGTCGCCGATCGTCAGATATACGTCTGCAAGGAGCGCCTGTGCGATTACCTTGGAAGGAGTTCCAAGAATGCGCGGTTCATCCCGAAGGTTGTCCGATGCCCATATCAGGTCTTCTTTGATGAGTTTGTATACGTCCTCGACGGAGCTGCGGGGAAGATCCATCTGATCCATGGTTTCTTCCGTCCGGAGCGGAACGCCGCCCCAGAGCCGAACCAGGTGGAAGTAGGCAAGACTCCGAAGGAATTTTGCTTCGGCAGTGTACTGTGTCTTCTGCTCAGTGGTTGTTTGTGTTCCTGACGGTACATTGGCGAGCACGAGGTTCGCATTTCTGATCATCAGGTAATATGATTCCCACAGGAGACCCATGTTGCCCATGTTCGCCGGACTATAGCCAACGTAATTTTTGATGACCTCCAGAGAGCCCTTTGCGTAACCATAATCAGCGCATGCCTCGATCATATTGATCTCGTTCGTAAGCTGAGAAACGCCGACCGGATAGTAGATCGAATTCAACGCCGCCTCGACTTCTGCAGCTGTATTGTAGAAGGTCTCGCTGGCGATCGCGTTGGGATTTTCTTCCAGAAGGTCGCTACAGGCGCTGAATGCCAGTGCTAACGTCAAAAAGATATAAGATTTTGTTTTCATGTTTGCTAAGCGTTTAGAATGAAAGTTTAACCCCACATGTCATTCCTTTGGCGGAAGGATAGGAGAAATGGTCGATCCCCTGGTTGACCGAATTTCCGCCGCCCTTTGAATTGACTTCCGGATCCCACCAATCATACCCGGTCAGTGTCAATAGATTCTGTCCGCTGACGTAAACGAAAGCACCTTTCAGCCAGTTGACATCGAGGTTTCGAACGGGGACGTTATAGCCGATCTCAATATTCTTCAAGCGCACATACGAGCCGTCGAAGACAAATTGATCGGAGTACTTGGCGGAGGTATTGTAATCAATCGCGGGATATTTGCCCTCGAGGTTCGTCGGTGACCAGTGGTCATACCGTACCTCCCGGAGTGTGTTGAACCCGGTGTAATAAAGATAGTTCTGACGGATCTGCGACATTCCAAAGATATCGTTGCCCACGGATCCCTGGAGGAAAAGGTTGAGGCTGAAATTATTCCACGACATACGCGACGTAAGACCGAAGATGTAATTGGGATTCGGATCACCGATCCACGTGCGGTCCTGCGGTGTCAGCCGGGCTCCGTCATTGTTCAGGTCCTGATACAGGAAGTGTCCGTTTTCATCGAATCCCTCGAGTTTATATCCGTAGAAAGCTCCGAACGGTTTGCCTTCTTGCAACAAGTTAATGAAGTTGTTGTCGGCGTTCACGGAATAGATCGTTCCCTGGATATCCTGTCCGCCGTACAGCGACACTACTTTATTGCGATTGAACGAAATGTTACCGGAGAGATCCCATTTGAACCTCTGGTCGAGCAAGGCTGCGCCCAGTTGGATCTCCACGCCTTTGTTTTCGATCTCTCCGACGTTTTGTAATGTAGTAACGTAGCCAAGCGAGAGCGGTAACTGAACAGTGTTTAACAGATCTTTTGTCTGCTTGACGTAGTAGTCGGCAGTCAGTCGGACGCGATTATTCCACAACCCGATGTCAAGCCCCACATCGATCTGCGACGTTGATTCCCATTTTAGATCTCCGGGCAACCGCGTTCCCGGTGCGAAGAATGTATAGAGTGCGTTGCCGAGGCCCACTTTGCCGGATGAGAGCATGTTTAGCGTGTAGTAAGGCGGGATTGCCGAGCTACCCGTTACGCCATAACCCACGCGAAGTTTACCATCCGAGATGAATCCGACATCCTCCATGAAACTTTCTTCAGCGAAGTTCCAGGCCAGTGCTGCTGAGGGGAAGATGCCCCATTTGTTATTGGTACTATAGCGTGAGGAACCATCTGCGCGTAGAGTGGCCGTGGCTAGGTACTTTCCTTTGAAAGAATAGTTAGCCCGACCCAGGTAGGAAAGCAGTGCCCACTCCGAGCGGGAGCTGGAAGGAACGTTGATCGTTGCCGCGGATCCGAGGTTGTGCGTTTCGGTGACATCACTCAGGAATCCGGAACCAGACGCCGCTACTGTGGTAGTTACGTCGTTCTCATAGGTGATCGCGCCTGTAAGCGTAATAGCGTGGTCTTCATTAAACTTCTTGTTGTATGTAATAACATTGTCAAAGTTGAAGTGCAGGTTGTTGCTGACGCTGATCGAGGCCGATGAATTCTGTTGCGGCATACTGACACTCGTGTAATTGTCGCCGCGCGCATCGATGTTGGAAACGTTTCCGGATATACGCACGGACAGTCCTTCGATAGGCTTGATGGTCAAAGCCATATTCGCCATGACGTTGTTTGAATATCGCTTGTTTGTCACCTCGTTGAAATAGGCGATCGGGTTGCCGAGATCATCCGGGCTAAACGGGTATACAGTGTTCAACAGTCGATACGACCCGTCGGCGTGGTAAGGTCCCACGGTGGGAGGGGCACTCAACGTCCATGCGATTACGCTTTGCTCGTTGATTGTTTGCTGATCGATTCTGTTAAGGATCGCGTTGAACGATACCTCGATCTGGTCAGTGATGTCGTGGTTTACTTTACCGCGCATCACCAGCCGGCGATAGTCTGAATTCTGAATGATGCCAGTCTGATCGAGGACGCTTCCACCGACCGCAATGCGTGTCCGCGAATTTCCGCCGGAGATGTTGAACGAATGGTCGTGTACCGGCGCGGGCCGGAAGATCAGATCCTGCCAGTCGACGCCCTTTCCAAAACCGTTGATTTGCTCCTGTGTGAAATATTCCGAACCGGATTCCGCCGCGGTGTAGATGTTAAATAGTTCGGCGTACTCGCGACCGTTCATCAGG
>CAYTMU010000029.1:31248-53406 GCA_964438975.1 uncultured Roseivirgaceae bacterium | reverse complement strand
CCCGGATGATCACAGGTAGCGTAGCATCGAGGTTCTCCCGGATGATCTTGTCGTACTGACCAGCCTGGTTTTGAATGTTGTCGTCGAACACCCAACAAACATACTCGCCATCAGGAGCCGCTGACAAATAAGAAACCACCGGAAATCCGGCAATCAGGAAAAAGGTTCGTAACCATTCGTGAAATTCGTGGCGAAAGATTTGACCATTTTTGCCACGAATTTCACCAAGTAACACGAATTAGAGTGAAGGTGAATCAGGTTGATAAGGTTTTCAATCCCCAGGACCGATAGACATCACAGACCTTGGTTGATACGGTTCTAGAGCCTAAAAAATATAAACAGAAATACTATCCATTACCACCAGCCTGAAGGGATGGAAAAGTCCCTCTCCCGCGGCTCCCTCTGAGAGGGATTACTCGCGCCTCACCTTCGTGTTCAGGCGAGATCTGGCAGCTTGATCTGGTCAGAATAAAATTTCATCCGGGAGTGCTTCATATCGAGCGGCTGGATCTTCTCAATACACGAGAGCTTGTGATTGACGAAAACCTCCAGATAAACGCTTCCCAGGAGATACAAATTTACCTTGTACCTGTAGTATCGAATTGCCATCACAAATGTACCGCTCTCGTACAGAAGACTGATCTTCCTTGAAAGTGACAGCCTGTTGAAATCTCCCCACGTCATCATAAGATAAACTTATAAAAAAAGTCGCGCCGCCCCAATACTTGACGGGCGTGGATTTCGGGCATTTGGCGGTCTCAGGTAAATGCAAAAAAGAGAGGACCCGGATCCATTCCGCGTCCTCTCTTTTTTCAGAATATCTTTTTCTACTTGAAAAACCGGGTGAAAGACGGGACTCGAACCCGCGACCCTCAGAATCACAATCTGATGCTCTAACCAACTGAGCTACATCCACCGTTTGGAGCTGCAAAGTTAGAGAGTCTGGCTTAAATAACAAAGCGCAGCAAACTAACTCCGGTCGAACGCCAGTCGCTGTCCCTTCATGCTCTCGTCGAATTGTCCATCTACGTATGCCAGGTGACCAGAAACAAAGGTATGGGTCACTTGCGACCGGAACGTCCTGCCCTGGAAAGGAGACCAGCCGCACTTGGAAACAACGGTCCCTGCTTCCACCTGCCAGGACTTTGCTGGATCGACCAACGTAATGTCGGCATAATACCCCTCCCTGATGTACCCCCGTTTCTGTATCCGGAAAAGAATGGCTGGATTGTGTGCCATCTTCTCAACGATCCTTGTCAGATCCATGACACCTTCGTGGTAAAGTTCCATCATGGCGACAACACTGTGCTGAAGCAGCGGACCGCCGGACGGCGCCTTGAAGTATGTGTTAGACTTCTCCGCCAGTGTATGCGGGGCATGGTCAGTGGCAATGACATCGATGCGATCATCGAGCAGTGCCTTCAGAATGCCGGCCTTGTCTGCGCTGGTCTTTACCGCTGGGTTCCATTTGATCAACGAGCCGAGCCGCAAATAGTCTTCATCGGTAAACATCAGATGATGGATGCATGCCTCGGCCGTGATCTTCTTCTTCTCCAGCGGGATGCCGGTCTCAAACAATGTCGTTTCACGCGCGGTCGATATGTGTAGCACATGCAGTTGCGTCCCATGCCTGCGCGCCAGCTCGACGGCGAATGACGAGGACTTATAACACGCCTCCTCGCTACGGATCAACGGGTGACAACTGACCGGTACATCTTCCCCGTACCTCTCTCGAAAGATCGCCGTGTTCTGAAGGATCGTCCTCTCATCCTCGCAGTGAGTGGCGATCAATCCCGGAAATCGGGAGAAGAAACCCTCGAGCATCTTTTCGTTATCCACGAGGAGGTTGCCCGTCGAAGAACCCATAAATATCTTCAGTCCACAGACGTTGGCGAGGTCTACTGTCATCACCTCTTCGAGATTGTCATTCGACGCACCCATGTAAAAGGAGTAGTTCGCAAGAGAATCCTTCGATGCAATGCGATACTTATCTTCCAGCAGCGCCACTGTGAATGTCGGAGGGACGGTGTTTGGCATCTCCATGAAGCTCGTCACACCGCCGGCGACGGCCGCTCGGGCTTCGCTCCGAATGGTCGCCTTGTGCGTGAGTCCGGGTTCCCGGAAGTGTACCTGATCATCGATCGCCCCCGGGAGAAGATACTTACCCGCCGCATCAATCACGCGGTCAGCTTGTCGCGACTGGAGGTCTTTTCCCACCGTATCGATGAACCGCCCCTTGACCAAAACATCTCCTTCGAAGACCTTGCCCTCATTGACTATATTTGCATTAACTATGAGCGTACTGTCCATAGCTCTAAAAATAGCGCAAAGTGTCATCAATTACCTCATTCGAAAATCTTAATCTTAACAAGCAGTTGTTGACCGCTGTTGCCGACGCGGGGTTTGAATCACCAACGGAGATTCAACAGAAGTGCATCCCGCTCATACTTGGTGGCCAGGAAATCATCGGAATAGCACAAACCGGCACTGGCAAGACCGCAGCATATCTGTTGCCGATACTAATGAAAACCAAATATGCCGAAGGAACCGACCCGCGTGTTCTCATCCTCGCACCAACAAAAGAGCTGACTGCGCAGATCGCCGAGCACGCAGCGCAGCTCGCGCGATACACCGACCTTCGGATTCTGGCACTTTACGGAGGCGTCGGCCCAAAGACACAGATCCAGGCACTGGAAACTGGTGTCGACCTCGTCATCGCAACTCCGGGTCGTTTCCTGGAGCTGTATCTGAGAGGTGAACTCGTCACCAAACAGATCCGAACACTGGTGGTCGACGAAGCCGATCGGATGATGGATATGGGCTTTATGCCACAGCTGAGGAAGATCTTCGAAGTCATTCCCAATAAGCGGCAAAATCTCCTGTTCTCAGCAACGTTTCCCGGGCGGGTTGAACGCTTGTCGGCAGAATTTCTGATGTTCCCGATCCGGATCGAGATCACCCCGCAGGCAACAGCCGCCCGACAGGTAGGCCAGTCGCTTTACCAGATGCCCAACCTGCGGACAAAGATCAACTTCCTGGACTATCTACTGAAGGACCGAGAGGCCTTTAACCGCGTGCTGATCTTTACAAGAACAAAGGAAACAGCCAACAATGTGTTTCGGTTTCTCGAACGGAAGGCACACGGCCCCGTAAGGGTTATCCATTCGAACAAAGGCCAGAACACGCGAATGAACGCAGTTCAGGAATTCAGGGAAGGGAAGATCAGGATACTGGTATCCACCGACGTCACCGCGCGCGGCATCGATATCGTCAGCGTGTCACACGTGATCAACTTCGATGTTCCGCTTTTATATGAGGATTATGTTCACCGGATCGGAAGAACGGGACGTGCGTTTCAGGACGGCACCGCATTGACGTTCAGTACGCCTGCTGAAGAATACCACATCCGGAAGATCGAAGATATGATGCGGGAAAAGATACCTGTGCATACTTTACCCCTGGAGGTAGAGATCGCCGAGACTGCACGTGACGAAGCTCGCGCAATGGCACGCGAGATAGACCGGCAAAAACAAAAAGAAGATCCAACGTTCCAGGGAGCTTTTCACGAGCGAAAAAGAACGAAGGGAAAAAAGCAGTAGGCAATTGACAACGGCAATGGCGCAGAACCTTCAGGGCGCAGTTTGCCAGGTATCAATCGCCTCTTGACTATCCATTCATCGACAACAGGAACTCTTCGTTGTTCCTCGTTCCCTTCATCTTCTGAAGCAGGAACTCCATCGCCTCGTTTGAGTTCATGTCGCTCATGAATTTGCGGAGTATCCACACGCGCTGAAGCTCGTCCTCGCGCATGAGCAGATCCTCGCGCCGTGTACCAGATGCAGGTACGTCGATCGCCGGGTAGACCCGCTTGTTCGCAAGCTTGCGGTCGAGTTGTAGTTCCATGTTACCCGTACCCTTGAATTCCTCAAAGATGACCTCATCCATTTTGGAGCCGGTGTCGATAAGGGCAGTGGCAATGATCGTAAGTGATCCACCGCCTTCAACATTCCGCGCGGCACCGAAAAAGCGTTTTGGTTTGTGAAGGGCATTGGCGTCAACACCTCCCGACAGGATCTTTCCTGAAGAGGGGACTACCGTATTATAAGCACGTGCGAGACGCGTAATTGAATCGAGAAGGATGACGACATCATGCCCGCACTCAACCATGCGCTTGGCTTTCTCAAGTACAATGCTCGATACCTTGACGTGGCGTTCCGCCTGCTCATCAAAGGTTGAGGCAACAACTTCCGCACGCACACTGCGCGCCATATCTGTAACCTCTTCAGGGCGCTCGTCAATAAGCAGAACGATGAGGTACACTTCCGGATGGTTTTGAGCGATCGCATTGGCGATAGCTTTCAGGAGGACTGTCTTACCAGTCTTCGGCTGGGCGACGATCATCCCGCGTTGTCCCTTACCGATCGGAGCGAAAAGATCCAGGATGCGGGTCGACATGTTGTCGGGTGTCGTGCTGAGTTTCAGCTTTTCTTCCGGAAAGAGCGGCGTCAGATACTCGAATGCAACGCGATCTCTGATCTCTTCCGTCGTCTTGCCGTTGACGGACTCCACTTTCAGGAGTGCAAAATATTTCTCACCCTCTTTCGGCGGACGAATCAGACCCTTGACAGTATCACCTGTTTTAAGGCCGAAGAGCTTGATCTGCGACGGCGACACATAAATGTCATCCGGGCTGGCGAGGTAGTTGTAATCGGAAGAGCGAAGGAAACCATAGCCATCTTGCATGATCTCGAGCGCTCCCTCGTTGCTGATCGCACCATCAAAGTCGCGGATGGAAGGACGCTGCTGCTGAGGGCCCTTTTCTTCTCGTTCCTGTCGGTTGGGGTGCGGGTTTTCTCGTACCGGCTTTTCCTCGAAAGGCTCCTTGTCTTCAAACTTGGTAATGCTGCTATCGAAATCCAGGTTTATAGATTCAAAAGACTCTTCGGAAGATGGCTGTTCGCTGACTTCCGGAGACGGTTGTGCAGGGGCTACATTCTCACGCCTGCGTGGACGCATCTTTCGTTCAGGTGCTGCTGCACTACTCGCAGCCTCTTCAGGTGCGCTGGTGCTTTCGCCGGTAATAGCCTGTTGATCGAGGATCTTATAGACCAGATCTTGTTTAGTAAGTTTCTTGGCATTTTTTACGCCCATCCCCTCAGCGATTTCTTTCAACTCAGAAAGAAGTCTGACGTTCAGATCATCAATGGTGTACATGCAATTTTAAATAGGTGTGGTTTGTCTTGTGCTTATGCAACAGGTTGGATACAAAAAAATCTGACACTAGATCGTCAAATAGATAACTACTTTGAGGTTGAAGTAAGAAAGTCTGATAGCAAAAATTCGGGATCTATACTCAGAGGGCTTAGAGATTAAGCCGTATGACGATGCAATTATAGCCTAAAATCCAAAATAATCAAATGGATCTATAAATTTATTCTTCCTCTGGCTTCCAGCCTCTCAAAAATCTACTTTTGACCTGCATTCGGGTTCTCTCGCTATAATCGTCGGGAGTTGCGAAGACTCCGGTGCATGCCATCGATCAATAAACAACATAATAATGCTCCAGGTTTCATACATCAGAGAAGATAGGGAGGCAGTCATCGAAGGCCTCAAAAAAAGGCGTATTCCAAATGTAGAGGAGGCCGTTGAGGCTGTGTTGGCGCTTGATCTCAAGCGGCGCCAGACGCAACAGCAGCAGGATACGCTTCTGTCGGAGTCAAATTCGCTTGCGCGGGAGATCGGCAGCCTGATGAAGTCGGGAAAAAAAGCCGAGGCTGATGCGTTGAAGATCCGCACAACGGAGATCAAGAAGCAGATTGCTGAACTCGGCCCTGCATTAACAAATGCTGAAGACGAGTTGCAGAGGCTGCTTTATACGTTGCCAAACGTACCTTCCGGCAACGTGCCGCAGGGCGGCGGGCCGGACGATAATGTGAAAGTGTTCGAGTCGGGAAACATTCCGGAGCTTCCCGAGGGCGCCCTGCCTCACTGGGACCTGATCCGTCAGTATGACATCATTGACTTTGAGCTCGGAACCAAGATCGCCGGGGCCGGATTTCCGGTCTACAAAGGGCAGGGTGCAAAGCTCCAGCGCGCGCTGATAAATTTTTTCCTGGACCGGGCCGAAAAGCAAGGGTTCCGCGAAGTACAACCCCCGATTGTCGTGAATGAAACCTCGGGGTATGGCACCGGCAACCTGCCGGATAAAGAAGGTCAGATGTATCATATTCCGGAAGATGGTCTTTACCTCATTCCGACGGCTGAGGTTCCGATCACCAATCTCTACCGAGACGTAGTCCTCACGGAAGATCAGCTACCTGTCAAGAACGTCGGGTATACACCGTGCTTCCGCCGGGAAGCTGGAAGCTGGGGCGCCCATGTCCGCGGCCTCAACCGACTGCACCAGTTCGACAAGGTCGAGATCGTTCACATCACCAGACCGGAGGACTCCTATGCTGCACTGGAAGAAATGTGTGCATATGTTCAGGGGCTGCTCGAGCAACTTGAACTTCCCTATCGCAAGCTGTTGCTCTGTGGTGGAGATATGGGATTCACTTCCGCTATGACCTACGACATGGAAGTCTATTCCGGCGCACAGCAGCGCTGGCTTGAAGTCAGCTCGGTCAGTAACTTCGAAACCTACCAGGCCACCCGCCTCAAACTGCGCTATCGGAATAAAGACGGCAAGACGCAGCTCCTGCACACGTTGAACGGAAGTGCGCTGGCTCTCCCGCGCATCGTGGCAGCCATTCTCGAAAACAATCAGACAAAAGGGGGTATCAAAATTCCGAAAGCCCTTACTAACTATACGGGCTTCGATATGATCCGTTGATCGGATCAACTAATCAATCACTAAACCCAACTAGTATGAAAAGATCCGTTCAAAACGCAGGTTTGGGACTAATTTGCCTGACATTTATGATAAGTTGTAACAAGACCGCCGACACCTCAGATACGCTCCGGTATCCGGAAACGGCCAAGACCGATTCCGCCGACACGTTTTATGGTGTCGAAGTGAAGGATCCCTACCGGTGGCTCGAAGATGACCACTCCGAAGAGACAGCCGAATGGGTCGCTGCCCAGAACAAAGTGACGACGGCATACCTGGACGGCATTCCGTATCGCGATCGGATCCGGCAGCGGTTGGAAGAACTGTATGACTATGAACGCATTGGCGCCCCGTTCAAGGAGGGAGAGTATTATTATTTCTATAAGAACGACGGCCTTCAAAACCACAGTGTTCTGTACAGGAAGAAAGACCTGGATGACACACCTGAAGTATTTCTGGATCCCAATACCTTTTCTGCCGACGGAACGACTGGGATGTCCTCCGTATCGTTTACAACAGACGGATCGATGGCTGCATATCTGATCACAGAAGGTGGATCCGACTGGCGGAAAGGTATTGTCATCCGCGCGTCTGACAAGGTCATCGTCGAAGACACGCTTACCGACATCAAGTTCAGCTCGATCGCGTGGAAAGGGAACGACGGATTCTACTACAGCAGTTACGACAAACCGAAGGGTAGTGAGTTGTCGGCGAGAACGCAACTTCACAAACTGTACTATCACAAAATCGGCACGCTGCAAAGTGAGGACAAACTCATCTTTGGAGGAGAAGAGACACCTCGACGATACGTCGGTGGCTATGTCACGGAAGACGAACGCTTCCTCATCGTGACGGCTGCAACGAGTACAACGGGGAACGAGTTGTACGCACAAGACCTGAGCGATCCAAAAGGCAAGTTGGTTCGCATCATAGATAACTTCGACAACAATCACTACGTGCTGGCGAACGACGGAAGTCGTCTGATCATCCACACCAACCTGGACGCTCCGAACAACCGCATTGTTGAAGTTGATTTCCGAAACCCCGCGCCGTCGGCCTGGAAAGATCTCGTCGCGGAAACAAGCAGCGTCATGGACGCGTCTACCTGCGGCGGAAATATCTTCGCAAGCTATATTGTCGACGTCAAGACGCAGGTAAAGCAATACGACCTGAAGGGTCGCCTTGAACGCGATGTTGTCCTGCCTGCTATCGGGACGGCGCACGGTTTCAGCGGCAAGCTCAAAGACAAAGAGCTGTATTATTCCTTTACTTCATTCACCTACCCAACGACAATTTTCCGCTACGACATTGCTTCGGGACAATCAACACTTTACGAAAAGCCGGCGGTGGATTTCAATCCTGACGAGTACGAAACGCGCCAGGTGTTCTACGAAAGTAAGGATGGTACGAAGATCCCCATGTATATCGTCCACAAGAAAGGCATCGAACTCAACGGAAAGAATCCCACTATGCTCTATGGCTACGGTGGGTTCAACATCAGCTTAAACCCTTCGTTCAATACGTCGAGGATTGTCTGGCTTGAGAATGGTGGCATCTATGCTCAGCCGAATCTACGTGGTGGCGGGGAGTACGGTGAAGCGTGGCACCTCGCCGGAACAAAGATGAAGAAGCAGAACGTGTTTGATGATTTCATCGCCGCGGCAGAATACCTGATCCGCGAAAAATACACCTCCAGTCCCTACCTCGCGATCTCCGGCGGATCGAATGGTGGCCTTCTCGTCGGCGCGACAATGACACAACGACCCGAACTGGCGAAAGTAGCATTACCGGCGGTCGGTGTATTGGATATGCTGCGTTATCACAAGTTTACAGCTGGAGCAGGATGGGCATTCGACTACGGCACGCCGGAAGAGTCACCCGAAATGTTCGAATACCTGCAAAAATATTCTCCTCTTCACGCGTTGCGTCCGGGCACGGCATACCCGGCAACACTCGTGACGACAGCTGACCACGACGACCGCGTTGTGCCGGCCCACTCATTCAAGTTCGCCGCAACGCTCCAGGAATACCACGCGGGTGACAACCCCGTCCTTATCCGAATCGAAACGAAGTCAGGTCACCATTCCTCTAACCTGAAAAAGGCCCTGGAAGTCGTCGCCGATCAGTACGCATTTACGTGGTATAACATCGGCGTAGTACCGCCGCTCGAAAAAAATGAGTTTTAATGAACGAATCTGATAAATCCACCACCACAAACAAGACCACTATCAATATCCGGGAAGGGCGAAAGGAAGACCTTCCCCGTGTATTGGAACTGATCCATGAACTCGCGGAGTATGAACGCGCGCCACACGAAGTAACGAACACACTCGAGCAACTCGAACGAGACGGCTTCGGACCGCATCCTGTCTATGGTTTCTTTGTGGCCATTGCAAACGAACATATTATCGGACTGTCACTGTATTACTGGCGTTACTCCACGTGGAAAGGGAAGCGTCTTTATCTCGAAGACATCATTGTTACCGAGTCAAAACGCGGCACGGGCACGGGACAGTTGCTTTTTCACGCAACTATGAAGAAAGCGGAGGAGGAGAACTGTACGGGTATGATGTGGCAAGTGCTTGACTGGAATGAGCCTGCGATCCGTTTCTACAAGAAATATGGCACCCGATTCGACAGTGGATGGGTGAACTGCCACCTCGAGGCAGATGGTATTGCGGCTTTATTAAGGTGACAATCGCCACAGCGATTCACTTGTTGACTTCTTCCAACAACGTCATGAATGTAACATGTCGGTTTTGGAACCTCTGCCGATGGTCTTCGACAAGCGACGGCGCGAAGCGCTCCAGGTATTCCTGGATATCACTGATGTCTTTGGCGAAGTATTGTATGCTGTAGGAGATCGTGCCATCTTCGGTATCGTGCAGCACTTTGTACATCTTGTGTGAGAGGAACATGCCGGTATCCATAACAGCCTTGATATGCGTCTCCTTAATGTACTGAAGCCACTCCTCTTCGCTGTTCTGGTCGATTCCAACGGTAACGTTATACAATAGCATGGCGCAAAGTTAAAAAGATTGCGGGGATATGCAGAGACTGTTGCCCTCGGGAGCGCCGCGTCACTCGCCCGCTACGTAGCTTTCGAGGTAGCGGAAATGATCCGACAGCTCGCCGCCTTTCGCGACAATTGCCCGGCTTACAACGCCCTCCTTGTCTTCGAAGATCAAGTGCGGAAGTACCCGATCGATCAGATCGCGCCCGAATTCGTCCGAAGCGCTGCGAGGAAGTTCACACGGGAGATTGTCTATAGCCATCACGGTAACAAAGCTTTTATTGCTCAATGGGGAACGCACCTGATCAGTAACAGGATCATAGTCATATATCGGGTCGACGATCGTACTCGCTTTCTTTGTGCTTGGAATAGACCCGCCGATGTCGCACGTGACGTCAGCTACCACTTTCAACTGAAAGTCGGGTGATTGCATCTGCATTGGCGTGAACAGCACCGGCGCCTTTGGATTCCAGTACGCACCGGCGATGAGTATGTCCGCAACCGCCGTGTAGTCTATGAATGTCGAGTCGTATCGCTCCGGATAGCGATGAAATTCATCACGATTGAATTTACCCCCATCCTTTCGCACATGGTAATCTGAACTGCTCAACTGAACATAGACAGGTTCCTCGAATTCCTTTGTCAGGAAGTCCACAGGGCTTACCTTGCGAATATCAGCGGTATCGAGTGTTTCCATGGCACCGCGTCCGACGCGGCCCCCACCTGTCAGCACAATCCTGACCGATGGAAGTTTCACTTTTCGCAACTCGCGTTTGAGATCGTTCATATCAAAACATTCGAATGCTCGCCGAATCGCAAAAAGGTTAAACCGTCGCCCGTACGTCCACAAAGCATTATAGGCACCTACGATACCCGCATAACGACCAAATGCCACGAGTCGATTCCCGTGTTGATCCTTCAACGCCTCGTAGTCGATGAGCGTAATATTTTTTTCCAGTATTGCGCGGAGAAGTCCCCTGTTATAGGGTTGCTTCTTGGTCGTGTGTGAAAAGAACAGGTAAGTTTTATCCGGGATCAGGTCTTTGATCGGAACCTCCTTAATGCCCATTAATACTTCGCATGATGAGACGTCGTCTATCACCTCGATTCCGCGCTCGCGGTATTCGTCATCGTGATAGGCACGAACATCGCTGGTCTGCGCAATGACAGTCACGCCCGGAAAACGCTGTTGTATTTCCTCGGCTTGGAGCGGAGTAAATGCCACGCGCTTGTCGGGCGGGACTTTTCCCTCGCGGATAAGACCGATGGATAGTTTGCGCATATTATCTTTTCAAGTGACCTCCCCGACAACGAGCCTTTCCCAGGCCAATAGAGTTTGCGACCAGCTGATAACAAAATATAAAAAAAGCCCGGAACTCATGCGACCCCCGGGCAATTTCTTTGATCAGTATTGCTGGTCTTCATTGCTTTTCCTTGCCCTTCTTCTTCGTCTTCTTCATTTCGTCATAGTCATCCCGCTCGGCAAGCTTCTTGTCATCAACATTCTCGTTTAGAAATTCGTTGATCTTCTCGATGTTCGTATTGGATTTGATCTCTCCAAAAGAGTCAATCTCGATCTCAAACCCTTGAAGGTCCTTGTGGACCCTGGGCTTCGGTGCATTCTTCTTCGGTTGTTTGGCCATACCCTAATTTACGAAACTTTTACTTGCAAAGTTTTCAAGGCGACATCTATCCGGCTTACAACCTCGTTTTTGCCGATGATCTCCATGATTGCCATCAGATCCGGCCCACCACCTGAACCTGTCAATGCAAGTCGCAACGCCTGCAGTATTTTCCCGGTTCCAATGCCTAATTCGCCGGTTACGGATTCCAGAGTTTCCTTTGCCATACCCGCCGTAAATTGATCGAGCCGGTTGACAGCATCCCTGAATGCAGAGAGAACCTTCACCGCGTCCGGATTCCATCGCTTAGAAACGACTGCCTCGTCGTATACCGCGGGCGGTTGAAAGAAGTACCTGCCCTGTTCCCAGAAATCCTGCGGAAAAGTCACACGCTCCCGCATGATTCCAACGATCGCGAGTGCCTTCTCGTGCGTGCAAGGCACCGTCTCCTTTGTCAGCGAAGCAAGCAGGAATTCCGCAAGTTCCTCCGCCGACTTCTGCCGCAGGTAATGCTGGTTATACCACTGAGCTTTCTGGATATCAAAACGCGCCCCCGCCTTAGTGATCCGCTCAAGTGAGAACTCCTGCACCAGTTCGTCCATTGAGAATATTTCCTGCGTTGTCCCAGGGTTCCATCCCAGGAATACAAGGAAGTTTATAAATGCCGCCGGAAGATACCCGGATTCCCGATAGCCCGTAGCGACTTCACCGGTTTCCGGATCTTTCCAGGTCAGCGGGAAGATCGGAAATCCCAAGCGATCAGCGTCGCGTTTACTGAGTTTGCCGTTGCCGTCAGGTTTCAGCAGCAAGGGAAGGTGAGCGAACTGGGGCATCTCCTTTTCCCATCCCAGAAATTTGTACAGCAAGACATGCAACGGCGCCGAGGGAAGCCACTCCTCCCCACGAATCACGTGGGAGATTTTCATCAGGTAGTCGTCCACTACGTTTGCCAGGTGATATGTCGGCATACCATCCGACTTCATCAACACTTTGTCATCGATCTGCGACGAGTGGACCATTACCCATCCCCGGATCAAGTCATTCAGTCGGACCTCTTCTTTTCGAGGCACCTTGAGCCGAATAACGTATGGAGTACCAGCCTGGATGAGAGCCTGCACCTCCTCAGGCGGAAGCGTCAGCGAATTGCGCATCTCCATTCGGGTAATGCTGTTGTATTGCTGGATAGCAACGCCAGCAGCCTTCAGGCGTTCACGCATGGCTTCGAGTTCCTGTTCGGTGTCAAACGCATAGTACGCGTGTCCGCTTTCTATCAACTGAGTGGCGTACTGACTGTAAATCGCTTTCCGTTCAGATTGTCGGTACGGTGCATGCGGGCCCCCGACTCCAACGCCCTCGTCAATTTTGATTCCGACCCACTCAAGGGAACGGAGAATGTAATCCTCCGCACCAGGTACAAAGCGGTTTTGATCAGTGTCCTCAATACGCAGGATCATCGTCCCCTTATACCTCCGCGCCAGCAGGTAATTATACAAAGCAGTTCTCACCCCGCCGATGTGCAACGCACCCGTAGGACTAGGCGCAAAACGAACACGAACTTCTTTCATGGACTAATAACAATAGGCGTCACAAGGTAATTTGTTCGGAGAAGAAGACCATGAGTGGGTGAGTAATCAGTTCACCACTCACCCACTCACGATTCACCCCTTCACCGCAATACACGAAATCTCCACATTAACGTCTAGCGGGAGGCGGCTGACTTGCACAGTTTCTCTTGCTGGCGGGGCGTCTTGGAAGTACTCGCCGTAGACTTCGTTCATCGCGGCGAAATCGTCCATACTCTTCAAAAAGATTGTGCACTTGACAATATGTGCAAATTCAAACTCCGCGGCTTTCAGTACTGAACTGAGGTTCTTCATGACCTGGCGGGTTTCGGATCTGATGTCTTCAAGAACGAGTTTCCCCGCGCTTCTGTCAAATGCGACCTGTCCACTCAGAAAAAGCGTATTACCTACGCGTATGGCCTGACTGTAGGGGCCAATAGGTTGTGGTGCTTCTGCCGAATAGATAGTTTCCTTTTCCTTCATCATAATTGGTTTACGGTTTTACATACTATTACTCAACCGTTACGGACTTGGCAAGGTTCCTCGGTTGATCAACATTACATCCTCTCATTACAGCTATATGATAGGAGAGCAGTTGCAGAGGAACGACGGAGACCATCGGCATCAGCGTCTCATGTACGCGCGGAACCTCGATCACAAACTCCGCCATTCCCGGAATGAGCTTGTCGCCTTCAGTAACGATCGCGATAACTCGTCCCTTGCGCGCTTTCACTTCCTGTATATTGGACACGATCTTTTCGTAAGAGCTGTCATCCGTTGCAATAAAAACAACAGGCATTTCCTTGTCAATCAGCGCTATGGGTCCGTGCTTCATCTCCGCTGCCGGATAGCCCTCCGCGTGGATGTACGATATCTCCTTCAGTTTGAGCGCGCCCTCGAGTGCAACGGGGAAGTTGTATCCGCGACCCAGGTAGATAAAGTTCCGCGCGTCTTTGAACGTATCTGCAATTTGCTCAATCTGGTCATTCAGTTTTAGTGCTTGCTCCACTTTGGCAGGGATCAACTCCATTTCAGTGAGAAGTTCGTGCAGTTTTCCCTCCGTAATGGTTCCTTTACTCTGAGCGACGATAAGCGCGATCATATTCAGTACCGTCAACTGCGCTGTGAACGCCTTTGTACTTGCGACCCCGATCTCGGGGCCAGCGTGTGTGTAGGCACCGGCATGCGTGGTTCGTGGAATTGATGATCCGACCACATTACAGACGCCGAAGATGATTGCACCCTTAGCTTTTGCCAGTTCGATTGCGGCGAGCGTGTCCGCCGTTTCACCGGATTGAGAAATGGCAATAACTACATCGCCCTCGCGAATGATGGGATTTCTGTAGCGGAATTCGGATGCGTATTCAACCTCGACCGGAATCCGGCAATGCTCTTCAAAGAAGTATTCAGCAACGAGGCCAGCGTGCCACGAGGTTCCACAAGCTACAATGATAATACGTTCTGCGTTGACCAACTTGTTGACGTAGTCGTGTAGCCCTCCCAGGACTAGTCGGCCAGACTGTGCTTCAAGTCGTCCACGCATACAGTCTCCGATCGACTTAGGCTGCTCAAAAATCTCTTTCAGCATAAAATGCTCGAAGCCCCCTTTCTCAATTGCTTCGAGTTCCATGTCAACCCGCTGGATATAGGGTGTAAGCGGGAGGTTGGAAGTGTTCCGAACGGAAAGCTTGTTTCCCTTGATCAGCGCGACCTCTTGGTCATTCAGGTACACGACGTCGTTTGTGTATTCCACTATCGGCGTCGCGTCGGAGGCGAGGAAGAACTCATCCTTTCCAATACCGATCACCAGGGGACTACCCTTGCGCGCAGCGATCAGCATATCCGGGTCATCTTCAGACATGATCACAATTGCATAAGCTCCAACCACTTTGGTCAATGCGAGGCGCACGGCTTCTTCAAGCGAGCAGTCCTCCTGGTCGCGGATCTCTTCGATAAAGTGAATAAAGACCTCCGTATCTGTTTCGCTCGTGAAGTGATGGCCGCGGTTACTCAAGTCTTGCTTCAGCGCCGAGTAGTTCTCGATGATGCCATTGTGAATGATGGCCAATTTTCCCGAAGCGGAATAATGCGGATGAGCGTTGACATCGTTGGGTTCACCGTGTGTTGCCCAACGGGTATGACCAATACCGATATGGCTATCGAGTCCTTTGCCACTCAAGTGATTCTCGAGTTCGGAGACCTTTCCGCGTTTCTTGTAAATGTTCAGACCGCCGTTCAGAAGCGCGATGCCCGCGCTGTCGTAGCCGCGATACTCAAGGCGTTTCAGCCCTTTAATGATTACGTCTTTTGCCTGGCGTTGGCCCAGGTAGGCAACAATGCCGCACATAGATGGAGAGGGTTAAGGTTTTCGATCGTCGCGATCACGGCGTCACCGGACTCGCGCGGGTATAATAAATGCGAAGGGTCACGTTATCCGCATTGAAGAGCGTTCGTGTCACACCTCGGTTAGCAGGCAGACTCGACGGTACAAGGGCAACATACCGGAGGCGGTTCTCATTGATTCCAGATCCATCATTCCTGTTTGCAAAAAGACTTTGCGCAAACCGCGTCATGAACCCGGAGAATCGGTGATCGGCGTTTGAATATACCAACATCGCAGCCGAACCGGTCTCCGTTGCCGGAAAGTAATAAGGATCGGTCGACGAAGTGATCACGTAGTATTGCTGTGCAAGCTCGCGGTCGGCAGAGACTCGACTGTTCAGGAACTGATTGGAGTTCGTATTCATCAGTTGTAACATCAACGCATTATGAGGTCTCACGCCTTCCGGCCCGGTGACGTTGTCGATCATCATCTCCGCCGAATTGACGACAATGTTGTCGAGCGTATCAGCAAATGTATAGAAAGGAGCCAGATCGAGTCGGGTCACGACACCTGCGCCGCTCTGCACGAAACCCTGGCCAGCTGCGGGCGCGAATGGTTCATACGGTAACGCGCCATCGAGTTCGGTGCCAGTCCTATCCACATCGATCGTCGTATAGGTTGCGTACTCAAATCCAAGTGCCGCAGTAAGCGTATCCTTTACCGCACCGCCTTCCTCGGTGGTGTGGTAGTGGACAAGGATTCGACTCAGCTGTCCGAAAGAGTTTACGAGATTCATACCCAATAGTCCTTCATTCATGGCATCGGGGAGCAAGGTCAGGCCCTTGACCTGCGCCTTAAATTCCTTTTGCTGTGCAACGTCGCTGAATCCGCCCTTAAGCAAATTGAACACGCGTGCTCCGAACTCATCGCTGAGTTTCCCCTGAAGGTAAAGGGTATCCTGTCGCCCTGATTCAAGGGAAGCATGCCTGAGCAGCGAATCATATTGAACGGTGACGGCGACCTCCCCGAGCGCCTCGGCTCCGTACTCAGGTGGAGGCGTGTTCGCGTAATAGCGTTTTCCGTCATAGAGCGAGAGCGTATCGCCTGTAATTTCGTGAATGGGGAAACGGTACTCCTTTTGACCGGCAAACCCGTAGCCGTAGAAATTAAGACGGAATCTCACCGTGATCGAATCAAACACAGCCGTGGAATTCAACGCCGAATTCGAAAGTGCATAGACCGAGAGATAAGGCTGCGTGGAGATGGTGCCAAAATCAGCATCCTGGTATTTCCCAACGATAACACCATCGACGAACTGCGCCTGACCGCTACTGCTGACAAGTGGACGCAGGTCCGTAATCAGCGAATCAATAACCATTACCTGGCTATTGGCCGCGCTGAGCGGAATATCTACATATCGGACGTTAAATTTTGGCGTAGGGAAGCCAAGCAGGCTGGACTCATCTTCACACGAAAAAAAAAATGAGGCAACTACCAATATGGTCAGTTGCCTCAATGTTTTAACCCACAAGCTCATTGTAGAGGTTGTAATAAGATTCGGTGTAGTTCTCGTTTTCGATGGTTTCAATTTTTTTCTCTTTGATCTTCTTAAACAGACCTTCGAGTTTTTTATTGTCCCCTGCAACGATAACCGCATCAGAAAACTCAACCCCGAGTTTGATGAACCCTTCGAAGTCAGCGGTCTTGAGATTACCGAGCATGTTGTCTTCGATGTCCATCATCTTGACCTTGTCAAGCAAAGAAGCTTTGAACTTGTGATTAAATGCATTGTTGTAGATTGTGAAAACCGTTTTCGCATTCTTGAACAACGGGTCGTTCTTGTAAGTCGTCTTGAGATACAGCGGAATGAAACTTGTGATCCAGTCATTACAGTGAACGATATCAGGTGCCCATCCCAGTTTACGGACGGTTTCGATCACTCCCTTACAGAAGAAGATCGCACGCTCGTCGTTATCTTCGTAGAAATTGTTCTCCTTATCATGGAATACGGACTTGCGATGGAAATAGTCTTCATTATCGATGAAGTAGACCTGAAGTTTGGCGTTCGGAATAGAGGCAACCTTGATAATCAGCGGTTTTTCCTCGTCACCTACAGCGATGTTGATTCCCGAAAGCCTGACAACTTCATGTAACCGGTTCTTCCTTTCATTGATTATTCCAAACCGCGGCACCAGAATCCGGATCTCCATCCCTCGCTCCTGCATCGCTTGCGGCAACTTGCGCACAAAATCTGCGACTTCTGAAGTTTGGAGAAAAGGATTGATCTCACTGGCTACATAAAGAATTCGGATTTTCGACATATTATTATATTTTGAGTAGATACAGAATTTAGAGCCACAAAAGTACGAAAATTTACCCCTATTATCAATTAATTTTCCGTTTTCCCTATATCTTTGCGACCTTTTAAAAAAACGGCCTAGAATGCAAATTTTCCAGCAAATTGCCCCGCTAAAGGCCTACTTAAAAGACCTGAAGTGCCGCGGAAAATCTATCGGACTTGTGCCTACCATGGGAGCACTTCACGCCGGTCATATCGCTCTTTTTCAGCAGTGTAAAACCAGCAATGACATTACTGTCGGCAGCATTTTTGTCAACCCTACGCAATTCAACAATCCGAATGATTTGCTGAAATACCCGCGAACCCTGGACGGTGATATCAAACTCCTGAAGCAAACCGGCTGTGATGTACTTTTCACACCAGAAAATACAGAAATGTACCCGCAAGAGGCTACTGTGAGCCTCGACTTCGGCGCGCTCGACCAGGTTATGGAAGGCAAATTCCGGCCCGGCCATTTTCGTGGCGTCGCACTCGTAGTGTCCAAGCTTTTCAACATCGTACAGCCGGACCGTGCTTACTTCGGACAAAAAGACTGGCAACAGTTCGTTATTATCAGGAGATTGACGGAGGATCTGAATTTTGATATTGAACTTCACAGCGTCGCAACACTTCGCGAGGAGGATGGTCTCGCGTTGTCATCCCGGAACCAGCGTCTGACGCCTGTGCAACGATTTCAGGCAAACGCATTTTACAGGGGACTGCTCGCCGGAAAAGCGGCGTTGAATGAAGGTGTTAACCTTCCGGCTGCACGCAACCGGGTAAGGGAGATAATAGAGGCCAACTCCGATGTTTCTCTGGAATACTTTGAATTGGCAGACAGTGAAAACTTAAATCTGATCGACCACGTTGAGCAGTCCGGGAGTCCGATCATGTGCATCGCCGGGTATGTCGGAGATATCAGGTTGATCGACAACATGTTCGCCCGCTGAGCGCCGTCCATGAAATAAGAACGCGAAATGAGGATAGAAGTTCTGAAGTCAAAAATACACCGCGCCCGTGTGACCCAGGCGGAATTGCACTACGTCGGTAGCATTACTATCGATCAGGACCTGATGGATGCTGCCAATTTGATCGAAGGCGAGAAGGTTCAGGTCGTAAATGTCAACAATGGAGAACGCCTTGAAACCTATGTCATCAAAGGGGATCGCGGCTCAGGGACAATTTGTCTTAACGGTCCGGCTGCACGTAAAGCCCAGGTCGGGGATGTCATAATAATAATATCCTACGCAACGATGAAGTTCGAAAAGGCGAAGTCTTTTAAACCGGTCATCGTATTTCCCGACCCGGATAACAAACTCCCTTAACCAGAATACGCCGTGTCAGGACCACTCAAAAGTTTTATCCAATACGCGATCATCTTCATTATCACCGGCGTGTTGATCTGGATTTCCTTGAAAGGACTCGCGGGTGAAAATAAAGGCGAATATTTGCTCGCAACGTGGCGGTCGGCCAATATCTGGTGGCTCCTGGCAATGGCGGTCGTCGCGATGATCAGTCATTTGCTTCGCGCCGAGCGCTGGCGACTATTGCTCGAACCAGCCGGACAAAAAAGCACGCTAAAACACAGCTTCTTGTCCTTAATGGTCGGATATCTAGTCAACCTCGTCATACCACGAGGCGGTGAAGTTTCGCGCTGTTACAACCTGTACAAGCTCGACCGGACGCCGGTAGGAATATCATTCGGAACCGTCGTAGTCGAGCGCATCGTAGACCTGGTTTGCCTCCTCACGATCATCGGGCTGGCTTTTCTGGTCGAATCTCGGCGGCTTTTCGCGTTCATTGACTCCCTTCCGATCGGCGCCGGTGACTCAACTTCGGGTATCCTGATTATCGTACTGATAGTTGCAGGCCTCGCGCTAATAGGATTGGCTGTCGTTTGGTTCGTAAAACGCAGTCCCAAGCTAAGTGCCGCGGTCGCCCGTGCCTGGAGTGGGTTCCGGGACGGCCTGCTTTCAATCATCCGGCTGAAGAGAAAGGGGTTATTCGTTGCATACTCTTTAGCAATCTGGGTATTGTATTTCCTGATGAGCTATACCGTAATACTGGCGTTTCCTGAAACGAGGCATCTGGGTCTCAACGCGGTGCTAAGTCTTTTTGCAATTGGCTCTATCGCAATGGCCGCCCCGCTTCCCGGAGGGACTGGCTCATACCACGTGCTCGTACCTCAGGGCCTGGTGTTCTTATATGATGTTCAGATGGCCGACGCCGTCGCATTTACGTTTATCTTTCACGGATGGACAACTGCCATAATGATCGTCGGAGGGGCGATCTCCCTCATTGCCACATCCATAATAGTCAAAAAGAAGCGTTGACCAGCCGGCAATATGAAACCAGGTAACGACGTTCTTTTAATGTCGTTTTGGCAGAATTTTGAGTTTGGTGCAAACATTGATATTTAGCATCTTACGAACAAATTTGAACTAACTAAATTGTGAATCGACTATGATCTATGGTGCTTTAGTCATTGGTGTTGTCTTCATGCTGATTGGGATGGTCGTGAGTTCCCGATTGAAGAACAAATTCAAGAAATATTCTCAGATACATCTCAGTAAGGATCTCACCGGTGCAGAGATCGCAAGGTTGATGCTGGCTGACCATGGACTACACGATGTCCAGGTGATCAGTGTGGAAGGTCAGTTGACTGATCATTACAATCCGGCAAACAAGACGGTTAACCTCAGCCAGGATGTCTTTCACGGAAGGAATGCGGCTGCGGCTGCAGTAGCATCGCACGAGTGCGGACACGCTGTTCAGCACGCCACTGCGTATAGCATGCTGCAACTTCGATCAGCTATGGTGCCCGTTCAAAACATCAGCGCAAAGGTTCTCAACATTATGACGATGATGATGATGTTCGGTGTGTTCTTCGCCGGAGGATTCTTCTCGTTTGAGACCGCGTTAATGGTGATCGTTGCATGTTATGGTGTCTTCACGTTGTTCGCGTTTGTAACACTCCCTGTTGAGTTCGACGCAAGCAAACGCGCACTCGCCTGGATTGACCGCCGAGGCATTGTCAATTCAAGTGAACATGACATGGCGAAAGATTCCCTCAAGTGGGCGGCCATGACATACGTGGTCGCGGCGATTGGCGCGCTTACAACACTCCTGTACTATGTGATGCTGTTGCTCGGCAACCGCGACGATTAGTCTATGTTATCGGACACTTTCAAAACCTGAGAGATTCTCTCTCAGGTTTTTTGTTTTCACGCGGTTTTGAAACATCTTTAGGGAGGCGGCTACCGCATCAAATAGCTATGAGCTGTGTCTTTTCGCCAACCGCCAATTGAATCTATTCCAATGAATTTCGACTACACGGAAGAACAGAGGGCCGTCCAGGCTGCCGCCCGCGACTTCGCGCAAAATGAATTACTTCCCGGCGTAATTGAGCGCGACACTCATCAGCAGTTCCCGGCTGCCCAAATTAAGATGATGGGAGAACTCGGCTTTATGGGGATGATGGTAGATCCAAAATACAACGGCGGCGGGATGGACTCGGTGTCTTATGTTCTGGCAATGGAAGAGATCTCCAGAATTGACGCGTCAGCTTCCGTATGCATGTCTGTCAACAACTCGCTCGTATGCTGGGGAATCGAAAAATTCGGGACGGAGGAGCAAAAGGAAAAATATCTAAAACCCCTGGCAACTGGATCCGTCATCGGCGCTTTCTGTCTTTCCGAACCTGAGGCGGGATCCGATGCCACAAGCCAGCAGACAACAGCGGAGGACAAGGGTGATCATTATCTCCTCAACGGAACCAAGAACTGGATCACGAATGGAAACTCCGCAGGTATATACATTGTAATCGCCCAGACCGATCCCGAGAAACGCCATAAAGGCATTAATGCACTGATCGTCGAAAAGGGAACACCTGGCTTCACCGTTGGCAAGAAAGAAGATAAGATGGGGATCCGCGGATCGGATACGCACTCGCTCATGTTCTCCGACGTCAAGATCCCAAAAGCAAACCGAATCGGAGACGAAGGATTTGGTTTTACGTTTGCGATGTCGACGCTCAACGGAGGCCGCATCGGCATCGCCGCACAAGCACTCGGAATCGCCTCGGGCGCGTTTGAACTTGCACTGAGCTATTCGCGAGAAAGAAAAGCATTCGGTAAACTGCTGTGCGAACATCAGGCTATCCAGTTCAAGTTAGCCGACATGGCGACGAACATCGACGCAGCACGCCTGCTCGTCTTGAAAGCAGCCTACCTCAAAGATGCTAACCAGGACTTCGTCAAGGCCGCAGCCATGGCAAAACTATATGCCTCACAAGTCGCGCAGGATGTCACTACCGAAGCCGTGCAGATCCACGGGGGATATGGATACGTGAAAGAATATCATGTCGAACGATTGATGCGCGACGCCAAGATCACACAGATATATGAAGGCACGACGGAGATCCAGAAGATGGTAATATCAAGGGAACTGGTGAGGGCGTGAGGCGTGAATC
>CAYTMU010000029.1:9979-31148 GCA_964438975.1 uncultured Roseivirgaceae bacterium | reverse complement strand
AATACATCGCTAAAGGACATCTATGAGAACTGCGTTGAGACGCACTATCCCACTCACGACTGGCGCACTGCACCGCAACCCAAAGCGACAAAGCTTAAGACCGCACAAACCACTCACCACTCACGTCCTCGCGTAAACCCTCTCCGATACTTCCGTAAGAAGATCAGGGTTTTTCTCCAGTGCGTTTCCGACGACGATCATGTCTGCGCCGGCATCGAGGGCGGCGATTGCTTTTCGTGCTGTGTTGATTCCTCCGCCAACGATCAGTGGTACGGTTACAGCTTTCCGAACTGCTGCAATCATGCGGGGAGTGATCTCGCGTTCTGCGCCGCTGCCAGCATCAATGTATATCGCCTGCAATCCCAACATCTGTCCGGCGAGCGCGGTACTTGCCGCAAGTGAATATTTGTCGTCTGGAATCGGAGTCGTGTTGCTGATGTATGCAACAGACGTGATCCGTCCGGAATTAATGAGCATATATCCAGTGGGTATCACCTCAAGGCGTGTGTTCCTCAGGATCGGCGCTGCCACTACGTGCTGACCAATGAGCAATTCCGGATTGCGTCCCGAAATCAGCGAAAGAAAGAGGATGGCGTCTGCGGATGCATCAACCTGAATGGAATGACCGGGAAAAAGCACAACCGGGATCGCGACGTTTTCTTTAATCCTCCTCACGACATCCGAAAGATTCGTACCTGTGATAAGGCTACCGCCGACAAAGAAGTAGTCGACACAGTTCTCACTTGCGAGATTGATCAAATGAAGTAATCGCGAAGGATCCTCCGCCTTGTCGGGATCGACAAGTACGGCGATTGATTTCTTGTTCTCCCGGTGTCTATCCTGTAAAGTCTTAAGAATGGTCATGCTCGGCATTGTTCTTGGCGGTCTGCGCCTGAAGGAATTCCACAAGCTTCTCACGTGCGATAGAAAGCAACACGCCGGTAGCCTGTGCGACAAGTACTCCGGCGATCTGCGAAACAACTCCTGCCTCACGACGCTCCCCTGTGCCAGTGTCATCGCTGCCATTGCGCTGTTCTTTCCCGGACTTTGACTTCTGCTTCCGCGATCCTGCGATCCCACTGACAAGCAGATAGGTGAGCGCAAGCGAGCCCCCGATGATGAGCACGTTGGTGAGAATTTTTTCAGATCGCTCTGAGATCGCCCTTATCTCATCTTCCAGCAACTCGCGGTGATGCGCCGATCGCTGCAGGAGTTGTCCTTTTTCAGGATTATCTGTTTCTGGGTTCATAGGCTTAAGGTTTCTTCCTGAACATGAGCAGGAACGTGTCTTCGAGACTTGAGATAACTTTCGCACGCGCCAGTACCAGGATCACCCCGGCGAGCAGATAAACACCGCTAACGATAAAGAAGCCCGCAACTGCCCCCAGGTGCTCGGCTATCAGGAGAGCTATTCCGATACTAACAAATACCACGAAAAGGAACGCGACAAACCCGATTATCAACCCGGCCGCAGCCTTCGCCAATCCTTTTGCTACGTCTTCCTTAACCTCAATTTTGAGCAGTTCCACACGAGTTTCCACGAAACCCGTCAGATTCTCGATCAAGCTATCGAGTTTGAAAAACCTGGATAAAGTGTCCTTTAACATATCAGCAGCTCCTTATTGCAATATAGACAGAGATTTCATCCCCGGCTAGCCCGTCGCGCAATCCTTACGACGAGATTTTTTCCTCCGGTCAGCGCAACTCGGCCAGCGCCATCCATGCCATCAGTCCGGGGCCGATCCGAAGCGCATCTTCGTCAATATCGAACGTAGGCGTGTGCACATAAGAAGTTATTCCTTTCGAGGGATTATTGGTCCCCAGGCGGTAGAAGGATGCAGGAATCACCTGTGAGTAATATGAAAAGTCTTCTGCACCCAGCGTGATGTCGATATCCACAACGTTCTCCGGACCGACATAGTCCTCCGCAGCGCGGCGTATCCTGCGCGTGAGCTCAGGATTATTCTCCAGATAGGGATAGCCTTTCGAAACGACAACCTCGCATGTTCCACCCATACCTTCCGCGACAGACTCTGCCATCCTGGCGATTTTCGTCAACGCCGATGCACGCCACTCCTCGTTCATAGCGCGAAATGTACCGGCAATATTCACCTCCTCCGGAATGATGTTCGTGGCACCCTTACCGATGATGTTGCCGAACGAGAGTACAGTCGGTTGCTTAGGACTCGCGTTGCGGCTGACGACTTGTTGAAGAGCAACGATGATGTGAGATGCGATCAGGATGGGATCGACGGTAAGATCAGGTGCTGCAGCATGCCCGCCTTTGCCTACGACTCGCAGGTATATCTCGTCGCAACTGGCCATGTACATACCTTCGCGAAAGCCGATCTTTCCGACGGGCAAAAGCGGAAACACATGTTGACCGATGATGCCGGTTGGTCTCGGGTTCTCAAGCGCACCGTCGCGTATCATGTACGACGCGCCACCTGGGGTCTTCTCCTCGCCAGGTTGGAAAAGCAATCGCACAGTCCCACCGAAGCGGTCTTTCAACGTATTGAGTATTTTTGCCGTCCCCAGCAACGAAGCAGTGTGCGCATCATGTCCACATGCGTGCATGACACCGGGCACTTTCGATTTGTAGGGTTTATCACTGGCCTCCGTGATCGGCAGCGCGTCCATGTCAGCCCGAAGTGCAACGGTCTGTTCCCCCGGCAAGTCTCCTTTGATCTCGGCTATCAATCCCGTTGTCGCGATGCCTTCCCTGACAGGGACACCGAACGACTGAAGTTTCTCCGCGACGTATTTGACGGTATTGTATTCCTGGTAAGACAGCTCGGGGTTCGCGTGAAGATGTCGCCGCGATTCGATCACATCGTCACTGTACTGCTCAGAAAGTGACTTGATCTTTTCCAATAACTCCATTTCTCAAATAGTTGACCTGTTGGGGATCGGCAAACAGCAATAGCGCTCAATCATTAAGTAGCAATCTGCCCGTTGCCAATGGCATTTGCCAACCACCTCATAAACTCACTGTAGTTCGATGCGATCGGGGATTACAATTGCGTTTGGGAAATATCGCCTGACTGCCAGATAATCTTTCTGAGCCTCCAGACGTGAAAGATATTTCCCGGTGCGCACCCGGAAATTGGGCTGTCGATACTGCACATCCGATTCAAGTTCGGGAAGCGATTGAGTCATCTTCTTCTTCACCTCAAGCGCGTCTTCCCGCCGGATCCCGGAGTACACCTGAATAGTGTAACCGTCGACGACTGCCTTGCGCAGATTTTCAGAATAGATACTATCGAGCACGGTGTTAACCTGATCCGTAACAGCGTAACGCGCCTCGACATATCGGTCCGTCCGGATTCTCTCGGGAGCGGTTTCGACAGGTTTCGTCGAATCCGTTATCGGCTGCACATCCGGTCTCCATACCGACAGGTCTTCAGTGTACTTGCCAGCACCAGCGGACGTACTGGTAGCAATCTTTGGTCCACAGCCGGCGATGACCAGCGAGCCTATCAATGCAAACATCCAATAGCGCATACTATTTTATTCAATTATGATACAACGGTTGTTTCGGATATCGTCCTCTACCTTCTTGTACTTAACGTCGCGGAGCACGCGTCCGTCCGGGTACTGAACACTTACTTTGTCATTTCGACCGGCTACTTTCTCAGATTTAACCGGCATTACCTTTTCCTGAGGCGGCCTGTTCGGCTGAGGTTGGCCACCTCCGCTGAGCAGTGAGCGCGACTCTTCCTTCTGTTCATTCAGTCGTGCTCTTCGCTGTGTACGTGCTTCCTGCACCTGTTCGGGCTTCTGTGCGGGTATGTCGGCCTTCAACAGGAACGAGATCGTATCTTCGTTAACCTTCGCAATAAATCGTTTGAACAGTTCGAATCCCTCGAACTTATAGATCAGCAGCGGATCTTTCTGTTCATAGACAGCGTTCTGAACGGATTGTTTCAGGTCATCCATTTCACGGAGGTGTTCTTTCCATTGCTGATCGATGATCGCAAGCGTTATCATCTTTTCCATGGCCTTGATCAGCTCCGCGTTGTTCGTCTGCACACATTTCTCGAGCGATGCAGCAACTCCGATCTGCTTCGCGCCGTCCGAGAACGGCACGAGGATATTCTCGATCGTAGCACCACGCGTCTTGTGAATCTCACGCACGATCGGCAGTGACCTCTCTGCGACCATCCTGTTCTTCGCATGATAATGATCAAGAGCGGTCTGGTACAGATCATTGGTGAGCTCCGCCGCGTCACTGCTTTCGAACTTGTCCTTCGGCAATTCATAGTCGATCCCCAGGACACTGAGTGCATTCAACCGCAGGCTTTCATAGTCACTTGCGTTCTTCGCGTTCGTCACCATCTCCTCGCACGTATCAAACAGCATCGTCATGATATCAAGTTCCAGCCGCTCGCCAAAGAGCGCATTCTTGCGGCGCTTGTAGATCACTTCACGCTGGCTGTTCATCACGTTGTCATACTCCAGCAGTCGCTTTCTGATCCCGAAGTTGTTCTCCTCGACCTTTCGCTGGGCTCGTTCGATAGAGCTCGTGACCATTGAGTGCTGGATCACTTCGCCTTCCTTCAAACCGAGCCGGTCCATAATCCGCGCGATCCGCTCTGGCATGAACAACCTCATCAGGTTATCTTCCAGCGATACAAAGAACTGTGTAGTACCCGGGTCTCCCTGACGACCGGAACGTCCACGTAACTGCCGGTCCACGCGACGGGACTCGTGGCGCTCTGTGCCGACGATCGCGAGGCCACCTGCAGCGCGCGATTCCGCCGTTAGCTTGATATCTGTACCGCGACCCGCCATGTTCGTAGCGATCGTCACAGTGCCGGGCTTTCCGGCTTCCGCCACTACCTCCGCCTCGCGCTGGTGTTGCTTGGCATTCAACACCTGGTGTTTGATCTTCCGGATCTGAAGCATCCTGCTCACCAGTTCGGAGATCTCGACTGACGTCGTACCGACGAGCACGGGTCGGGCTTCGCCTGTAAGCTTTACGATCTCATCGATAACAGCATTGAATTTTTCCCGCGTAGTCTTGTACACGAGATCATCATGGTCTTTCCGGACAATTGGTTTGTTCGTTGGAATGACAACGACGTCGAGTTTGTATATATCCCAGAGTTCACCAGCCTCGGTCTCCGCCGTTCCGGTCATACCGGCAAGCTTGTGATACATCCGGAAATAGTTTTGCAATGTGATCGTAGCATACGTCTGCGTGGCATCCTCCACCTTGACGTTCTCTTTCGCCTCGATTGCCTGGTGTAATCCATCAGAATAGCGCCGGCCCTCCATCACGCGTCCCGTCTGCTCGTCAACAATCTTGACTTTGCCGTCCACAATGATGTATTCGGTATCCTTCTCGAACAGCGCGTAAGCTTTAAGCAACTGATTCACGCTATGGATGCGCTGAGACTTCACCTGATAGTCGCGAATAAGTTCTTCCTTCTTCTGAAACCGCTGGTTGTCATCGAGGGAAGTGTCACTCTCCAGTCGGGAAATCTCCGTGCCGATCTCTGGCATGATGAAGAAACTGGGATCCTCGCCTTCCCCGGTGATCAGGTCGATACCTTTCTCGGTCAGTTCAACACTGTGATCCTTCTCATCGATCACGAAGAAGAGCGGTTTGTCCGCTTCCGGCATGTTGCGCTTGTTGTCTTGAAGAAAGTAGTTCTCGGTGCGCTGCATGATCGCCTTCATACCCGGTTCACTGAGGTATTTGATCAATGGCTTGTGCTTAGGCATCGCGCGGTGGGCGCGGAAGAGGTTCACTCCTCCTTCTTTTTCATCTCCATCGGAAATGAATTTGCGCGCGTTGTTCAGAAACTCATTGACCATCTTTTTCTGAGCTTCCACAACCTTAAAGATACGCGGCTTCAGATCGTAGAACTCATGCTCATCACCCTTAGGGATCGGACCGGAGATGATGAGGGGTGTACGGGCCTCGTCGATAAGAACCGAGTCAACCTCGTCAACCATCGCAAAGTGATGCTTGCGTTGCACGAGCTCGTGCGGATCTCTCGCCATGTTATCGCGCAGGTAGTCGAAACCAAATTCGTTGTTCGTTCCGTATGTGATGTCAGCTTGATAAGCAAGCCTTCTCGCTTCCGAGTTCGGCTCGTGCTTATCGATACAATCCACGGAGAGGCCGTGAAACATGTAGATCGGCCCCATCCATTCGCTGTCGCGAGTAGCGAGGTAGTTGTTCACCGTAACAACGTGGACACTTCGCCGGGCCAGAGCATTCAGGAAGGCAGGCAGCGTCGCCACGAGTGTCTTTCCTTCACCTGTAGCCATCTCGGCAACTTTGCCATCGTGAAGTACGACACCGCCGATAAGCTGGACGTCGTAGTGTACCATGTCCCAGGTAATCATGTTACCTGCGGCCATCCACTGATTATGCCAATGAGCCTTGTCTCCTACGATTTTGACGTTTTCATGAGTGGCCGCAAATTTTCGGTCTTGCTCGGTCGCAGTGACTTCCAGATAGCTGTTTTCCTTGAAGCGGCGGGCAGTTTCCCGAACGATAGCAAACGTGCGTGGCAGCACTTTACTGAGGATCTTTTCCAGTTCTTTGTTGCGGTCAAGTTCAAGGGCGTCGATCTCAGCGAAAACACTTTCTTTCTCGTTGATGTCGAGTGCCGGATTCTCGGCAATTTTCCGGTGAAGGTCCGCCAGTTTGTCGTCGATATCCTTCAATCCGGCGTTGATCGTATTCTGGATGTTTAGCGTTTCATTCCTCAACTCATCGTTGGAAATCGACTTCACTTCCTCGCCATCCTTCTTGGCCTGCTCAACGGCAGGCATTATACGCTTGATATCTCTGACAGATTTATTTCCAAAGATTTTTGAGATGAGTTTTAACATACTTGTCTATGTGGTTGAACTCCCTGTTCACAAGGGGAAAGTGGAAAATTCCAAACGGCCCAAAGTTAATTCCTTTGCGGGTCACCCCCAACCCCACCGGGAAAGGATCGCAACGAGTTTCCGGGCGTCAATTATAGTTCCAGATCGCCTTCGAATACCAATTTGGCAGGGCCAATCAGATAAATATTGCGAAATACCGCCGGCGCATCAGACGCCGATGCAGACAAGTCGGCAGACACAGGGCGTCCACCAGCAGTAAATTCCACCTGCAGTTCCCCGCCTTTTGTAGTGATCGCGACGGGAGATTTGTATCCATGAATCGAGGCCGCCAGCGCCGCAGCCGTGACACCAGTACCACAACTCAGGGTTTCGTCCTCGACACCTCGCTCGTAGGTCCTGACAAAGAGGGTGTTGTTGTCGCGCCGTTCGATAAAATTGACGTTCGTGCCCCCGGGTGCAAAGTCACTGCTGTACCGGATCTTTCTTCCCTCCTCGACGACCGGGTAAGCCTCAACATCGTCGACAAACCGGATGAAATGGGGAGAGCCTGTATCGATAAACACATCGTCGCCATGTTCTGCGACTGACGTGACATCATTCATTCTGAGCCGTACGATGTCCGCTTTGCCCAGTTCCGCTTCGTGCAGTCCGTCAAACGCTTCAAATCGGGTTTTCCCTTGTGCAATGCCCAACGAAGCCGCGAGATTTACCGCTGCCCTGCTACCATTGCCGCACAGGCTCTGCGATCCGTCGCTGTTGTAATACCGGAGATGGAAATCGGCCTCGGGATGCTGTTCCAATAGCATCAGCCCGTCTGCCCCGACGCCAAACTTCCGGTCGCAAATGGTCTCGATCTGCTCGGGAGTAAGCGCATACGTGCCCGCCCGATTATCGATCAAAACAAAATCATTGCCGGTCGCCTGATATTTATAGAAATGGATTCTCAACTGATTGACTGAATGTGAGATTAGTTACTTCACTTCCTCGTAGTCGATATACTCGCCCTGAATATTGGGCTTCTTCTTCCCCTTCTGACCATCGCCGTTCATGCTGTTCGTCGGAGGGTTATTGCGCAGATGCTGAGACGCGGCGCCAATTCTGAAAAGAAAAGAACCAACCTTGTAGAGCACGTACGCGATGATTGCGACAATAATAATGAACCTCATGGTGTGCGCTTTTGAACCTGATAACCGTAAATCAAAGGTAGAGGTTCGGGCTTAATTCCCAAATTACCCTGCCAACCAAAAAAGATGAGGCGATTCGGGGATTACTTACTAAGGTAAAGGTTTCGTTCAGCGTAAATCTTGAGGAAATAGTCATCCATCAGATCATCGATGAAATAGATCGCTTCTCCCGTCGATTTCATTTCCGGCCCCAACTCCTTATTAACATCCGGGAATTTGCTGAATGAGAAGACTGGCTCCTTGATGGCGTATCCCTTCCGTGCCGGATTGAAATTGAAGTCTTTGATCTTCTTCGCGCCGAGCATAACCTTCGTCGCGTAGTTAACATAAGGCTCGTCGTAAGCCTTGCAGATGAATGGAACGGTGCGGGAAGCACGGGGGTTCGCCTCGATCACATAAACCTTGTCATTCTTGATAGCGAACTGAATATTGATCAGTCCTTTGACCTTCAATGCCTGGGCGATCTTGATCGTGTACTGTTCCATCTGTTTCACTACGAAGTCGCCGAGATTGAAGGGGGGGAGCACCGCATATGAGTCGCCGGAGTGAATGCCGGCGGGCTCAATGTGTTGCATGACACCTAGTATATAGGCATCCTCACCATCGCAAATAGCATCCGTTTCCGCTTCAATTGCACCGGAGAGGAAGTGGTCGAGTAGCACCTTATTCTCGGGAAGATGTTTCCAGATACTGAGAATGTGGTCCTCCAGTTCCTGCTCGTTGATCACGATCTTCATGCTCTGTCCGCCGAGCACGTACGAAGGTCGCACGAGTAACGGGAAGCCTATCTGTCCGCACACCTCAAGCGCTTCGTCGGCATTGCGTGCAACGCCAAACGGCGGGTAGGGTATATCCAGATCCTTGAGAAGGTTTGAAAAACGCCCTCTGTCTTCTGCGAGATCAAGGGAGTCGAAAGATGTCCCGATGATCTTGATCCCGTACTTGTGAAGCTTTTCCGCAAGTTTAAGTGCCGTCTGACCACCCAGTTGAACGATAACACCTTCCGGCTTTTCATGCTCGATCAGGTCGATCAAGTGTTCCCAGAAAACCGGATCGAAGTACAGTTTGTCGGATATATCAAAGTCAGTCGAGACGGTCTCGGGATTGCAGTTAAGCATGATCGTCTCATAGCCACATTCTTTTGCCGCGAGGACACCGTGCACACAGGAATAGTCAAACTCGATTCCCTGTCCGATTCGATTGGGGCCCGAACCGAGCACAATCACCTTCTTTTTGTCCGACACCGTCGACTCGTTTTCCTCATCGAAGGTCGAGTAATAATACGGTGTCTTCGCCTCAAACTCGGCAGCACATGTGTCGACGAGTTTGTAGACGCGTTGGATACCCATCGACTTACGCTTGGCATGAACCTCACTCTCGAGACAATCGAGCACGTGCGCGATCTGGCGGTCAGCATATCCGCGTTCCTTCGCCCGCTTCATCACATGCGTCGGAATATCATCGATCGAGTATTGGCTGATCGTCTTTTCGATCTCGACAAGTTCTTCGATCTGTTTGAGGAACCACCGGTCTATTTTCGTGAGTTTCTCAACGGTCTTGATCGGTATTCCCAGTTTGATAGCATCGTAGATGTGAAAGATCCGGTTCCAGGTAGGATGCTCGAGGCTGTGCAGAATCTCATCCTGATTGGTCAGGGACTTCCCGTCGGCGCCGAGCCCATTTCGGCGAATCTCAAGGGACTGACACGCTTTCTGAAGCGCTTCCTGGAAATTGCGACCGATGCCCATAACCTCACCCACTGACTTCATCTGAAGGCCAAGCGAACGATCGGCACCGTGGAATTTATCAAAGTTCCATCGAGGAATCTTTACGATAACGTAGTCGAGCGCCGGTTCGAAATAAGCTGTGGTGGTACCTGTTATTGCATTTTGAAGCTCGTCGAGGTTATAACCGATAGCCAGTTTCGCAGCGATCTTGGCGATCGGATAGCCCGTGGCCTTCGATGCCAGAGCTGACGACCGCGACACCCGTGGGTTGATCTCAATACCGATGATCTCGTCGTAGTTTTCAGGATTCAGTGCAAACTGCACGTTACATCCCCCTGCAAACTGACCGATTCCGTTCATCATCAGAATCGCCAGATCACGCATCTTCTGGTATGTCGTATCCGGCAATGTCATGGCCGGTGCAACTGTAATCGAGTCGCCCGTGTGAATACCCATCGGATCAAAGTTCTCGATAGAGCAGATGATGATGACATTCCCAATACTGTCCCTGAGCAGCTCGAGTTCGTATTCTTTCCAACCGAAAATGCTCTGCTCAACCAATACCTCGTGAATGGGGGATGCATGCAATCCATGGTCAAGCGCATCGTCAAAATCTTCCGGCTTTTCGACAAAGCCGCCGCCGGTTCCGCCCAGCGTGAATGAGGGTCGGATCACAAGAGGAAAGCCGATTTCCTGCGCAATCTCCTTACCCATCAGAAAGGAGGTAGCGGTTGCGCCTTTACAGACACCGACACCTAACTCCTTCATTTTGAGGCGAAACTTCTCCCGGTCTTCGGTAGTCTCGATAGCCTTGATATCAACGCCAATGATCCTGACACCGTAATGTTGCCATATTCCGGCTTGATCGCAGTCAATGCAGAGATTTAATGCCGTTTGACCTCCCATAGTCGGAAGGACGGCGTCAATATGGTGTTTCTCGAGTATCTCCCGGATGGATTTCTTATTCAGCGGTTTCAGGTAAACGTGATCCGCCGTCACCTTGTCGGTCATGATCGTCGCGGGATTCGAGTTGATCAGCACGACTTCAATGCCTTCTTCGCGCAGCGACCTCGCGGCCTGGGAACCGGAGTAATCGAATTCACATGCCTGACCAATAACGATCGGGCCACTACCTATGATCAGTACTGAACGAATACTTCTGTCTCTTGGCATCGGTGGTTGGGAAAGGGATAAACAAAATTGCGCAAAAATATACCAGAATTGTCGGATTAACAGAGTTCAGCGATTTTTTTTAGAGGATTTTGCGACTGTGTTCGCAGGTGTGTCTTTTCACGAGTGTTTGTACTGCCAACGGGGGAATTGTGGCGCACTTAACGGTTCGATTTGAGGAACTTCCGGATGTGTCGTCCGACTCGTACAATATAGAGACCCGCCGCGAACGATTGAATGTCAACGGCCAGTGAGGAAGCGGATTCATGTGCCACAACCTGCTGGCTGTAGACAACCTTGCCCGCAACGTCAGCGATATGGATCGTTACAGTCGAACCTTCAGCGGTAGGCAGGTCAATAAACAACTTGTCGGTAGCCGGAACAGGGTACACGCTCAGAGGGTTCACTTCCGGAAGTTCAACTGACGTCACCGGCAACTGGATCACCAGATTGTCAATTGCCCATCCCCAACCATGGGCAAGTTGATCAGCAAACAGGCGGAACCGTATCAACACCTCGTCACCTACAGAAAAGTCGCCGCTCGACAGCATATCGATCACTTTTGGCTGAAACAGCGTCGGATCTCCGTTTGCAGTCGAATTGTCGCCTGACATAGCGGATTCATATCGCGTAAGCCATCTATCACTTTCACGCGAATCATATCCAGGGCCAAACGCTTTCCAGGTCGTGCCACCGTCAGCGGAGCCTTCGACGATCACGTAATCGTAGAACCCCTGATCACCAAACACACTGCCCACTTCTCCTGGTTCGACAAGCACGATCTGATCGAAACGAATGATCGGGTTGTCTGCGCCGATACGGATAGGGACCTGTAGTTGATATATGTAATTACTTTCGCTATTCGGGCCGCTACCGTTTTGATAGGGGTGATTCGAGTGAATGGCTCCATTTTGAAAGCCCTGAGGCGTGATGACACTGAAAGCGTCTCCGAAGAAATCAGTCGATGGGCTATCAAAATTATTACTGTACGAGTCCTGAACGGGTAGTATTCCCGTGATCTGCACAAAATGAAAGTCATCGATGGGATTGGCTGCGACATTCTCCAGGGCGGCAATATCCCGCGCGATCAGCCGGTAACGAATTTCATCACCGACGGAAGACGAACCCAAGTCAATACTCACCTTGTATTCATCGGGCAGCGTACCTTCCTCCATCACCGCCGTTAACACTGTGCCGCCATCAATTGTATACTCGACTACTACCTCGGCTATGCCTTGGTTGTCAGTAACCTCAGCACTGAGTACGAGCGTGCTGCTCTCCGCCAAATAGCGAACCGGATCATGTATGATCTCAGGTGGAGTGTCATCCGGCCCGACTCTGAAGTAATGCAACCCCTGCTCAGGTTGCGCTCCCATTTGCAGGCGGATGCCGGGGCTCGTAAAAAGTCGGCCATCCACATCATCGACAGTGATATAATAGGCATACGCGATATCGAAGGTTGTCCCCGGAATCTCGGCCTCGTAGACGTCTGCCCCCGCCGGCGCCATGGAGACTGTGGTATACTCAGTGCCGTCCGAGGTGTAGTGTAGCCGTACCGTAGAGGGATCGTATCCGTTATCACTTACAATGCGCGTCTCAACCAAATAAGGCTGCCCGTCCTTTCGCTCCGTATCGCGCAGTGGTTGATGATCGATCAGTGTGTACACCCAACCCATATCAGCCAGACTGGCGAGCAGTACCTCGCCCGGGTCGTGAATAGATTCGGCGAAGGCAATATGTGGCGTCATCAATCGGTTCGGATCATCCTCGCCGTTGAATGTGGCTTCGTCGAGGTGGGAGATGCTGGAACCACTATTAAATGTCGCAGGTGCGTACAGCTTGGGTCTCACACCATTGAGTACCCCAGCCGTGGACGGACTTTTAAAATACAGTCGCGAACTCTGCAATTCCGTCGCGAGCTCCGGAGAAGGCGACAGGAAATCCTGGATAAGATTGACATCACCGTCGTTAGCCACAAATAGATCAAATACAAATGGAATGGTCGACGTTCCTGCCTGAAGACCGACCATTCCGTCGGAACCCCGTACATTGTACGTGTTGGTGTAGCCGAGTCCATGAGCGATCTCATGAAGTGCGATCGTGACAAGATCCATTCGTCCCGCCGGCGTGTTGCCGTCCGTCCCGAAGTACCACGACGCATTGCTGTTGAATGTTGCAAAGATATCTGGTTCGGAAGAGCCGTTGATCTCACGGCCGACGATCTTCTCAGCAAGTGCCACCGGATAGTAGGTGTTCATGAAATGTTCGCCTCCGAAATTGGCATATGCGCTTCCCCAGATTGCCTGAGCGAGTACCCCTGCCGCGAGCGGGCGCCATTCCGCCCGGATCCTGATCGGCACGGAAGATGTCAAGAACGCCTCCCAGATCTCCACAGCATATTGAAACGCATTGCGCTCCAATCCACCCTGAGGGAAGTTAATATACTCAACTTCTATCGCAGCACTCTTTGTGCGACCAGCCGCATGTTCCTTAAGATCGATGACTTTTTGAGAAAGACCGACATGAACGTGTCTGTTGTCAAAGCTCTGATAGCAGACAACCGGCTTATCGGGTTTAACGCTCATCATTTGCTGACAAAGTCCGAAGTCGATGCTGCAAACGATTAATACCCATGGAAGCACAAAGCCCTTCATATGTCAAGGATTACTCCTTCCAAAAATACACGCCTGGTCAGATGGAGACGTGTAGTTGCCATCGCGATTCGACCGACACATCACCCTAGACGACTATCCGGCGTTTTGCGCGACGGATATCACCTCATTCCACACCCGGAAAGCATTCTTGTAGCAAATCTTTTCAATATCCTCATGGGAGTATCCTCGTCTGAGAAGTTCTGCAATCAGATTCGGATAAGTAGACACATCTTTAAGGCCAAGGGGAAGGCTGTCTCCCACACCATCAAAGTCGGATCCAATTCCCACATAGTCGATACCGACCAGTTTGACGACATGGTCGATGTGATCAGCAACACGAGCTACATCTGAGAACAGTTCTTTATGTTCCTTTCCAAACTGCGCAATGATCGGCTGCGCGGCCGAATCCCCCGAGGTCAGGTTCTTCGCTTTCAGAATCGCTTGTAAAGAGTCGCGCAACGGGATGTTCTCGCGCGCTACAGAGTCGAGGAACGAGGCACCGAAATTTATTTGAACCACGCCGTTGTTCCTGGCAAGTGTCCGGATCATATCATCACTCATGTTTCGTTCGAAGCCAGGCGTAAATGCACGACAGGACGAATGAGAAGCAATGGCCGGTGCCTTTGTAATTCTCATGACATCATAGAAAGCACTATCCGACACATGTGAGATATCGACCATAATGCCGAGTCTGTTCATCTCGGCAACCACCTCTTCGCCAAAGGGGCTGAGGCCGTTCCAGGTACCTTTCGTGTCATACGACGAATCGCAAATTTGATTGTCTCGAGAGTGCGTCAACGTGATGTATCGTATGCCGCGGTCGAAGAAGTACTTCAAGTTGGCGACATCATGACCGACCGGCGCACCGTTCTCCATACCCAGCGGGAGAGAGATTTTTCCCTCGGCAGAATTGCGCACAATATCATCCGGCGTTCGAGCCAGCGCAAATTTATCCGGGAGTTCACGTGTGATACCCTCGATCATATCGATTAGCCTATCGGCGAGTTTCCTGCCCATATCAGGGATTTGTTGCTGTGCCGCGGGAATATAGATCGACATAAAAGGTGCATCCAATCCTCCCTTCCTCGCACGCAAATAATCGAAGTCCCCTTCCTCAGTACTTACAGGGATCCCAAGGTATTCGCGTTCCAGACGAAAATTTTTGATACCGAGACGATACGGAAGGTCTACATGTCCATCCACGATGATAAAGACCTGAGCCAGCGAGTCAGCGATACGTTCGATATCTTCATCAGTTAACTCGGTTCGTGTTGCCGGGCGATCGGTGGTCTGGCATGACAGTATTGAGCAGACAATCGCGAGGACAATTCCAATTTTCAGTCTCATGATCGCAAAGAAAGTGTATTTATCCCAAAAGTTCTTCATTTTTGGTGTGGAGATCGGACACTCAACGGTCTGACGGAAATTGACTTGATCCAGCAAGAAGACCTTCCTGTAATCACCCGTTCACAGCTGGCGTTGCGGAACGGACAGGACAAACCAGAAATATGGGTAGCATATAACAGTCTCGTCTATGATGTCACGTCATCGCGACTATGGCTGCGTGGAAAGCACTACGAACACTGGGCCGGTCAGGATCTCTCAAGTGAACTGAAAGATGCACCTCACACGGAGAAAGTGTTTGATCGGTTCAGAGTTATCGGGAAGTTGAAAATTTGATGAAATAATTTAAAACGCGCGATCACACCCTTTTTTGCCAATTCCAGTCAACGTTATAGCTTTGCGAATTACACATGGGGACGAATAAGAAATGATTCTAATTGCGGATAGCGGCGGATCCAAGACCGATTGGAGACTCGTCCAAAGTAATGGTGATATCGGACAGGCAGCTTCACCGGGATTTAATCCCTATTACCAACCGATGGACGATCTGAACAACATGATTCAGGATTTCATCGTACCGGGGATCCGGGATGATCAGGAAGTTGAGGAGATCTATTTTTACGGAGCAGGCGTGTCATCTGAAAAGAACCAAATCGCCATCAAGGAAGCATTTCTCAAATTCTTTCCGAAGGCGAAAGTCGAGATCGGCTGGGACCTCCTGGCTGCCGCCCGCGCTTTGTGTGGGAATGAACCAGGCATTGCGTGCATCATGGGCACGGGATCAAATTCATGTCTTTCCGATGGGCACCGTATTATCGATAATGTAGCGAACCTCGGGTGGATTCTCGCTGATGAAGGATCCGGAGCCAACATCGGAAAACAATTTCTCGTCGACTACCTCCGGAAGAAACTACCTGACACACTTGCGCAGCAGTTTCACCAACGCTTTCCATACACTCGCGAGGAATTCCTTGAGAAGGTATACATGGAGGAAAAGCCCAGTGCGTTTTTGGCAACCTTCGCGAAATTCATTTTCCAACACCTCAAGGAGCCCTACTGTTACCAATTGGTCTATTCGAGCTTCGCAGAGTTCTACGACAACAACGTGATGAAATATGACAACTATCAGAACCTGAAGGTGCACTTTACGGGTTCGGTAGCATTTTATTTCAGCGACATCCTCCGCCAGGTTGCCAACGACAAAGGCATTACTGTAAAGAACATCCTGGAAGGACCTATCGCGGGACTCTCATTGTATCACACTCAAAAGGTGTAGCTCACAGCTCACCCACGGCATGTCTGTGACTGAATCATCATCAGCGTACAACGATCTTGAAAAGATGAGCGTTCGCGAGCTTCTCGTGAACATGAATACGGAAGATCAATCCGTTCCCCTCGCGGTACAAAAAGCCATCCCTGCCATTGAGCGCCTGGTTGAAGAGATCGTCGTAAAGATGCGCGATGGCGGACGACTTTTCTATATCGGCGCAGGAACCAGTGGAAGACTCGGCGTTCTCGACGCCTCCGAGATTCCACCGACTTACGGCATGCCCCATGGGCGGGTGATCGGATTGATTGCCGGTGGTGATGTCGCCATCCGCAATGCGGTGGAGAGAGCCGAAGACGATTTTGTTCAGGCATGGAAAGACCTTCGGGAACATGAGATCAGCAGTCAAGACGTCCTGATTGGAATTGCCGCCAGCGGCCGTACGCCTTATGTCATTGGCGGCTTGAGAGACGCGCGATCACACGGCATCACTACCGGCTGCATCGTGTGTAACACTGGTTCAGACGTAGCAAAGCACGCGACCTTCCCGATCGAAGTTGTGGTGGGTCCGGAATTTGTTACCGGAAGTACACGTATGAAATCGGGGACTGCCCAGAAGCTGGTATTGAACATGATCTCGACAGCCGCGATGGTCCAACTCGGTCGCGTGAAGGGTAACAGGATGGTCGACATGCAGCTCACCAACGAAAAACTCGTTGACCGAGGCACGCGAATGGTGATGGAAGAATTGTCTGTCAGCGCGGAAGAAGCTGAACGGTTGTTGAGGGATTTCGGTTCTGTGCGGAAAGCCGTCGAAAGCCGAAAAGGGCATGCATGAAATTGGACCGTACCACAACTGGTTAAAATACTACGATCCGGCCACCGATGACCGGTCGCCCTTCTTTGGGAAGGAATACAACTACGACGTCTATTCCGAGACTATCTACGGCTATTACATCGATCCTGCGTGGGACTACATGGGATCTGAGACGCTGTATATCAAGATTCTCTACGCCGACTACCACCTTCAGTTCGTCATCATTGAATTCATCGGCGAATGGAACGACGCGATCAACAACGATATCATGCATCTGAAGCGAAACGTCATCGATCACCTGGTACATGAGGGCATTAAAAAATTTATACTGATCGGTGAGAATGTCATGAACTTTCACGGTTCAGACGACTCCTATTACGAGGAGTGGTTTGAAGATGTCGAAGACGGCTGGATCGCGGCGGTCTCCTTTCCCGATTTCGTCGAATCAGAGCAGCGGAAATACAACGTAGATCATTATGTCAACATGGGAGGAACGCTGCAAATCGAACGATGGCGCACCATGCATCCCAATACTTTCTTTGATGTAGTCACGGCGCTGATACAACGCCGTTTAGGCGAGTGAGGCGCGCACCTATAGCAGACTAAGCTGGACGTTGCTGACAAGTACATCCAACGGCACGAGGTAGTCGCGGCGAGTTTTCACTTCGTAGCAGAGAACCCGGGTACGCCGAATTTTTCCCTTCTTAAAGAACTTACCCTGAAAGCGGAAGATGCTTCCCTCTGGTATCTCCGACAACGTTGCGTACATCGCCGCATCCTTGTCATATCGTCGCAGCACACGCGTCAGATCCGAATCCGCGAACGAGCTTGCCTTTGGATTTACCATATGACGCGCCAATTCCGTGAGGATGTCCTCCTCAAAAACCGCCCGTGACATAACAGGCTGCATCAACAGACGGAAAGCATTTTTCCACTCCTCGCCATGCGGCTCTACACGATTACCATATCGTCGATGAACCCGGAGATGAGCTACCTCGTGGATATAAGTAATTACAAAAAGGTGAGGATTGAGCTCGTGATTCAGCGTGATCCGCGGATGAGCAAAATTATTCCGCGTAGTGAAGTCGCCGACCTTTGTCAGGCGCGTACGCGTGATCTTAAGCTGGAAGGGGGTTTCACACCACAGTTGATGACAGTAGGAGAGAGCAGTGGCCGGCACGTGCGCTTCAAGTATAGAATATATCTTATCCGACTGCATAATATTCTCCGATCACCCACATCCGCGGAGTTGCGTAACATTAACACCCTTCTTGCAAATATGCAAGTGGAAGGCATGCCCGCAGGGGGCTTCAGCATCAGGTTAATAAGCCAACCCGCCAGCAGCGGCAGCACTGTCGAAGCGACTGGCGGTAAAAAGAAAAGGCAACCGAATCGGTTGCCTTACTAAGTAGCGGGGACAAGACTCGAACTTGTGACCTTTGGGTTATGAGCCCAACGAGCTACCAACTGCTCCACCCCGCGATATGTTATTGCTATAACTGCATTGTCCGCAGCTTAGTTCCTGTTCTTTTTCGTCTGGGAGGACAAAAGTAGAACCCCTAGTGGTAAAAAACAAGTAACTTTGACCTTTCTATGGAACAAAAGCCATTTAAGTCAGGGTTCGTTAGTATTGTCGGTAAGCCGAACGTTGGAAAGTCGTCGCTTATGAATAAACTCATGGGAGAGAACTTGTCCATTATCACGGCTAAGGCGCAGACGACGCGGCATCGGATCATGGGTATATTAAATGGTGACGACTACCAGATCGTCTATTCCGATACTCCCGGTATTTTGGAGCCGCGATACTCCCTTCACGATGCCATGATGAGTTACGTAAAGGTTTCGCTGGACGACGCCGATGTTATCCTGCTGGTGGTGGAGCTACAGGACAAGTTCGAGGAGGATCTCTTCAAAAGATTCCTGAAGATGTCTACACCGATCGTGCTGCTGCTTAACAAGGTCGATCTCGCCAAGGGCTCGCAGGTTGAAGACAAGATCAAGTACTGGCAGGAAAACCTTCCAAATGCTAAGGAGATCATTCCGGTGTCGGCATTGTCCGGACTGAATGTCGATCGTATCCTGGATGTCGTTAAATCATTTCTGCCGCCGCATCCACCCTTCTTTCCGCAGGATGAGTTCACCGACCGGCCTGAAAGATTTTTCGCTTCGGAGATCATTCGCGAGAAGATATTTCTCAATTACGAGGAGGAAATTCCGTACAGCGCGGAGGTGGCAATCAATTCTTTCAAAGACGAGCCGGATATCCTCCGTATCAGCGCACAGATTTACGTCGAACGCGATTCTCAGAAGGGCATAATCATCGGCAAAGGCGGCTCGTCGTTGAAGAAAGTCGGTACAGAAGCACGTCGCGATCTCGAAGCCTTCTTCGGCAAGAAGGTGTTCCTCGAAACGCATGTTAAGGTGGCGGGGAACTGGCGAAAGGAAAAGAATCGGCTCAGACAATTCGGCTACTTCGAGTAGCCAGCATCATCCTATTAATCTCTTGAACTAATAATGGCAAACATAGTAGCAATTGTCGGCAGACCCAACGTCGGAAAATCGACTCTCTTCAACCGTCTCGTGGAGAAACGCCAAGCGATCATGGACAATGTCCCGGGTGTTACCCGCGACCGTCATTACGGCTACGCCGAATGGGTCGGGAAATATTTTACTGTCATCGATACCGGCGGCTACGTTATGGGGTCGGAAGACAAGTTCGAGTCGCAGATACGAAAGCAGGTCGAGCTTGCAATTGAAGAAGCCTCCGCGGTCATTTTCGTCGTCGACTGTCGGGATGGGATGACAGGCTTCGACAAGGATTTTGCCAACGTCCTTCGGACGTCAAAGAAACCTGTTCTGATCGCCGCCAACAAGGCAGATACCCCTGACAAGACAAACCTTGCGGCTGAGTTTTACGGGTTGGGATTGAAAGCGGAAGTGTTTCCGATCTCTGCGGAGAACGGTAGCGGGACGGGTGAACTGCTCGACGAACTCATCAAGGTGTTTCCCTCCGAAGGTACGGAAGACCCGGATGCCGGTATACCGCGGGTCGCCATTCTCGGGCGACCTAACGTCGGCAAGTCATCGTTTGTCAATTCCTTACTCGGTGTCGAACGAAGTATCGTGACAGACGAGGCCGGGACCACGCGAGACGCCATTCACTCTTATTACCGGGCATTTGGCAAGAACTTCATTCTGATCGATACCGCGGGGGTCCGGAAGAAGGGAAAGGTGCGGGATGACATCGAGTTCTATTCGGTGTTGCGTTCCTTGAAAGCCCTGGAAGAATGTGATGTGTGTATCATTATCATTGATGCCGAACGCGGTGTCGAGGCGCAGGATGTAAACTTGCTTAGCCTGGCGCAACGTCAGGGAAAAGGAATGGTACTCATGGTCAATAAATGGGATCTCATCGAGAAGGAAACCGGAACAGCGGAAAAATACAAGAAGGTTATCCTTGAGAAGATCGCTCCGATTGATTACCTCCCTATCATCTTCTCATCGGTAATCAACAAGCAACGCATCTACCAGGTAATGGAGAAAGCGATTGAAGTATTCGAGAACAAGACCAAGAAGGTTCCAACCTCAAAACTTAATGATACGCTACTTCCCATTATCGAGCGCAATCCACCTCCTTCCATGAAGGGGAAGATGATCCAGATCAAGTATATTACACAGGTAAATGCGCGGTTTCCATCGTTTGCATTCTTTTGCAACCTTCCTCAGTACATTCAACCTTCTTATCAGCGTTTCCTCGAAAATCGTATTCGTGAGAACTTCGATTTCGAAGGGGTTCCCGTCAGACTCATTTTCAGAAAAAAGTAATATTTTATTACGCCGTCCGGTAGATTGCTTCAATCCTATTATATTTGTTGGTAAACAAAACCTGTAAACTATGAAAAAATTGATCGCACTAGTTATGGTATGCGGATTTGCATTGAGCATTGTTGCATGCGGTGGCGGTGGAACCCAAACAGAAGCTGAAAGCGTAGACTCAGTTACCAATGAAGCTCCTGCAATGGAGCCTGCTCCGGTTGAAGCTGATTCTGTACAAGCTGACTCAGTCACGGCACAATAGTCCGTAAAGAACTGTTGTAATAAAAAGAGGCTGTCTCAAAGAGCAGCCTCTTTTCTTTTTGCTGCCAGTCGTCCGA
>CAYTMU010000029.1:7015-9879 GCA_964438975.1 uncultured Roseivirgaceae bacterium | reverse complement strand
CTCACAACGTCTCTTTCAACCATTTAAAGAATTCTCTCTGCCACACAAGTGCATTTTGCGCGCTTAACACCCAATGATTCTCCTCAGGAAAATACACAAGCTTGCTCTTAATGCCGCGAAGCTGTGCTGCCTGGAATGCTTCCAGTGACTGCCCGATGGGTACGCGAAAATCCTTACCTCCTTGTATGATCATGATCGGTGTATTCCACTTGGCAACGTTACTACTGGGGTCAAATTCACGGTAGGTCCTCTGTGCAACTTCATTATCTTCTTCCCAATAGGGACCGCCCATATCCCAGTTGACAAACCACAACTCCTCCGTCGTTCCGTACATGCTCCTCAGGTTGAACACGCCGTCGTGCGCAATAAATGTCTTGAACCTGTTATTGTGGATCCCCGCGAGGTAAAACACGGAGTAACCACCATAACTCGCTCCTACACAACCGAGTCGCGACTTGTCCACATAGGATTCTTTCGATACATCATCAATCGCGGAGAGATAGTCATCCATTACTTGTCCCGCCCAGTCTTTGCTGATCTGCTCGTTCCACTTGACTCCGAATCCGGGCATTCCTCGTCGCGCTGGTGCCACAACAATGTAGCCATTCGCTGCCATCAGCTGAAAATTCCACCGGAAGGAATAGAATTGTGACAACGACGACTGGGGACCTCCCTGGCAATAGAGCAATGTCGGATACTTCTTCGAAGCATCGAATTCCGGCGGGTAGATCACCCACACGAGCATCTGCTTTCCATCCGTTGTCTTGACATACCGTCGCTCGATCTTGCTGAGGGTCAGCTTTTGATACGCATTGTCGTTCACGCGTGTCAATTGTGTCAGTGCTCCGTTCGCCAAGTTTACCTTGAAGAGTTCGGCAGCATGATTCATGTCCGTACGTGTGACTATCAACTCATTCACCGCTTGCCCGACAATTCCGGTAATATCAAAATCGCCGCGGGTTATCTGCCCGGGTTTTGATCTCCCAGAAGCATCGATCTCAAAAAGCTGGACTGTGCCATCAACCGGCGCAGTAAAATAGATCCGATTGCCATCGTGACTCCAGGTAAATGTGTTCACCGTTCCATCCCACGATTGTGTGAGATTGGTCGTTTTGCTTCCACGTCGGACGATGATATCATTCTTGTCGGATTCATATCCATCGCGTTTCATGCTCAACCAAGCCAGTGCGCCCTGTGTGGAGTAAAGCGGATGCGTGTCGTAGCCATTCATGCCGTCCGTCAGGTTCGTAGTTTTCCCCGTCGACACGTCGTAGGCGTACAAGTCCGTGTCGGTACTCAGTGCGAACTCTGTCCCGCTCTTCTTCTTCGCGGCGTAGACGATCAGTTTGCTATCGGGACTCCACGTATAATCATCATCGCCGCCAAAAGGCTTCTGGGGACAATCATAGGGCTCGCCAGGCATAATATCTTTCCCTGGCGCATTAATGCCGTCGCCGACGGCATGGATAAAGAGGTGGTTGTACTTGCCCTCCTTCCAATCGTCCCAATGTCGGTAATACAGGCTTTCGTAGATCATTGCATCGGATTGTGACAAGTCGGGATAGTGGTCTTTCCCAAGTATCTTTTCGACCTTTACTTCCTGTACGCTGATCCGGTACTTTCCGTCAGGGGACAGGTTTCGATCGCGGATCAGACCCTCTATCGTCGGAATTTCGCGGGCATCACCTCCGGCAACGGGAATCGCGTAAGTGGCCGAACGACTTTTGTTCTCGCTGATATCGGGAGTAGTCACGCGATAAATGACTTGTTGCCCGTCAGTTGTGACACCCACACCGCTGACGCGTCCGAGACGCCACAGAGCCTCCGGGGTCATCACGTTCTGCGCCAGACTGTGACCGATGCTGCTGATACATATCAGCGGGATCAATAACTTTCTCATTTTCAAGCTTTGTTTTTGATGTTTAACAGATCGATCATCAGGTTAAATGAGTCGATCGAGGATGGATTGTTGAATTTAAGTGGTTTAACAATGTAGCCCGAAATGCCCAGGTTCCGTGTAAGGTCCTTGTCTTCCCGCTCATCTGAGGTTGTGATCACGAATACCTTCGTGTGTTTCCACTCCTCCATCTGCCGGATATGGGTCAGGAACTCGATGCCATTCATCTTAGGCATATTCAAGTCGAGCAGAATAATATCCGGGGCGACTCCTTCCGTCTCTGATACGTCGCGAAGATAGGCGAGTGCTTCCTCACCGTTCTTGACAACATTCATCTTGTAGAGGATATCCATCCGGCTCAGAGTCCGGCGCGCATCCATCACGTCGAGGGTGTCGTCCTCGACAAGAAGTATATTGATTACATTTACTTTGTCCATGTCTTCCTATTTAGCCCATGTAAATGAAAACACAGTTCCTTCCCCGGGAGTGGACTTCACAGATATCGTCTGCCTGCGATCATCGAGTATCTTCTTCACAATAGCCAGCCCGATCCCGGTGCTTTCGAAGCTATCGCGTTCCTGAAGCGTCTGAAAGATCGCAAATATTTTATCGTGATACACCTCTGATATCCCCGGACCGTTATCCTCGACAAAAAACTCATAACGATCGCTATAACTCTTGACATACACACGCACATATCCGTCTTGCTTGTCGTGATACTTAAGCGCATTTCCGATCAGGTTTGATAAAACCTGCTGAAGGGGCAGGCGTTCGGAATAGATTTCCGGCATGTTCTCTTGTAGCTCCAGTTTCAGACCAGGGGGCACAACGAGGTTCTCCATAGTGTCTTCGAATAACCCGTGCAGGTTAATATACTCCCGCTCAGCTTCTTGTTTTCCGACGCGTGCATAAAGGAGAATACCCCGTATCATATTCTCGGCCCTTGTAAGCCGTCCCTTGATCAGTG
>CAYTMU010000029.1:0-6915 GCA_964438975.1 uncultured Roseivirgaceae bacterium | reverse complement strand
ACGGAGTCCGTCAGGATCTGGCTGCGCACTTCGCGCAGTTTATATTCGTAGTTCGTAAAATCGCGGAACCGCTGCTGCAAACTGCGGTTGAGGTTCTTTTCCGTACCCACAACAAGCTTCACGCGATACAAGTCCTCGTACGCCTGCTTGCTACTGTCGGAGATTCCCACAACCCGTTTGGCCTGGATCAGCGGGTCAGCAAAGTCGAGCATCCACTGGTCGTTCAGGCGCATAAGTTCCGCGAGAGCTGATTTTTGCTTGGACGTATCTGGAATAATTTGATTTAACTGGTTCAGGATCTGGATGTTTTCCTGCGCCGCAGAATCATACGCCTGGATGAAATACATCTCTCCTGAAAGCAAATATCCCCGCAAGCCACTGACCATGTTAAGTATATTTCGCTGAAAGCGGTTGCTCTCGCGCATGATCGACGCCGATTTCGCGAACCACTCAGAGTTATCATTGACCCTCTCTGCCTGCTTATAGTTCATATAAGTGGTGGTACTGAACATGATAAGAATTAGAAAAAAACCAAAGAATATCAGGTACGAGATCTTCATATCCGATTGTTAAACGTGAGACAGAACCGGAAGACAGAACCGGTTCACAACGTGGGGGTTTAAAGGTAGTAACTTAGGCAAAAAAAGCCCTCTTAGACAGAAACAATTAACCATACAAAGTCTGTTTTTTACACAGCCTGTCGTATAATTATTCACAAATACCATGCAGACCGTACATTTCAGCTCCCACGCGCCGCTGGCGGAAAGAATGAGACCTTCGAGACTTGACGATCTCATCGGTCAGGAACACCTGACGGGGAAGAATGGCGTTATCCGCAGAGCCATCCAGTCCGGCAACGTACCGTCGATGATCCTGTGGGGTCCGCCGGGCGTCGGCAAGACCACGATTGCCAACATCATCGCGAACGAAGTAAAAAAACCATTCTACACGTTAAGCGCGGTCAGCTCTGGAGTAAAGGATGTTCGGGAAGTGATCGAGAAAGCTAGGACCTCCCAGCGTTCAATCCTATTCATTGACGAGATACATCGCTTTAACAAGTCGCAACAGGACGCCCTGCTCGGCGCGGTTGAAAAGGGTATCATCACATTGATCGGAGCAACCACTGAGAATCCCTCGTTTGAGGTAAATTCGGCATTGCTGTCCCGTTGCCAGGTCTACACGTTAAGACCACTTGATGAACAACACTTGCTTGCACTCGTTCACGAGGCCCTGTCGAACGACGACGAACTTCGAAATCGGAACATCGCAATTCGCGAGCACCACGCGCTCCTCAATATATCGGGTGGAGATGGACGCAAGTTGTTAAACCTGGTGGAACTGATCTCCGGCGCAGTGGAGGGAGACGTCGAGATCACGGATGACCTCGTGACGGACATCGCGCAAAAACATATCGCCCGTTACGACAAAAGCGGGGACCAGCACTACGACATCATTTCAGCGTTTATCAAGTCGATACGCGGCAGCGATCCGAATGCCGCTGTCTACTACCTGGCGCGTATGATCCAAGGTGGAGAAGATGTCAAGTTCATTGCGCGACGGATGCTGATTCTTGCATCGGAAGATATCGGCAACGCGAACCCGACGGCCATGATCATGGCGAACAATACCTTCCAGGCCGTTACTGTGATCGGATATCCCGAGGCGAGGATTATTCTCTCCCAATGTGCCATCTACCTGGCGGCTTCTGCCAAAAGCAACGCGAGTTATATGGCGATTGAAAATGCGCTGGCAAAAGTCAGCGAATCAGGCGACCTTTCGGTGCCGCTGGCGATTCGGAATGCGCCTACAAAACTGATGAAGAATCTCGGATACGGAAAGGGCTATAAATACGCGCATTCGTACGAAGGGAATTTTGTGCAGGCGGAGTTCCTTCCGGAGGAAATCAAAGGAACGAAATTCTACGAGCCGGGTAATAATTCCCGCGAGGAAGAGTTGAGAAAGCATCTGAGGAATCTATGGAGAGAAAAGTATGGTTATTGAAGTAGTGAAGCATGCAGCGAATAATTCTCGAGTCCGCCCCTGAACTTCTTATTCTCTGTGTCCTCACGGCACTGACTTACGCCGGTATTCAATACTACCGGACACAGCACCCGTGGACCAGGCCCGTCAATGCTGCGCTTTTCACCTTCCGTGCAGTCCTCGTATTCTTTCTCTCCTTCCTTTTGCTCGGACCAATCGTCAAGCAGATTTCCAACATCTATGAAAAGCCTGCGTTTGTCGTCCTCCACGACAATTCGTCGTCGATCGCTGAAATCACCGACTCGCTGACGACCCTGAAAATCCGCCAGGAACTCGAGGGCATTCAGGAGATGCTGGACGAAAACGGCTACGACGGCAGCATACATACACTTTCGGACGGCGATCCACAAGACTTCCGCTACTCGGCAACGACTTCCGACATCAACGGGGCGCTCAGAAGGATTGCCGATCAGTACGAAGGCAAGAACGTCGCTGGAATTGTTCTCGTGAGCGACGGTATCTACAACACGGGGCTTTCCCCCTTATACGCCGCATACAACTTCCCTATCTATACCGTTGGCGTCGGCGACACAACCATCCGGGCAGATGTCGCATTGAAGAATGTCGCGCATAACAAAATCGCCTATCAGGGAAACAAATTCCCGCTACGGGCCGAGGTTCAACTTAAGAACATAACGGCGAGCAGCATCACCGCCACTCTCTTGAAGAGGGGCGCGGTGTTGGAGAAGCAGACAAAGCGAGTGTCACCCGGAGAACCCCTGACGTTTGACTTCCAGCCGCTCGCCGACGAACAGGGTATTCAGAAGTACGACATTGTGGTTGAATCCCGCCCCGAAGAACACAACACACGGAACAACAGGGCGTCCGTATTCGTGGAAATAGTAGAAGGTAAAAAGAAAATCCTCTGCGTTGCCGCGGCTCCACACCCTGACATCAAGGCGATACGCGAAGTCATCACCAGGAATCCGAACTACGAATTCCTGCTGCATATTCCCGAAATCAGCCCCTTGCAGCCAAGCGAAATGATTCCGGACGACATCGACCTCGTCATCTTTCACCAGTCGCCTGACCTGCGTGCCAGGACGACGACGCTGTTTCAGAACTTCATGAAAGGGCGTTCTTCGGTATTGCTGGTCCTCGGTCACCAGACAGATCTCCGGCAGTTGGCGCGTCACGACCTTCCCGTCAACTTTGAATCTCTTCCGAGGGAGTATGACGACGTCACGCCGGTCGTCAACCCGGTACTGTCAAACTTCAGTGTGTCGTCCGAAGCAAGCACGATGTTCTCGCGATTCCCGCCGGTATCTGTGCACTTTGGGAAAATGCAGGTAAAGCCAGGAGTTTCCGTAGTGCTTTATCAGAAAGTAGGCAGCATTACGACTGACAAACCCCTGATGGTGGTCTCGTCCGACGACACGAAAAAAACAGGTGTCATGTTAGGTGAAGGTATGTGGCGATGGCGTCTCAACGAGTTCGACAGGACAGAGAACACCACTTCCTTCGACGAACTGTTCGGCAAGCTGATCCAGTTCCTCAGCACCGCGGAGGATCGAAGAAAGTTTCGAAGCTATCCCGTTCATCAGGAATTTTCCGATACCGAGCCAGTCGTCTTCGAAAGCCAGGTCTACAATGATATATTCGAGCCAGTCTTCGGAAACACCGTCGACATCGATATTACCTCTGAAGACGGACAACGCAGTGACTATACGTATGTGATCAGCCCGGGGAATGCCCGGTACCAGGTCGGAGGACTCAAGGAAGGCGTTTACCGCTATCGTTCCAGCACCGTGATCAACGACAAAACGGAAACGGTACGCGGCGAGTTTGCCGTCGTCGAACGACAGTCCGAACTCCAGAATCTGACGGCAGACTTCGAGCTGCTGCGCAAGTTGTCGGCGAATACCGGCGGTAAATTCTACAAGGCTTCTGATTTGGCTCGTCTTCATTCAGATCTCCAGCAGCGTGAAGCAACGAGTGTGATCCACAGCGAAGAGACGTATGATTCTATAATCAACATAAAATGGGTTTTCTGGCTGCTGCTTATACTGATCTCCGCTGAATGGGGACTGAGAAAATTCTACGGTTCGTATTAGTCTCACAACGCTTCACACCTCACGCGGGAAGCACAGTTAATTTATCAAGAGATCCTGCAGCGCCGTTCGCAGTTTCGGGAACCTGAACTTGAAACCTGTACTCTCAATTTTATCGGAGGAAACCTTCCCACCCTTTATCACATATTCAGCGACTTCGCCAGCGATCAGTTCAATCACGAAACCAGGAACAGGTGGCAGCCACAACGGACGCCTGAGAACACTTGCAATCTCCTTCGTCAACTCCCTGTTCGTAACCGGATTCGGAGCGACTGCATTAAAAGCACCCTCCACCGTCGAATCCTCGATCGCGCGAATGTATACCTCGCACAAATCATCCACGTGAATCCAGTTGACCCATTGTTCACCCGATCCCAGTGGTGCTCCGACGAATAACCGAACGGGCATCGCAAACGTCTTTAATGCACCGTCATCTTTCATGAACGCAATACCAGTTCGAACCATGACAGTGCGAACGCCTAATTCTGCTGCAAGCCTTACCTCGTCCTCTTCGTTGTTTGCAACCCGAGCCAGGAAGTCCGGGCCCGAACGATCTGTTTCAACAAAAGCACCGCCGTGCGGTTCATCAAGCCCGTAATAACTGACACCGGACGCTGACACGAATGTACGGACGCTGTGTGAAGGCATGTCTCGCAATGTGTCAACCAGGAGGCGCGCAGTGTCCACGCGACTCGAGTAGATCTCACGTCGGACCTCCTCATTCCATCGCTTCTGGTTGATTCCGGCTCCGGCAAGGTGTACGATCGTGTCAACATCTGTCAATGCTGCCCGGTCGATCTGTTTTCGGGACGGATCCCAGCGATACGCTTTCACAGAGGATTGCTTCCCTCCACGTCCGAGATGCGTTACACCGTGTCCGAGACTTAACAGCCTGTCGGTGAGACGCCGACCGATCGCCCCGCTACCGCCGGTGATCAGTATGTTCTTGGGTGATTGATGCATACCACCCAATTTAGCAAAATGATACCTACGGCACTACTCCTTTAGCCTCCAGGTGCGGGAGGTCTTATCAAAGAATGTCCTATCATCGGGAAACTCGATGTACTCGTCCGGTGAGTTCTTTGTAAGGAAAGGTTCCAGCGATTCCCCCTTTATCATTTTGTCAAACAGCAACGCGCTTCGCCGGGCAAGTGTATCCGGAACGAGTCGCCAGGTGCGAAATACCTCCTCGTACTCGATGAGACTATCAGCGTCATTGAATTTCATACGTCCGCCAATCGCGACAAACTTCTTTTGAAGGCTCGGGGCAGGTCTGCGCAACATGAAAAACGCTTCGCCATTTTCCAACACATAGTAATGTGTCAGCCGGTGTTTCGAAACCAACTCCTGGTAGTAACCGTCGTACCGCGGATCGAACTTCGCAGAGTCCGCCGCTTTCGGTGGCAGCTTTCCCACGTAGCGTATTATACTGTTCAGCAACTTATCCTGCTCTATCGGATCCATATAGGTATCCGGCTGGTAGTCAGTCTTCGGATCACAGGCGAACATCAAAACTGTAGTGATGACCAACCAAATCCATTTCATAGCATCATCAGATTAAAAAAAGACCCGCTCCGAAGAGCAGGTCCTTTCTCCCTTTTTATCAATAATCCTAGTATTCCACAGAGATCGGGCGGAACTCCGACCATCCATTCGTCCAGTCCGTTGTTCCGAAGGCACCCTGGTAGGTAACGTTCTCATCAAAGAAATCAGAACGTCCATCCTCATCAAACTTTGTGTTGCTGAAATCAGCTCCATTGGCGATGGTAGCTGTTGTGCCGGTCAACGTAAAGTCCGGATCGGAGGGATACGTGGCCGTCGAATGGCGCGCGAAGAAACCGTCAACGCGCAATCCCAGATCGTTATAAAACGCTTCCTCGGCACCAGAAGCGGGCAGATCCATTGTTACATTACCCGCCTCCCAATAGTCCTTGAGATCTGTTGCCGTAAAGTTGACATTGCTTCCCACTGCATAGTGGGTGGCACCGGCAATCAGGACATTGTTTGACAACACTCCATTGGGGGTTGCCCCCGTGTATTGCCCATATACTGTGCTCTGGTTGAACCGCAGTCCAGTAGGGAATCCACCCATGACAGAGTTGAAGATAGACACGGCCGTCCTTCTGCGCATGTCCATTGTGTGGACGTTGTTGGCGGAAAGTGACCTTCCTACTCTGTCAAGCGGACCGTACACCGTGAAGTTCGAGAACGTGCCTGTGGTATACGTACCAGCGCCCGTTTCGTTGTCATTCGGACCATTGTCCGTTTCGAAGGCATTGGACTGCGATTGATCAGCCGCAAAAGGGTTGCGTACCGCAAGACCAAACTGAACGTTGCCGCTATAGCCGTAATCAACGTCGAAGTCGTCGTCCCAGGTGGCCAGTGAAATGAGATACTTCCCATTAACGGTTCCACCGAACCACTCGAATCCGTCATCGCCGCCGAAGGACACCTGCACATATTCAAACACCGTTCCATTTCCAACGCCTCCCAGCGTTACGCTGTTCGTTTCGTTGTTCGGCGTAAGTTCAATACCGGCGTATTCAACACGGAGGTATTTATAAACACCTGAGTTATCGTTGTCGTTATCGCGATTCGGGCTACCGAAATGAACCGCTGGAGAAATCCCTTCAATAGCAGGATTGTTTTGGTTTGTAAAGGCCTTTCCGAGAATTACCAAGCCACCCCAATCACCTTTGTCGCGCTCACCAACTTTCTGGTTTGAGGTCATTACCACAGGCGCGTTCTCTTCACCATTGCAGATCAGTTTACCACCGCGGTCGACCACCAGCGTTCCCTTGGTGGACTTTTCACCGAAAAGAAC
>CAYTMU010000028.1:0-55267 GCA_964438975.1 uncultured Roseivirgaceae bacterium | reverse complement strand
TCAACTGCAGCAACTCAACCGCAAAATGCAGGGCTTTGCAAAACTCAAAGAGGTGGCCATCCCACCTACGGGATGGATAAAGGCCATTCGCACCGCCTTAGGCATGTCCATGCAGCAATTGGGCAACAGGTTGAATGTTTCCAAGCAAGGGGTCATGGACATGGAAAAGCGGGAAAAAGACGGCTCCATTACCATCAAATCTCTGCGGGAAATAGCACGCGCAATGGACATGCAATTGGTGTATGGCTTTGTGCCCAATGACGGATCGCTGGACGCCCTCATTGAAAAACGAGCTACCGAACTGGCTATACAAATTGTGATGCGTACGGCCAATACCATGAAGCTCGAAGACCAGGCCAATTCCAAAAAGCGGATTGAAGCCGCCATAAAGGAAAGGGCAGCAGCCATCAAAAACGAAAAGCCCAAAATCTTATGGGATTAGATTTAGCGTACATCGATGGCCAGACCCCTTTAGAAGAAGAGAAAGACGGACTGCTTATTCCTACTATTGCCACCCGAGATGAGTTAGACGAATTTGAACAGCAGAATATTGAACAGGCCGTACAGTGGACACTTGGGCGGTCCTTCAAACCGGAAACTATATTACGGAAAAATTTATCCGCATGGTACATAAACGCATGTATGCTGATGTGTGGGCATGGGCAGGTGAGTTTCGTAAAAGCAACAAGAACATTGGCGTAAACAAATGGCAAATACCGACGGAGCTGAGGTATCTACTGGACAATAGCCAGTATTGGCACGAAAACAATACTTATCCACCCGATGAAATTGCCGTACGGTTCAAACACCGCATTGTAAGTATCCACTGTTTCCCAAACGGCAACGGTAGGCATAGTCGCCTGATGGCCGACATCATCATTGAGAAGATCTACGAACAACCCATATTCACCTGGGGTGGCGCCAACCTTTCCAGCGAAGGCGAGGCCCGTGCCGCCTACCTCAACGCCGTAAAAGCAGCCGACCAGGGCGACTACAGTTTGCTGCTGGCCTTTGCCCGTTCGTAGTAATCTTTAAATGGTTATCTACAAAGCTTCGTCCGGCACGAGCAATGGCACCGTCGTCGACCCGAAATCCGTCTTTGTGGCGGCGATCAAAGCCAACGCCAGCGCGGTGATCCTGGCACACGTCCGGGAATCTCAACCCGAGCGAGGCTTTCACAAGCTTACCCAACGCATGCAAGACCAGGTGATGACAAGAATAGACACGACCCTTTTAAGTGTCAGGTACATAGGGAGCCTCATTCGGATTTAATAACTTCAACAGGATTCATCATGCCAGCCTTCCACGCCGAGTATCCGGCGGAAAAAATTACGAGCACTAATGACAGAAGGCCGACAAGAACGAAAATAACGCCATTGACCTCTATTTTATAGGCGAATTGTTCTAGCCATCGGTGACTGATTACCCAGGCTATCGGTAACGCGAGTCCGTTGGCTATCCATGCAAGCTTCAGGAATTTGTTCGTATGCAGCAGCGTAATCTGACTTGAAGTAGCGCCAAGAACCTTGCGAATTCCAAACTCCTTCATTCGGCTTAGCGACAAGTAAAGTGACAGAGAAAAAATGCCAAGACACGAGATCGCAACGATGATCCAAGTGCTAAGCTGTAAGGTTGTGTATACTTTTCGTTCGCTGTTATATTGGTTGTTGTAGAGGTCTTCTACAACACTGTAATGAAGGGTAAATCCTGGAAGTATTTCGGCATACTTCTTTTTAAGCCGGGCGATGGTCTCATTTAATGGCCCATGAATTCTGATGTGGACACAACTTCCCGGCCAGTCAGACCAGGGCAGGCGCATGACCAACGGTGCGATTTTTTTATGCAGTGAATAGACATTGAAGTCCTTTACAACTCCTACAACGGTGCCTTCCCATTTCTCTTCTTCGGTTTCTTCATAGCCATAGCTGATTCGCTTTCCCACAGGATCGTCCCAGCCGAACTCCCGCACTGCAGTTTCGTTCACGATAAAGGCATCATGCGAGTCGGTTGAGCGACGTGGATCGAACGATCGCCCTGCGACAAGCGGAATTCCTGTCGTGCTAAAGAAATCGTGGTCGAAAAACACTTCATTCAGCATCATTTGTTTCATTTGCCCCTCTATTTCCACCCGATACCAGTCGCGATAGTATCCGGCCCCCGCTATCCGGAATGTGGAGAAAGACACTGATTCAACGCCTGGTATTTTTCCAAACTCATCTTTAATGACCGGGCTTTTTTCTGTCGGATATTGATCGGGCATATATGCAACGATCAGGTTTGCTCTGTCATAACCCGGGTTTCTCTCCTGAATGAATTTTAATTGTTTGCCAACCATCAGAGTGGCAGTTATGCAAATGATCGAAATGCTGAACTGGCTCGTCAATAGTACCCTGCTTATATGCTCATGGGTGCCTCTCTTGCCCACGGACTTTATATTCCGGATCGGATTGCCCACGGCCAATTGATATGCAGGATATGCCGTGGAAAGTATGATCAATAACCCCATCACACCGCAAAGAACCAATACAACCTGTGGCCTGATCAACATTTCCAATGTTAAGTTGGGATCAAGCGTCTGATTTATTTTCGGCAAGAGCAAATACAAAGCGCTGATACTGATAACAAGTGACAGGATGAGAACTAATACCGCTTCCAATACCACTTGAACGGCTATTTGCTTCCTCCGAGCGCCCATTACTTTTCGTATCCCGATTTCCCTGGTACGTTTATGGAAGTCTGCGATCGACAGATTGATATAGTTAATGCTTGAGATCACTAAGAGGAACAGGCCTAATACCGAGAATACATAGATATAAATGGCATTGCCTTTCCTACAGAACTCTGCATAGATGGGATGGTCGAGATAGATATCCTTTAGTGGTTGTAATAGGATTCCATAGCCGTTCTCGAGACCGCCTTCGCTTTTCGTGATTCTAGTTCTGACGGCCGGGGTTGCTTTTGAAACAAAAGCGTCTGCATCTGTTCCTGAATTGAGGCGAATATAGAGTACTGTCGATCCGTCGATACTGATATCCCAGGGTCCTGCCGGAACATAGGAACTGTCATTGAGCGCGCCAAGAGAAGTCAATGCCCGTAGATTCAGGTGTGAGTTCGTTGGAAGATCTTTGATTATTCCTGTGACCTGGAGGGACATTCCCCCGTGGTCAACAATGGAAATTGATTTCTCCAGTGGATCGACATCGTCAAAGATCTGTTTCGCAAGCGATTCCGTCAATACAATCGACTTTGGATTTTGCAACGCATGCTTGTCGCCTCTGATGAAATCGAACGAAAGTACGTCGAAGATGGTGCTATCTGCTTCTGTAATTCCCTCCGCATGAAAAGACTTGTCGTTAAATTTTACGAGGTAGCGGCTTGCACCGCCCATTCGCGCATACGATTTTACTTCTGCAAATTCATCCTTGAGCATCGGTCCGACGCCTGTCGGAACCAACGCGTATTCTGCCATCTCACTGTTTTCGGGCCAGTGAGAGTTAACACGATAGATATTTTCATAGTCGTCGTGGAATCTATCAAAAGACAGCTGATACGAAACGTATAGGACGATCACAAGAAAGCTCAACAGGGCCAGACTGAGGCCGAACATTTTGAAACTGACATTGAGCCTGCTTTTTAAGAAATGACGGAAGGACGTTTTCAGATAGTGCTGAAGCATAGGGCCATTATTGAGGTGCAGTGAAAATTGATTTCTCATCAGGATTCCAGGTCGAAGGAATCGGATAACTGCCAGGATAAGCCTCCATCGCGCCCTCCATTCACTACCGTTTCTGATATCATGATTGTAAAGCTCGATCAGATCCCCTGAAATCTGATCAACCATGCTGTCGGGACAGATCGCCCGCAGAAATCGTTCTGCCCAGGAAGGTAGCGACGTCATATTTATGAATGAGTTACTTTCAATTGAGGGACGAGCCTCCAGATTTGCGTCCTGGTTTCTTTCATCGAACGGAGGACTGCCACGCCTGCGCTGGTAATGGTGTAAATTCGTTTGCTTCTGCCGCCGCGTTCATTTGTCGCGCCGCCCACTTTCGATTTTACATAACCCTGATCCTCCAGGCGATACAAAATCACATGCACAGCGCTTAAGGTCACTTTTTTGGTGAGCCATTTTTCGATCTCGACCGTGATGGCGGCACCATATGCGTTTTCACCCACAGCAGCAACCAGGGTTAATATCAATTCTTCAAAATCATTTAAAAAGACTCTGGCCATTTCATTCTAAATTCAGAAGTAAATAACGAAATTATTCTATAAGATCAAAGGTAAAGTCATTGGCTATAATTTTAACGACCAATTAACTCATGACCCCTATTACAAAAAGGTATTCTCCAAGGATACAAATTATTGGATAATAATGGTGAAATCAGATTCGTTGGTCGGCTCCTTATCATTTGAGGAATATTTAGTGATGAGAAAAACATTAGGTGTTCCCGAAAGTATGAATGTCAAGTGATTTTCTGGGCCGGTTGTATGATTACTCGGAGAAGCACAGCAAGGAGATCCTCTTGGTGAACGTGCTCCCAATTCAGCCTATACCATTCGAGGAAACTACATAAATTCACATGACTTGCTTCAGGAGTTCTTGTCTGGTAACTTGTGCTGGATTATGAGGTATATGGTTGCGTCAATGAAGTTAGACATTTCTGTGAAACACGAAACAAAAGTGTCCATTTTACTTGATTCCGACTTATCGTGATCTACTTTTGTTTGCTAGACCATCAACTTCGGATGTCGGGTAGGTAGGCAAACCTGCAGCGATGAGAGCAAAGGATTTGAATTAACTATACCCGTAAGAGAATAACAAACCTCCCAGGAAGAAACGGCTTATCGACAAAATCAAAATGACGGATAACGAGGATCTCCGGGAGGAAGCTTTTAGATTGCGTCAGCTGGGGAGTGAAGATATCGAGGTCTATAAACTTTTGGACGAACAAAAAGTGCAGTAAACGAAGCGCGCGAACAAATTAAGCGGGGTGAATTTTTGACTGATGACGAAGTCAATAAGGATGTCGACGAATGGCTAAACAAATAGTCTGGTCTCGTATTGGCGCATTAGAAACAAATCAATCGTGGAACACACCGAAATAGTATGAAAAAAGAAGTCACTATTAAGTATGAGGATTCAAGGGTACTTGAACTGCTGAAAGACCTTTCTAAGTTTCTCGGTTTTACTATTTCCGAAAAAGAGCCCAGCGTTGCGAAGGATCCGAATACGGTGAAAAGGAAGGCTCAAGCTATTGATTTGGCGAACAAGTGGGTGGGTTTTTTGCGTCAGGCTAATACGGATAATTCCAGGTCCGATTACCGGAGGATATTGTTGGATATGTAACCGCAACTACCATCACGGACATCTACTACATATCAAGGAAGGAGAAAGGGCCGGCGGTACGAGGAGTACGGCGCCACGCCGACCATTAGAGTTGGTCTTTTGTGAATTCTACCTCTTCGAAGTTGATGCCCGAAAGCGCGAGATGTATTTCAAAACAACCGCGGGTAAAAAGGTAGTTAAACTTATGCTTGGCGAGACGTTACGGAAATTGGGGTATAACAGTACCGATGGGATTCCGGTTGTCAGTGAAGATACAATATAGTGTGGAATGGCGATAGAACCTAAGCGATGGAGAGAATGGGTATTAAAAGTAGGTTGTTAGAATACAGTCGATTGAGACTTTGTCTGGTCGTGTTATTCATTTTAGTTAGTCGGTATTGTATTGCGGACATCACAGCCGATCCAAAGCGGCGACCACCAAACATTGTGCTTATTGTCATTGATGACATTGGCTACGGTGACCTGGAGATTTATGGAAATGAGCGCTATCGCACGCCTCACATGAATCAATTGGCAAAGGAAGGGATGCTTTTTACCGACTTTCATTCGAATGGCGCGGTTTGTAGCCCTACAAGAGCTTCCATAATGACAGGCCAGTATCAACAGCGAACAGGCGTAGAACATGCTATTGGGTTTACAATGGATGAAGGTATGCCGTTAGCGAAGAAGACGATTGCGGAATATTTGTCTGAGAGAGGGTATCAGTGTGGGGTGTTTGGCAAGTGGCATCTGGGACATGTGGAGTTGTTTGGGCCTAATGACCAGGGTTTTCATGAGAGTTATGTCAGTAACAATACCCCGGATTATCATTCACATATTTCTAGGGTCGGCGAACTGGATTGGTATGAAGATCAGCAATTGAAAGATGAACCCGGTTACCTGACCACCTTGGTGACCGATCATTCTGTCAATTTTATCAGGCGAAATGTTAGCCAGCCTTTTTTTCTATTTATTTCACATATCGCGGCGCATTTCCCGTTTCAGGGTCCTGATGATCCCGCGCATCGGAAAAAAGGAGAAGTGTGGCATCAGGAGAAGTATGGGCCACTACCTGAAAGCGAATACCGAAGGGCGTATAAGGATATGATTGAAGCAGTTGATATTGGCATTGGGGCCATAGTTAAATCACTTGATGATCTTGGGCTTCGGGAGAATACATTCATTTTTATTACCTCAGATAATGGTGCTTACTCCTGGGTAGGAAGCAATCATCCTTATCGCGGTGAAAAAGGGAGCCTTCTTGAAGGAGGCCACCGGCTTCCGGCAATAGCCAGCTGGCCAGGACGTATTCCAAAAAATTCGATCTGTGACGAAACGATTATGACAATGGACCTCGCGCCTACTTTTATTTCACTAGCGGATTCAGCATTAGATCCTGGTGATAAAGGTCAATTTGATGGTGTTGACCTAAGAGAAGTTTTGTTCGATGGGAGGGAACTGAAAGAGAGATCGCTTTTCTGGCACTTTAGAAACCCGTATACCAATTCATATGCGTACGCTGTCCGTATGGGTGGATGGAAATATCTAAAGGAAAATGATAATCAGTATTTGTTTAATCTGGAATTGGATCCGACTGAGAATACCAATTTGATTGGATATTATGGAGAAAAAGCAATGGAAATGGAATTGGAGTTTAATGCATGGGTCAAAGATGTAGTGAAGAAAGAGAGGTGAATGAAAGCAGGTTTTCAAGGACAAAATTACTTCCCCGGCTAAAGGCTTGCCGGAACGTTGTTCTCGGTAGCAGTTTTGAATAACGAGTGACCAGTCAGCGCACGGGCAGCCACGAAAAACCGCCATTAGTAGAATACAAGTAGAAAATCTCATTGCCGCTGGCTAAGAAGCCATATTTTTGTTCGTATTATGTGGTTTTTAATTTAACATGAACATAGGTGATGGACCAGATTGACATTAACCGTCTTTCGGATCAGAAATTGCAGCAAAGCCGCAGTGAATACGACCTGCTGGGCAGTAAGGAAGTTCCCGACAACTTCTACTTTGGGATTCAGACGCTAAGGGCGCTCGAGAATTTTGATATTAGCGGAACACCGCTGAATGTATTTAAAGAACTGGTTGAAGCGCTGGCCATGGTCAAACTGGCTGCAGTCCGCGCGAATGAGGACCTCGGCCTGATCGATCAGGAGAAAGCGGGTGCCATCGCACGTGCCTGTCAGGAGATTATGGAAGGGCGGCTGCACGAGCATTTCGTTGTTGATATGATACAAGGAGGTGCGGGAACGTCCACAAACATGAACGCGAACGAGGTGATTGCCAACAGGGCCCTGGAACTGATGGGATTCAGAAGGGGGGATTATCGAAGACTGCACCCAAACAACGATGTGAATCTTTCGCAGTCGACGAACGATGCGTACCCCACCGCGGTGAAGATTGCGTTTTATTTGGGCAATCAGCAACTGATCATCGTTCTGCGCGAGCTCATCGCTGCGTTCCGTGAACGGTCGGTCGCATTCGCGCATGTGATTAAGATGGGAAGGACGCAACTTCAGGATGCAGTACCCATGACGTTGGGCCAGTCGTTCGAGGCATATGCGGTTACGTTGCAGGAAGAGATCGAGAGACTGGCACAGAACGCCAACCTCTTCCTCCTGGTGAATATGGGAGCTACCGCGATTGGTACGGGTATCAATGCACACCCGGATTACAGCGACAAAGTAGTCGGCCATCTCCGGGACATTACCGGGCTGAATATCACGCTTGCCCCGAATCTCGTTGAGGCCACTCAGGATACCGGCGTTTTCATTGCGTACTCTTCGGCGATTAAAAGGCTGGCGGCAAAACTCTCGAAAATCGCCAGTGACCTTCGGCTTCTGTCGTCGGGTCCGCGTGCCGGCTTCAACGAAATCAACCTTCCGCCGATGCAACCGGGTTCTTCAATTATGCCGGGAAAGGTCAATCCGGTGATACCGGAAGTGATCAACCAGATCGCGTTCAAAGTGATCGGAAATGATCTTACCGTGACGATGGCTTCAGAGGCTGGACAACTGGAGTTGAATGTGATGGAGCCCGTGATCGTGCACAGCATATTCGAGTCGATGGAGATGTTGAAGAAGGGGATGACCACCTTTGCGGATAAATGCATCAAGGGCATTACAGCCAACGAAGAACACTGCAGGTGGATGGTGGAGAACAGCATCGGGCTTGTGACCGCCTTGAATCCTGTGCTGGGATATGAAACCTGCACGCTGCTTGCGAAGGAAGCGCTTGCAAACGGAAGAAGTGTCTATGAGCTTGTTCTGGAGAAAAAGCTTCTTACCCGGGAGACATTGGACGAGATCATTCGCCCGGAGAACATGATCAGGCCGCGAAGTCTGAGCACGATGAAAGGGTCGAGCGACCGAGTGTAGTCCGGGCGTAAATTCACCGCGACGAGATTCATGAACAAATGAAGAAAGTTCCATTATATATCCAGATCATCATCGGCCTTGTGCTCGGCCTTTTATTTGGTCTGGGCTGGCTGGCGCTAGGCTGGACTCCGGAGCCGGTTACGGATTATATCAAACCTGTGGGAACGATCTTCGTCAACGGCTTGAAAATGATAGCCCTGCCGTTGGTGATTGCATCTCTTATCGTTGGTGTGGCAAACCTTGGGGATGTTACGAAGTTATCAAGAATCGGCGGAAAGACGGTTGCTCTTTACCTCGCGACGACGATGATTGCCGTTACGGTGGGTCTTGTAATGGCAAATGTCCTCCGCCCTGGCCACAGGTTGCCTCCCGACACCCGCGATCAGCTCATGTCATTGTATTCCGAGAGTGTTGAGCAAAGCACAGGTGAGGCTACGGTCCTCAAAGATGAGAGCCCGTTGAAACCGATCGTGGATATTGTGCCGGAGAATATATTCGCGGCGGCAACGAGTAACTCGGCGATGCTTCAGGTGGTGTTCTTTGCTATCATTGTCGGGATCGCATTGTTGCATATTCCCGAGGGAAAAGGCCGGCCTGTGGTCGCTTTCTTCGACGGGATGAATGAAGTTATCATCAAGATCGTCGACTTTATCATGTTCCTGGCGCCGTACGGTGTTTTCGCGCTCATCGCTTCATTGATCGTCGAGATCGCGGGAACGAATCCCGACAGCGCTTATCAATTGCTGTTTGCTTTGCTCTGGTATGCGATCACGGTTCTCGCTGGTCTGGCCGTGATGACGCTCGGCGTATATCCGACGATCCTTCGGTTGTTTTCGCGGATGGATTTCAGGAAATTTTTTCGGGGTGCAAGACCGGCGCAGTTGATGGCGTTCAGCACGAGTTCGAGCTCCGCGACGCTTCCGGTTACGATGAAGCAGGCTGAAAATGAACTGGATGTCTCCCCGGAGGTCAGCAGTTTTGTATTGCCACTGGGTGCCACGGTAAACATGGATGGAACGTGTTTATACCAGGCTGTGGCCGCAGTGTTTATCGCGCAGGCGCTGGGCCTTAATCTTTCCGTTACCGATCAGCTTATGATCGTACTGACCGCGACGCTGGCTTCGATCGGAAGTGCCGGCGTGCCTGGCGCTGGAATGGTGATGCTGGTAATTGTCCTGGAAGCGATTGGTGTTCCGGTGGCAGGTATCGCGTTGATCGTCGCACCTGACAGAATACTGGATATGTGCCGGACGGTGGTAAATATCACAGGCGACCTGACCGTGTCTGTCGTCGTAGAACATTCCGAGGGCAAACTCGGGACACTGACGCCCGAAACGATCGGGAGGGACTGATCTTCCACATTGTGGAATTGCGCTCCAGATTCACCTGAATGTCAACTGAGATAAATTCAATTTATACGCCGGGTCCCACCTTACTTAGCGACCCCTCACTCTGTGTTTTGTTCCAAATTTTCTATTCCTTCTGAGGACCAATTCCTCAGGATGGTACAGGATAGCAATCAGTTTTTTCAATGGTATTTTCGAAGCTTCGTTTAATCTCGAATAATCCTTTGTATCCCTGTTTTCGATTATGGTTCGTTCATGAGTTAATCGACAGGTTAATGTTCTAGAAACCATCTGACATGAGATCTTATTGCCGCTTGGTATTAAAGAGTTGTGGATTGATCTATTGCCTCTTTTTGTTCAGTACGTGTACACAAACAAAAGACACTTCTGCCGCAAAATCAGTGAAGCCGAATGTTATATACATCCTCGCAGACCAGCTTCGCGCTCAGGCTACTGGCTATGGCGGAGATCCGAATGCAAACACACCTAATATAGACCGGCTGGCGGCGAGCGCAATTAACTTTAAAACTGCGGTGTCGGTAAGCCCCGTGTGCACTCCCTATCGGGCCGCGCTCATGACGGGTCGTTATCCCCTGAGTACGGGTATGTTCATGAATGATCTTTACTTGCCAAGTGAGGAACTTTGCATGGCGGAGATTTTTAAGGATGCGGGGTATGAAACCGGATATATTGGTAAATGGCATCTGGATGGACATGGAAGGGAGAGTTACACGCCGAAAGAGCGCCGACAGGGTTTTGACTATTGGAAAGCACTGGAGTGTACGCATGATTACAATAACTCCTTTTATTACGCGAATGACGATACCACAAAACGGAAGTGGGACGGGTATGATGCGTATGCGCAAACCAGGGACGCACAGGATTATATCCGGACGCAAGCGCGCGAGGGGAAACCCTTTCTATTGATGATATCCTATGGTATTCCTCATTTCCCTCATCAATCAGCACCGACAGAGTTCAAAGAACTGTTTCCTGTTGATTCTATTAAACTTCGTCCTAATGTGCCCGAAAGGAGGCAGGAACAAGCTCGGATGGAAGCACAGGGTTATTATGCGCATTCCATGGCGCTTGACCGTTGTGTTGGCGATCTTATGCAAACTTTGGAAGCGGTGGGTGCGGCTGAGAATACAATTGTTGTATTTACGTCTGACCATGGCGAAATGCTGGGATCACAGGGTCAGTCTCCAATGGAAAAGCAACGTCCGTGGGATGAATCCATTCGTGTTCCTTTCTTGATCCGTTATCCTGCTGTATATGGTTCAAAGGGATATGAAGTAGAGACGCCACTTAATACTCCCGATATTTTGCCGACCTTACTGGCCATGTCGGATGTTTCTATTCCCAGTTCCATTGAAGGGGAAGATCTTACTCGTTTTATTTCGAATACAGATGCAGGTCAAGACCGTGCAGCGTTGATCATGAATGTATATCCATTTGCGGGGTATCGTGAGGGAGAGGCTTTCAGGGGAATACGTACGTCGCGATATACCTTTGTCCGAAAGCAAGATCAGCCATGGTTGCTGTATGATAATCAAAATGACCCTTATCAAATGAATAACCTGGTCAATTCCGGGGATTATGCTCACTTGCAAAAGGATATGGAAGACATACTCAATGCTAAGCTTAAAGAGAGGGGAGATCTTTTCTTGCCGAAGGAGGCGTATTTGGCTGAATGGGGTTACGAGGTCAGTAGCAGGCGTAGCGAGATCCCATATAAAGCCTACGGAACAAAAGTTCAGAGTCCGGCTTACAGACCGAAATGAATCTCACTAGAAAAATTCAAACCTTATACCAACTATACGACTGATGGTAGGCCGTATGACCGCGGAAATTTTTGACTGGCGCGATCTATTGCCAGACCGTTCACCCTTCGCGGTAAATTCCTTTTCATCGGTTGTTGATTGGCTAAATGCATCATGAGAATGGCGATACGTTGCATTCGCAGTTCGCTGGCTCTACTAGGTATTGCCGCCCGAACGGAAAATCGGCGTTAGCTGCTGTTATCAACTTCCTTTTGGCGTATGCATCGCCATAAACCGCTCCTTTGTCTTATTCCAGTGATCCAGTGCCTTGTCGCGTCCGGCGTTCATCGCGTTTAGAGTTTTGTTCGAGGCGTTCAACGCCACATTAATATCATTCACTGCCTTGTTGTACATATCAATGTCGGATTGCGTCCTTTTGTTAGCAGGTTTGGCGTCGAATGCCTTCTTTATTTTGTCGAACTCGTCACTCTTCAGAAAAAAGTCATTTAATTCGGGCAGCTGCTTTTCTGCCTCCAGCTTGTGAAACTCGAGAACTCTCTTGCAGGCGTTTGTTAGCGAACCATCTCCGTTAAACGCACGGATGGTGTCAATCCGCTGCAGCCCTTCCTCGGCATACCGTAATAACGTTGCTCTATTTTGCTCAATTGCGTTTATATCCTTTCGACTCATCGCTTCCAGAGCGTAAGCCTCCTGCTTGTGACTTTTGAAAAAGATGAGAAAGATGTCGTGGTAGTACGCGGTGACAGCCCCCACCTGCCGCATCTTGCGCGCGATTCTCTTATCACCGCCTTCGATGATCCGGACATTGTTCTTCGCTGCAAACTCCCTGTAGATTGGTTCAATTTGCTCCTGGGCATTACCTAATATTTCACCCGCCTTTTCCTGTGCCAGCAGGTATGCTTCCATGTGATCGTACGACTGCTCAGCAATCTCTTCCATGTTAACTATTTTATGATAGTCATCATTGAACACTTTGTATAGAATATCCCAGTAGATTTTGTATGCGTCGCGCAGTGTTGCATCACCGTTGAAGGGACGAAGCCTATTCGCTTCCGATAAGGACCGTCGGATCTCCGCGATCAGCTCCTGTCTTCGCTTCTCCATTTTCCGGGCGTGATTGCTGTGCGCCACCTGACTCATATAGTCGAGATATTTTTTCGACAACTCCAGTTCACGCCTGGTGAAAAATTCCATGTGTTCAACGGGGTTATTATTGCTCTGCGCAAGGCATACGATGCCTGTAAACACCATAAGAATGAGAGTAGAGATTCTTACCATTGTCAAGGGTTTTTGGTTAGGGAAATGTAGTCTTGCAGGATATGGTAGGTTTCCTGCAGGTTTATGTCAGATGTTAGTATCTCCTGCCATCGTTCGTTCAACGTCCGGGCATAGTCATCCAGGGTAAGACGGTCATCTTTAGTTTGTGTGTTGGCTACTTCGTAGATCTTATCGAGCTCGTTCAGGTGATCGGAGTCGGCGCGTCGCTCATGCTCCAACGACCCCAGCGCCACATACTCTTTCCAGCTTAGAGGTGAGGGCTGCGATTGCCTATCTATCTCTGACTCGATTCGTCGCAAATCCTGTAGTAGATCTTGAAAGCCGATGCTCTTCGCGATTCTCTCGCGACTGAGACGTTGCAATTCATCGCGTTTTATCGGTTTCAACGGCTTGTAATACCGGTTGGCGGGAATGGAATCGCGTCTCAAGACGAACGGATGCTGGCGTTCGGCCGGGTTTAGCAACGAGTGGATATCGGGTAAACATATGTCCGGTGCGACACCGAGTCCCTGCGACGATTTTCCAGTGACCCTGAATATCTTTTGGGTCGTTACCTTTGCATACGAAACGTCGCTTGTTGCGCTTCTACCAAAGCCTGCGGGGGCACCAGGCTTGTTGATTGGAATGAGGGATTGTCCTGTTGCCTTTCCGTATGTTGAGCTCCCGACAATCAATCCGCGATTGTAGTCCTGTATGCATGCCGCAAGTACCTCTGAGGCGGAGGCACTCAGGGAATTGACCATCAAGATGAGTGGTCCGTCGTAAACGGTGCCGCGATTCATGTCTTTCAATGTGATGATTTTCTTCTCACGATGTGAAACCATGGCTAAAGGCCCCTCGTCTATGAAAATTCCGCCCATTGCCTGTGCCTCGGATAGCGAACCGCCCCCGTTGAATCTCAGGTCGAGGATTATGCCTTCGATACCGGCATTTTTCAATCTGAAAATTTCTTTGGCAACATCATTTGCGCACTGCCCGCCTTGACTTTCATCATCCCATCGGGTGTAAAAGTCAGGAAGGTATATATAGCCGGCTTTGATCTCGCCTTTGAGAATAAATGACTGAACCACATTCTGATCACTTTCCTGTTTCTGTTTTCTTAATGTTATTTTTTTTTCTACGCCGTCCGCACCGTTGATCGTCAGCTCTAGCTGATCGGAAGAGCTGGTCGCAAAAAGTTCGTTAATATCGTCCGTATGCATACCTCGCAGATCCGTAGCCGCCTCCGTTCCCCACCTGACACTGGTCACGACATCGGAAACATGCAGCGCACCTGAGTTCCATGCGGCACCTCCAGGAGACAACGCACTGATCACGACGTTTCCGCGTTCGTCCTGGTCCAGCATGAAACCAAAAGAGTAATCTTGAGTACTGAGCGATGCAACAAAATTGTCGTACTTCTCAGCAGAAAAGAACGTCGAATGCGGATCGAATACGCCGGCGACCGACTGGAGGAACGCGTTCGAAACTTCATTGTCGTATAACACGGGGTTTTTTATCAGGCGGGTCAAAGGGCGTAGAGCGCTTATCTGCACATACCGAACGGCCTCGTCGACATTCCTGGCAAAAAAGTCACCCGCGGTGTCGGTGTCTCTTTGCATCAGTTCTGACATCCGGTCCAGCACCTGGTATTTAAGCCATCGTCGAATGTGCTCATTAAGCTTGTTTTCATCTTCGGCCCACGGTGGTTCAGGATCGTACAACTCTTTGCTTTGCCAGTCAAGTGACGCGGAAAGTGTGGAGGAAATTATCCTTTCCGATCGCTCTAGTCCGGATCTATACTTTGTCTTCAGATGATTGAGAAAATCGATACTGTTTCTGTTGATCTCGTCATCCACCTTGAAGCGGTATTCGTTGAGCAAATTGATCTCGATCGCGGTAAAGAAAATGCGATCCGGATCGAGCTCGTTGATAAACTTATCGAATAAGTCCGCCGAGAAATCGTCGTTAACTTCTCTTGGTTCAACATGGTGTTGCAGGAGGATATTTCGCAGACCGCCGATTTCCTGGCGCACATTTCGATGCTTTTGACCGGATGAGAATGTTGACAAACAAATAAAAACGAATAGTAAGATATTCTTCATCAAAAGTTATTTACTTATGGGAGTCACAGAGCTCAAACCCCCGGTTGATGTGGCGGCCACGTAGGTATTCGATCTTCATTATTGGATAAGATAGCTTGGAACTCCGTATTCGTCGTATGCGAATCCTTGCTGACGATCGTGATCCGATTGCGGTCGTACGTCACTTCGTCATAGATATCGGGACTGAACACTACGGAATATGGAATGTAGGGAGGCGCGGGCAGAAGTCCACCGGTTCTCCACGGTACGTGAAGTGAATCCATTACTAAATATACGAACTTCGTTCATATGGATAAAGTCCACCTATTCCCAATCCTCCTCTTTTAAAAGGAAGTTTCATTCCCTTGTTAGCCGGATATCTCCTTTTCCACTACATAAAATCGTTTGCGTATTAAAGACTGATTATTTAGTTTGCCGGAAATGAATTGGTATCTCCAGACTATTTCCGGAGTTTTCAATAATACGTTAGTGTCTTTTAGCTGATAGATTTTGAGTGTTTGAAGCCTGAACAGTCCCATATCACTGATGCGCTTGCAAAGAAATTGGCAAGTGGAGATATTACTGCCTTCGATGCAATCTACGCAGCGTATAGCCCTGTTGTCTATAAGGAAGCGTACCGGATGCTTCGTTCATCGGAACTTGCGAAGGATGTAGTTCAGGAAGTATTTACTCTGGTATGGGATAAACGTACTGGATTTACTGCGGTTGCACATCTTCGTGCATACCTGGTTGCGATAAGCAAGAATCTTGTCTACCAGTATTTTCTCCGACTGGCGAAAGAACAGGTCGCCAATAGCGAATTTTCCTTTGCTCTCAAACGGGTCGCTAATGGTACAGAACAGGTAGTGAATTTTAACGAATTGGAAACTCTTTTCGAGAAAGCGGTGAACTCGCTTCCGGATCGTCAAAGGGAGGTCTATACGCTTGCCAGTGATAAGGGTCTTGATTATGATGCTATTGCCTCACATTTGAATATTTCACGCAACACGGTCAAGAACCATTTGATCGCCGCGCGAAATTTTATTCGCAAATGCCTGCAGCATGCCGCCCTGTTTGTTTTTTGGGGTCTCTTGTCCTCAAGCGCAGGCACTTAGGGACGAATTGCAAAATTCTTTCATTTTTTTCTCCCGTCACTAGTCCTTTTCTCTCCAGAACTACTCTAGGTAGTAACAGATGGAATGCCAGATTGTGTCGCGTTTAGTTTACGACACTGATCAGGGTATATCTTGCTAAGTCATAGATATGAACAGGATTGATTACCTGCTGCAACGTTACCTGCAACACAAGGAGACGGAGCAGGAACGCATGGAACTCATGGCCTACATTGCGTCAGGCCGGTATCGCGACGCGATAGAAGATGGTGTTGCTGAAGCACTTTTAAATCGGATTCAAAGAGATGAATCGCCGATGGACGACTTCACTGCTCGCCATCTTGAGGAGGTTCGCACACGACTTACTTTGTCGGTTGTAGAAGAACAAAAGAGTACAGGATCGTACAGGATGCCTTTATTTCGTGTGGCCGCTGCTGTGCTTATTCTGGCAGCGTGTTTCGTTGCCTGGCGGTATACAAATCCATCTCGATCCGATACAGACCTAATTGCGCTATTGCAAAGTTCGTCGGTTAAGTCATCCGAAGGAATTACCAAAGTGATCCTTGACGATGGCACGCTGGTATGGCTCAAAGGCGCAAGTACTATTACGTATCCGGGCGCTTTCAACGAAGGCATTCGTAGTGTCTCCCTGCAGGGGGAAGCGTTATTTGAAGTGGCCAAGGATGCCAACCGCCCTTTCGTGATCCAGTGTGGTGATCTCCGGACAACCGTTCTGGGTACAAGCTTCAATATCCGGACGATCGATGACGACATCGAAGTGATCGTGCTAACCGGCAAGGTGGCCCTCACGGCAGAGGACAACACCCAGCAATTGGAGTTGCTACCGAATGAGAAAGCTCTCTATCGGACAACGAAGAAGCGACTCGCGAAAATCGAGGCGCCAGTAGAAAGCGAACGAGTCGCTGTGCTGCAGGGTACTGAGTACGCGATGACGTTTGACGACACGCGAATGGGGCTCATTGCCGAAAGGGTTGAAGCGAAGTTCAATGTTAAAGTGTCATTCGATAACGAAATGCTGCGCAATTGTCGGGTGACGGCGGACTTCACAGATCAGTCCCTCCATCATACGCTTGTGTTGATCACACAGGCATTGGGTATAGCGTATGAACAGCACGGCGAAGAAATACGATTTATTGGTGCCGGATGTGATTAGTCCTGATGATCGAACTAAATACTACACCTATGAAGTGGTCAAAGAAGAACAACCCGCCGTAAGCGACGGGATACATCTCGCTGGATGTATCAAAGAAAAGCCCGTTTCCCAACCTGGCTAAAGGAGAAAACGGGCCGCTTGTAAACTTTCATGTGAAATCTACAAACATTCGAATTTATGCAAAAATGCTCTACTAATAGCAGTGGGGGAATAATCTGGAAGATTATGAAAAGGTCAATGGCACAGGTAACCTTGGCGATGATCTTCTCCGGCGTGGTATTAGCCCACAACAACCACGCCCAGGAGGTACTTGATCGTGAAGTGACAATTACCCTTAATGACGTGACGATTCGTGAAGTCCTTACCGAACTGGAAGCGGCCACGGATGTCAAGTTTGTGTTCAGTACTAATCGTCTGAAACTCAGTGATGTAGTTACGTTGAGGGCCGACGAGCGGAAGTTGCGCGACATCCTGGATGATCTTTTGGTACCGAGAAAGATCCTGTACGTCACGCAGCCGGACAACGATTATATCGTTCTGATGGAGCAACGCACTCATGCCGCGCTGCCTGATAACATCAACGCAGATCAGGAAGCCCTCCAGGATCAGTCGATCATCATTACCGGAACTGTAACCGATTCCGACAATTTGCCGATCCCCGGTGTCAACATCATGATAAAGGGGACGACCCAGGGTACAGTGACGGATTTTGATGGAAAATTCCGTCTCGATGTAGGCTCGCGTGATGCGATTCTGGTTTTCAGCTTTGTTGGCTATCAGTCTCAGGAATTGACCGTCGGAGACCGGACGGAAATCACTGTTAGGATGGAGTCAGATGTTATGGCACTTGACGAAGTGGTGGTTGTGGCGCTGGGGATTGAAAGAGAATCGAAGGCCATTTCATACAACGTTCAGCAGATCTCCGGAGACGATGTAACGAGTGTCACCGATGCCAACTTTGTGAATGCCCTCTATGGAAAGGTGGCGGGGGCGACGATTAACGCTTCCTCGGCTGGTGTTGGTGGAGCGACGCGCGTTGTACTACGTGGTCTTAAGTCTATATCCGGAAACAACAACGCCTTATTTGTTGTCGATGGTATTCCTATGCCAAGTTTGTCTTCAGACCAGCCGGGCGATATTTTTTCTGGGGCGGGCCAGACCGGTGACGGTATGTCGAATCTCAACCCGGAGGATATTGAAAGTATTTCCGTTCTGAGTGGTCCCGCGGCAGCGGCGCTGTACGGGGGTACTGCCGCAAACGGCGTCGTATTGATCACCACTAAGAAGGGCGCTCGTGAAAGACTTTCAGTCTCACTCTCGAACAGCACGATGTTTTCTTCCCCGCTGATGTTACCGAAGTTCCAGAACAGGTACGGTCAGAGCGAAACGGGAAGCTATTACAGCTGGGGTGAAAAACTTTCTACACCTTCATCGTACGATCCTGCCGACTTCTTTCAGACTGGCGTGAATATCAGCAACACGCTTACACTCTCGACGGGTAACGATCAAAGCCAGACGTATGTTTCCCTCGGTAGCGTCAATGCTAGTGGTATTGTTCACAGCAATAATTACGAGCGGTACAACATGTCTTTCCGCAATACATCGAAAATCCTCAGGGAGAAAGCTACGCTTGATATCAGCTTTATGGGGAGCAATGTGAACGAGGAGAACATGGTGGCACAAGGTCAGTACTTTAACCCTCTCGTGCCGGTTTATCTGTTTCCACCAGGTGACGACTTTTCGAAGGTAGAGGTATTCGAGCGATACAACGCTGCGCGAAACATGAAGACACAATTCTGGCCCTACGGTGATCAGGGTCTGTCTATGCAAAATCCTTACTGGGTTACGGAAGGAGCAAAATTCGAAAATTTCAAGGAGCGCTACATGACTAATGCTTCACTGCGTTACGACCTGACCAGCTGGGCTAATGTGACGGGAAGGATCAGGCTGGACAAGAGCAATCAAAAATACGAACGCAAGTTCAAGGCATCGACCAATCAGCTCTTTGCTTCCGAGAACGGTTTTTATTCACTGAGGCAAACGGATACCCGACAGGTATATGGCGATGTGATCTTGAATGTCAACCGGAGCTTTATGGATGACGAACTTACGCTGACGGGAAACATAGGGGCCAGCTTTGAGGATGCAGTGTTCAACTCAGACAACTATGGTGGTAAGCTATATGAGAACGGTGTAGCAAATCTCTTCACTTATCGGAATGTTAACCGTGTTACGTCTGAGTCTGATCAGAGCGGATACCACGCAATCAAGCAGGCGGTATTTGGTAATGTGCAAGTGGGTTATCAGGGTATGTTGTACGCCGATTTCTCACTCCGGAATGACTGGGCGTCGGCGCTTGCCGCGACCAATTCCAATTCGATGATATATCCTTCGATAGGTGTTTCCGCGCTGTTGTCAGAGGTATTTGACTTCAGTTCTGATCTGATTCCCTATCTGAAGGTACGAGGAACGTATTCCGAAGTTGGTAACGAGCCTGGACTTTTCCAGACGATTGTTACTCATCCCATTGTTGGGGGATCTCCGCGAACGCTGGTGCGCATGTTTAATCCCAACCTCGAGCCCGAACGTACCAAGTCCTGGGAAGGGGGTATTAATCTGGGCGTACTTCAGAATCGTTTGAAAATTGATGCCACCGTATACCGGTCCAGCACCTTCAATCAGTTCTTTGAGCCGCTCCTTTCGGAGAGTTCGGGGTTCGAGTCGGTGATCGTGAACGCCGGTCAGGTTGACAACAAAGGTATTGAGGTCACCGCGCGATACAACCAGGAGGTTGGGAAGCTTAACTGGACGTCGTACCTCACCTATGCCCTCAATCGGAACAAGATTGTTGCGTTACTTCCCGAATGGACGAACCCGATGACCGGAGATGTCATTTCGCTATCGGAACTGGACATGGGCGGCACGGGTAGTTACAAAACTATTCTGCGCGAAGGTGGGTCGATGGGTGATATTTTTGTGAATACCCTGCGCACGGATGAACATGGTGCCATCTATGTTCACCCGTCAGATTATGTCGTCGTTCCTGACGTCAATAATTTTATTTATGCCGGCAATGCAAGTCCGAAGTACAACCTCGGTTGGGGTAATAACCTTTCGTGGAATCGTATTTCGCTGGGCTTTCTGCTAACAGCCCGCGTTGGTGGCGTTGTGGTTTCCAACACGCAAGCGATTATGGATGCATTCGGCGTGTCCGAAACTTCGGCGATCGCCCGAGATCTCGGCGGCGCATTGGTAAATGGCAAACGTATTCCAGCTCGCGAGTATTATCAAACTGTAGGAGGTGGTGCTTCTGCCGGCATCGGAGCGAACTACGTGTACAGCGCGACGAACGCTCGGCTGGCCGAACTGACCCTTGGGTATGAGGTTCCATCAGAGCTGCTTGGAAATCGGGTAAAGGGGCTTGAAGTAGCCTTTGTCGGACGCAACCTGTTTATGTTGTACAGCCGCGCGCCTTTTGATCCGGAAGTCACAGCGAACACAGGTACGTACTTCCAGGGAATCGACTACTTCATGATGCCCAGTCTCAGGAACATGGGCTTCTCGGTCAAGCTGAAACTGTAACAGATATTAATCGCGAATGATCATGACTATATATAAAGGATTTTGTTTCAAGAAGCTTCCACTGTTTTGCGTGGCGTTGCTCGTACTGAATTCATCCTGCACGGATGGTTTTCTCGAGGCAAATACGAACCAGCACGAGGCGACGGAGAAGATGATGGCTCAGGATAACCTGAGGACGGGCGGCTTCTTCACCCAGTTGCAGCGCAATGTGGTATTGTTTGAAGACGGAGATAACCTCAGCAGCGACTATCAGGTAGCACAGGGACTGACCAGTGATCTGTACTCCGGATACATTGCGCCAACAGGCACATGGTTTGCCGGTCAGCACAATGGCTCTTACAACTTCATATCAAATTGGATCTCACGCACCTTCTCCTCGGGCTTTACCGGTGTGATGCCCGCATGGCAGTCTATTGTCGAAGTGGCCAATGAGCAAGGGTTACCCGAGGTGGCTGCATTAGCGACAGTAGTCAAAGTGGAAGCGATGCACCGCGTGGCGGATGCGTATGGTCCGATTCCGTACGTGAGTTACGGTAGTGGATCGCTGCAAACTAGCTACGATGCGCTAGAGGATATTTACGCGAAATTTTTTGAAGAGCTTGACGAGTCGATTGACGTCTTGACCAACTATATAAGTGGTAATCCCGGTGTGCCGATTCTTCGCAAATACGATTTGGTTTACAGCGGTGATGCACTGAAGTGGGTGAAGTTTGCAAATACACTTCGACTTCGTTTGGCAATCCGCGTTTCGTACGTTAATGCCGGTCTGGCTCAGGCGGAAGCCGAGAAGGCGGCTAATCACATTTACGGTGTTATCTCAAATGCAAATGAGCGCGCAAGTCTGAAGCGCTCGACAAATCTGGCATACCACCATCCGTTGTATGATATTGCCTACAACTTCAACGATGGCGAGGCACGTATGAGCGCGTCGATGGATTCGTATATGAATGGTTACGAAGACCCCCGGCGTAGTGCGTATTTCGTGCCTGCCGTTGTGGACGGGGCATACCACGGCGTGCGGTTGGGGATTACAGGATCGGTATGGACACCCTTCACGGGCGAGAATATCTCTAATCTCAATGTAAATGCCGGGTCGACCGAGATCGTGTGGATGACTGCAGCGGAGTCATATTTCCTGCGAGCAGAGGGTGTTCTGCGTGGCTGGGATATGGGGGGAACGGCTCGTGACTTCTACGAAAGCGGGATCAGTATCTCGTTTGAGGAGAACAACGTCAGCGGTGCAACGAACTATATCGGAGATGATACGCGTATACCGATAGCTTTCGTAGACAATGCTGCATCGCATAATGCGCCGGCACCTAGCGACATCACAGTTGCCTGGGAAGAGGGTGCGTCATTCGAACGAAACCTGGAGCGCATCATTACTCAGAAGTGGATCGCGATGTTTCCCGATGGTCCCGAAGGCTGGGCTGAGTTCAGGCGTACAGGATACCCCAGACTGTATCCAGTGGTGAGCAACAACAGCAACGGAACAATCAATACCGAAATGCAGGTTCGCCGGATTCCTTATCCACAGGGTGAGTACAACAACAACAGAGCTGGCGTGGAGGCGGGTGTTGCGAAACTCGGTGGCGCCGACCACGGCGGGACTAAGTTGTGGTGGGACAAGAAGTAATTGTGATGCACTAAAACTTGATTGAAATGAAAACAAAATTGACCATTCTTTCAACGCTGGCCTTAGTGGCGATCACATCGATGCGTTGCAGCAATGAGATGGAAGCGTTGGAAATCCAACGACTAAAGACATACGACGAGCAGTACTACGCTAATATCAGGGAGTACAAAAAGTCGGATCACACGTTAAGTTTTGCATGGTACGCTGCTTATGCACCGCTCGAGGGTGTGGGTGGATACAAAGATCCCGCATCATGGGGCGAGCGGATCCGTGGCCTTCCTGATAGTTTGGATATCGTTTCGTTGTGGATGGGGATACCAAGCAACGATCCCAATAATAGTGGATATGCACCCGTGGCCTATGCAGACATGCAATTCGTTCGCGAAAAGCTTGGTACGCGGTTCATCGTCCCGACCATCGTTCGGATGAACCACACGATCACGTTGAAGGACGGAACAGAATACGACCTCACCGCCAACCGAAATGATGAGGGCATCGCAGTGTATGCACAATACCTCGTTGATCAGGTACTTGATGCCGATTTGGATGGTATCGATCTCGACTATGAGCCCGAGGGCGACTGGCTGCAGGGCGACCGGTTCACCAAGTTGGTGCAACACATCGGGGAGTACTTTGGACCGCAGGGAATGTATCCGGGGAAATTGCTTGTGATCGACTTCTACAGTCAGTATCCTCCCCAAGAGACGGAGCCTTATACGGATTATTATATTCGCCAGGCTTACACTCAGGGTTTTACCGAGCATTCCGCGGCTCGACTTCAGTCGTACTACAACAATATCAGTTGGACATCGCCTTCGAAGTTTATCGTGACTGAAAACTTTGGAAGCTGGTACGAGGACGGTGGGTCGCCGTTTGTAGAAGCTGACGGGAATACCCTGACAAGAGATGGAAGCCGAATGCACTCTCTTGAGGGAATGGCGCGTTGGAATCCCACGCAGGGTGCGAAGGCCGGCTTTGGCGCCTTCTACGTCGATCGCGATTACTATTCTAAAACGGGAGTTCCCTACTACAACATCAGACGTTGTATTCAGATTGCTAACCCCGCAGTCCAATAACTACTAACTACTTAGAGATGAACAGGAAAATATATCTAATATCCGCAGTGCTGCTCGCCGTGGTTGGAGCGGTACTGATGAGCAGTTGCGAGCAATCGTTTGACTTTGATAGCGAAGTGATTCTCGTCACAGGAACCGATGCCAACCCGCTTGTGCGCTTCGTCGTGGAGGAAACGCCTGCGAGCTATATTGTTACGGCCTCCGCAACCGGGAAAGTCTCAGAAGATGTGACGGTACAGTTCGCGGTCGATAATGATGCGCTTGAGCGTTACAACGCGGCTAACAACACCAACTATTTCACCGTGCCGCCCTCAGCGTTCACCGTGGAAGGCTCGCAGGTGGTCATTAAGGCAGGCGCTGCGTCGTCCAGTGGTATGACAGTCCGCATCGTGTCGACGGAGGAGTTTGTCGATGGTCGTACGTATGTTGTCCCCCTTACGATTCAAAACGTGACAGGCAGCGATCTTCGCGTTTTGCCTGCATCGAAGACGCTGTTTCTCCGCCTTTCAAGGGTAATCAACTTCCCCTCCCTTGATATATCCAATCACAACTTCTACGGCAATTATTATGCGCCCGAGGAAGTGAATTTGCCGAATTACACTTTTGAGATCAAAACATACATCAACCAATGGCATCCTGGAAATAACCCAATCAGCCGGTTATGTAACTTCGGGCCGCTTGATGAATCCATTACCAACCTCTTGAGATTTGGTGAGCATGGCCAGGATATAAACACACTGCAATGGGTCAGCCCGGGAGGTGGTTTGTTTTCATCGACGCGTTTTAACACGGGTCAGTGGTACACCATTTCGCTCACGTTTGACGGGAGTACGTACGCCATGTATGTTGATGGTGTGAAGGACGCTGAACTGGCCGGCGATAAAGGAACGAGATTCCAACGTATTGAACTTGGAATGTCCTGGTATGAAGGAGCAAATCCGGGAAACTCCCATCCCTTTACTCAGCGATTCCTTGGACGTATTGCCGAGGTTCGAATCTGGGACCGCGCACTGTCTACGAACGAACTGCAGCTCGGTATCTGCGGCGTCGACCCACAGAGCTCTGGGTTAGTTGCCTACTGGAAGATGAACGAGGGCGAGGATGCTACTGTGTTTCAGGATGCAAGTGGCAACGGATTCGACATCGATTGGGCCAAAGCATATCAGATGGATACCGAACGCGATAAGAGCAGCTATGTGAATTGGGTGCTGGATGACGCGAACAAATGTGCCAACTAAGAACGAAGAAACGACACACTATGAGAACGTTTTTTAAAATGAATTATAGACTGCTGTGTACGGCATTGGCCGGTATGCTCGTACTTCAATCATGCGACGACGATGAAACATTTGACGTGCGTGGTGTTGCAGAGAACAAGGTTTACCTCAACACGCAGTCGTGGGCGCCAATAACCGCCCCCGTCAATACTGCTTCCTTTGCCGTAGTGAATACCCCGTTGGGTGCGCTTGTCCAGAATGCAGACAAGGTGGAAATGAAATTTCCCGTGCATGCTACGCATTCGTCGTCTACCGCAGTCCAGGTGCAGTTAGCAATCGACAAGACGCTCGTGACCGAAGGTTATCTCGCCGTGCCGGACGCGGTTCCCATTTCATTTAGCAATAGTACGTTGACGATTCCGTCCGGCGCAACGTCGTCAGCCGATAGCGTTAGTATCTCGATCGCGACCGCAGACCTTCCGCTGCTTGCCCCTGGAACGTACCTGATCCCGGTGAAAATTTCTTCAGCCACGAATGCACAGGTGAGCGAGAATCTACAGATGGCATACGTATTGATCACCACAAAGGATTCGAACATTCAGAGTGGTGCAGGAGTGAATGACATTCAAGGCTCACTGATAAGCACGACCGGATGGTCGGGAATCGTTAATCATGCACTTGTCTCAGGATCTGCGGCGAGCATGTTTACGCCGCAAACCAATCAATACTGGCGTGTTGACTCTGGCAACAATCCGTTCGATTTCGAAGTGGATATGACGGGCGAACAGAGCAGTATTACCGGTCTACGTTTCCATACCAACAACCAGGCTTACAATATTCTGAGACTGGCCATTGAATCAAGCGTTGATGGTGATACCTGGACGTCGCACGGTGAAGGAGAACTGAGTTTTGGAACGAATCAGTACGTGAAATTCTACCAGCCTTTCGATGCACGCTATTTGAGGATCACTGTCCTTGGAAGGCGTCACGCCTCACAGTTGCGCATGGCAAGATTTGAGGTTTATACTAACCCGGGATAGTTGAATAGGTACTGTTCACAAAATGTGAACCCATATATGTAGCGGTTGCTGGAATTTTTCCGGCAACCGCACACTCGGTCGATATGAGTTTCGGAAAGGCACTTGGAGGGATTGCTGTTGCTTTGTTCACGCTTGTCGCCTGTAATAGTGATGTGACTAGCGTCCACGGTCCATTCACCAGATACGTCGATCCTTACATTGGTTCCGATGGCCATGGTCATGTCTTTGTAGGAGCCAACGTCCCATTCGGCTTCGTTCAGTTGGGCCCTACTCAACTGACGAAGGGCTGGGACTGGTGTTCGGGGTATCACTACTCCGACTCTACTATTGTAGGTTTTGGCCACCTGCATCTTAGTGGCACCGGCATTGGCGATCTTGGCGATATCGCGCTTATGCCAACAGTCGGAGAGGTTGTGATGGGAAGAGGTGCTCTGCCGGATCCATCATCAGGTCTGTATTCCTTTTTCTCACACGAGCGCGAAACAGTTCGGCCAGGTTACTATTCCGTGTATCTTGATCGCTATGGTGTTGATGTAGAGCTAACCGCGACGAAGCGTGTGGGTTTCCATAAATATACTTTCCCTCAATCCGCCGACGCCAGCATTGTTTTTGATCTCGAACAAGGCATCGGATGGGATTCACCCGTGCAAGGCTATATTTTTCAGGAGAACGACACCGTTGTATCGGGTTGGCGTAGATCTACGGGGTGGGCAAAGGATCAGCGTGTTTATTTCTCCGCTGTTTTCTCTCAGCCTATCATGGACTTTGCAGTGTACGACAGTGCGGTCAGGAAGGAGGGTAATGCGCTGGAAGCACGGAAGACGTATGGACGCGCCTTTTTCGAAACTGCGGAAGGGGACGTGATTCATGTCAAAGTCGGATTGTCGCCTGTAAGTGTCGAGAATGCCGCACAGAATATTCAAGTGGAACTTCCGGGCTGGGACTTTACCGAAGCGATCAACCGTGCCGATGAAACGTGGAACCAGGAGTTGGGTAAGGTTCAAGTTGAAATGCACGACGAGACACAGCAGCGCACGTTCTATACTGCTCTGTATCACACGATGATCGCTCCCTCCGTTTTTGCTGACGTGAACGGTGAGTACCGGGGAAGCGATGGTGTGGTATACCGAGACTCGTCTTTCACAAATTACACAACGTTTTCTCTATGGGATACCTATCGCGCCGCGCAGCCACTGATGACGCTCCTCCATCCCGAGAAGATGCCCGATATGGTTGCAACGTGGCTTAACATCTACAGGCAACAAGGTAAACTTCCTGTTTGGCACCTGATGGGTAACGAAACCCACACGATGCCGGGGAATCCAGGTATTCCTGTTCTGGCTGATGCCGTACTGAAAGGTTTTGCCGGCGATGCAAACGCAGCACTGGAGGCCATGAAGGTTTCGGCGAACCTCGACGATCGTGGACTGAAATGGCTGCACGAGTATGGCTACATTCCATTCGATAAGGAGACCACACACGAGACCGTTGCAAAGACACTCGAATACGCCCTTGCCGATTGGTGTGTTGCGCAGGTAGCGTCGTCGCTGGGTCGGGACGAAGATGCCAAAGTTTTTCAAAACAGAAGTCAGGCCTACCGGTTCTTCTTTGATCCGGTAACTCGCTTTATGCGCGGATTGTCGTCTGATGGTCAATTTCGTGAACCTTTTAATCCGTTTCACGCAGCTCACATGGCCGACGACTATTGTGAAGGGAACGCTTGGCAATATACATGGTTGGTGCCCCACGACGTGAAGGGGCTTATCAACTTGTTTGGCGGCGAAGAGGCGTTTGTTGCCAAACTGGATTCGTTGTTTATCGTGGATGGGGATATGGGCGAACACGCTTCAGCTGACATTACAGGACTGATCGGTCAATACGCTCACGGCAATGAACCGAGTCATCACATTGCTTATCTCTATGCGTGGGTGGGGCGACCCTGGAAGACCGCGGAGCTGGTACGGGAGATTCTCACCACTTTGTATAGCGATGATCGCGATGGGCTTTCGGGCAATGAGGATGTCGGCCAGATGTCGGCCTGGTACATTATGTCGTCACTTGGCTTCTACCAGGTGGCACCTGCCGGCGGAGTGTATGTGTTTGGAAGTCCTTTGGTCAAGGACGCTACTGTGAATGTTGGCAATGGCAGGATACTCAGTATTGTTGCGCGAAACAACAGCCCCGCAAACCGGTATATACAGCGTATTACGTTCAACGGAGAGCCCTATACGCGTTCGTACATCACACATGCTGCGCTGACGGCGGGAGGCGAGCTCGTCTTTGAGATGGGAAGCAAGCCATCGGATACTTTCGGCGTCGACGAGCGTGAAAGGCCGGGCGGGGAGCAGCAAGAATGGAAAAGAAGGACCAGTTCCGGCAGGTGGTCTCGTTAGTAGATTTTCAGTCATACTCATTTCTTGAACCTCACTATCCCTGCAGTTGTGCTCATTTTGGTTTCGATTTTTCAGTTTTCACTCGCCGCCTTTCAAGTTTTCGAAAATACCTTCTGAACAGGAAGTTGCTCTTCAGTGCTTCCATGTTCTCGTTGAATCGCGTTGTGCCTTGTTCAACCTGCAAGGCGCTTTGCACCAGTGCGTCTCGTAGTGTCGTATCTGAGAGTAGCAACCCTGCTGTTCCTTCACCCGATTTCAATCCTCCGACTATCGATTCGAGGCTATTCATCATTCCGGCTGTCTTATCACTTGCGAACTGAAGTTTTGCCATCGAATCGTCGAGTTTTTGTGTGAGGGTCGTGTCAGTGAATAGCGCGCCTAGCAGTCCATCGCTAGTTCCGAAGAGGTTGACGATCTGCGCGGCATTTGCAGTGAGTGCAGACGTGTGGGCACTTGCGTCCCTGAAATCACTCACGGCGTGTTTGAGGTCGGAGGTGATGATCGTGTCGGATATTAGATTCCAGAGGCCTTTACTGCTGCTGAGCTTGGTGGTGATATCATCCAGATTGCGCGTTACGCGCTCGATGGTGTTGTTGGTCGTATTTAGTGTTCGGAGCATTTCATCTGTTTCAATCGGTGCCCTTGATGGTATTTCTGATCCATCTTCGACAGGCTGGGAAGGGTAGGGCTGCGAGTTGATGTTGACGAGTTTGTTGCCCATTAGCCCGTCAGTTCCAATGGAGGCTATTGAATTTTGCTTGATATACGGCCGCACTTTTTCGTCGATGATCATAGTTACGAGAATGGAGCTATCGTTCCATATCTGAACGTCTTTGACGGTTCCAACATCTATGCCTTTGAACCTTACATTGTTCCCGGATGTCAGCCCGTTCACATTGCTCATAGTGGCTTTGATGCTGAACGTCCTTCCAAATAGATTCCGGTTCTTCCCGATGAGGTAGAGTGTGGCGATCAGGAATATGAGACCTGCGAGTACAAAAAGGCCCAGTTTGAAGTTATCAATTGCTTTCGTTCTCATGATAATTTACTCAAAGAATTCTTTTATTCTCGGGTCAGGGTTCTGCCTCAGATCCCTGATATTGCTGTCGGCATAGCATCTGCCGTCAATCAGCATTAATACCCGGTCAGACGTGATCTCGATGCAGTTCATGTCGTGTGATATGATGACCGAGGATGCGTTATATTTTTTCTGAACTTTCATCATTAGTTGGCTGATCTCTCTGGCCGTGATGGGGTCAAGTCCGGTAGTTGGTTCATCGTACAGGATGATTTCTGGCTGTAGTATCAGTGTTCTTGCCAGGGCGATTCTTTTTCGCATTCCACCTGAGAGTTCCGCAGGCATCATGTCAATGGTGTGTTCGAGTCCGACATCCTGGAGTGCTTGTCGAACAGCCTGTTCAGCACCCTGTTCGCGTTGTTGCTTGCTCCAGTGTCTTCTCAGCGGAAACTCAAGATTTTCCCGTACAGTCATTGAGTCGTACAAGGCATTGCTTTGAAACAGGAAGCCTACTCTCCCGCGCAGTTTGTCCAGTTCTTCGACGCCGAGATTGCGTAAGTTTTGCCCCAGGACGTGAATACTTCCTTTTTCCGGAGTTACAAGGTTGATAATACATTTGATCAGGACTGACTTGCCTGATCCTGATTTTCCCAGGATGGCGACATTTTCTCCTGTGTTGACGCGCAGGTTGAATCCATTCAGCACGTGCTTGTCGCCGAAGGATTTGTAAATATTGTCAGCTACTATGACAGCGGAATCGTTCATTTTACTGGATCAGGTCAGGCCGAGCAGATCGGTTATCTGCACGGCGATAAGATCAACAATGAATATCAGGAGTGACGCTAAGACTACAGCAGAGTTGGCCGAGCGGCCGACGCCTTCTGTGCCTTTTTTTGAGTAGTAACCCTTATAACATCCAACTAATCCGATAGCGAAGCCGAAGAAGAAGGTTTTGACGAGCGCTGGAATAACATCGCCAAAGCTCAAGGAATTAAACACCTGCGACCAGTACAGGTCCCAGCTCACATGTCCCCGGATGTTAACACCCAGGTATCCTCCATAAAGAGAAACTGCATTTGAGAGACTTGAGAGAACCGGAAGCATTAGTGTCGTCGCTGCTACGCGCGTTACGACGAGGTATTTGAAGGGGTTTGTCCCCGATACCTCCATCGCGTCGATTTGTTCGGTGACCCGCATGGATCCCAGTTCCGCACCCATTCCTGATGCGATTTTCCCGGCGCAAATGAGGCCTGTGATGACCGGTGATATCTCGCGTACAAGCGAAACAGCAACCATGCTTGGGAGTAGTGACTCTGCTCCGAATTCAACCAGTGTCGGTCTTGATTGAATGGTGAGGACGAGTCCCATTATAAACGCTGTGATGGCAACAAGGGGCAGGGACTTATACCCAACCCAGAAACATTGGCGAATGAATTCTTCAAATTCAGGTTTGCGTTTCAATAGCTCGCGAAAAAATCGCCCTGCAAATCGGGCGATGGCACCGGTTTCTTCAAAGAATCGGTGGGTGCTTTTTAAGGTTCTTTTCACGTTTGAAATTGGTGTATGTCAAAGGTGTTTGTAAAGCCGATAAATCTGCATGATCACTGTCAACTATTAGAATGACAATTGTCATGTCTGCGTGACGGATCCATTCATCGAAACCTGCCATGATTTTCCTACTTTTGATATGCTGTGTTTACCCGATAAAGCGTCTCAGGTTGAGTCGATCGATGAACACCGCTACAGCGTTTTAATTATGTCGGACGATTAGGTTAATTGTGCGGTGAGCCCTGCAAAAGAATTATCAGCGTTGACGTCGAATACCCGGTGGCTACAATACCTTCTCTACGGAGGATTGCTATTGTATTTCGGCCGGGATGTCCTCATTCCGCTAAGTTTCGCTGCACTTGTAAGCTTTGTTCTGTACCCGGTTTGTGCATGGCTCGAGAGAAAGCGTATCGGGCGCCTTACAGCAGTCATCCTATCAGTGACGATGGTCGTCGTTCTCGGTCTGCTGGTCCTGGCTTTACTGCTAACTCAGCTTGTGGCGTTCATCGAGGAGTGGCCGGCATTGCATGCTAAGGTGCACGGATCGTTTCAGGAGATCAGCGACTTTCTGGTTGATGTATTAGGAATATCTGTTGCACAACAAAGCAATATATTGAAACGGCTCTCAGATGAGTCCGGAGTGAGCCTGCTTGGAATTCTAAGCAAGGCATTTTCTGCATCGGCAGCATCGGGTATCTTGCTGTTCCTGATCCCGGTGTATTCCGTTCTGATACTCTATTATCGAACACAATGGCTCCATGTTTTATACCGGTTGTTTCCAGGTGAGACAACTGAGAGCTTACGGGAGATTCTTTACAAAACCATTCAAACCTACTACAACTTTATCAAGGGTATGGCGATGGTCTATCTGATCGTGGGTATTCTGAATAGTACGGGCCTTTGGTTGTTGGGAATTCCACATCCCGTTCTCTTCGGTTTTATCGCGTCTATCCTCACCTTCATTCCATACGTCGGTATCATTAGTGGTTCACTTTTGCCGATCGCGATGGCGTGGATCACGTATGATTCAGTGTGGTACCCGATCGGGATAGTGGGTGTTTTTGGGTTCGTTCAATACCTTGAGGCGAATGTGATTTTTCCGGTTGCGGTAAGCAATCGACTTAATGTAAACACACTGATCATGCTTGTTGCCATTTTTGTGGGAGCATTGCTTTGGGGAATGGCAGGCATGATCCTCTTTGTTCCTTTTGTCGGTATCGCGAAGCTTATTGCGGACCATAACCCCAGATGGAAAACGATCTCTATGGTGTTGGGTGTCGAGAGCGTTCCAAAGCGTGCTGACCTGCTGGAATGACCTTAGGTAAATTTGCTATTTGCCAACCCCCTGTGTTATACACCGGAGCATTTCCCAATGCCGCTGTCACAACCTGATTCATGATTTGACTTTTTCATCTCAGACACATAGCTTGAACTCCCTAATTCAAGACTTCACATTGTACACATGAGGACAAACGCAAGGCAACATTTTTTATCCTTTCTTTTTCTTGTTTGTTTTTTTCTTTTTGGCTGCCGCACCGACTTTTCGGAGACGCGAATCTCATTTGAGAATTATCGGGTCGCGCCGGGTTTCGAATTGCAGCTTGTTGCGTCTGAGCCGCTGTTGGACGCTCCAATATCCTTGGACTTTGATAACTCAGGTCGTATCTGGGTACTGGAGATGCCAGGCTTTATGCCCAATGTGGAGGGCAGTGGCGAGGAAGCGCCGAACGGCAGGATCAAGATACTCGAAGACCGGGACGGAGACGGTGTCGCGGATCACGTTAAGATCTTTCTCGACTCCCTCGTGCTTCCGCGGGCCATGGCTCTTGTCTACAACGGACTGCTGTACGCGGAGCCGCCCAACTTATGGTTTGTCGAGATCAGTGGTGATAAGCCGGGGACACGGACGCTCGTAGATTCACTGTACGCCCCGGTGGGAAATGTGGAGCATATGCCCAATGGACTGCTGATGAATATCGACAACTGGATCTACAACTCGAACGGAAATTTTCGCTATCAACGCGAGCAGGGACAATGGAAGAAGGAATCTTCCACGTACCGGGGACAGTGGGGAATTACGAAGGACAACTGGGGACGCCTGTATTACAATAACAATACTACCCAGTTGATCGGCGACTATGTCTTGCCTAATCTCGTCATAAGAAACCCTCACTTTGAACCTCAGGAGGCTGTAAACCGGATATTGACGGACGACCAACGGGTATTCCCACTGCACGCCACAACGGTTAACAGAGGATACGATGCGGGCATCCTGGATGATGACGGGAAACTGCTCAACTTTACGGCGGCATGTAGTCCCTTTGTCTACCGCGGGGGCTATTACCCTTTCGATTTTGATCAGAATGCTTTCGTTTGCGAGCCGATGGGAAACCTTGTCAAACGGAATATTCTAAAATTCGGCGCTACGCGGACAACTGCCGAAAGGGCTTATCAGGACGAGGAGTTCATCGCTTCCACCGACGAGGGTTTTCGTCCCGTCCGAATCACAAGCGGTCCCGATGGCGCCTTGTATATCGTGGATATGCACCGCGGTATCCTGCAGCATCGGGCTGATATAACACCCTACTATGAAGAAAACGTCGTCAGGAAGAAGCTCGACACAATATTGGGTATGGGACGGATACTTCGGGTTGCGTACGAGAGTAAACAGCGTCCGAAAATCCCCTCTCTTGATGTTGCATCCGGAGCGGAGTTGGTGAGTTTGTTGTCTTCGGACAACGGCTGGGTGCGCGACAGGGCTCAGCAGATATTGATTCACCGCGGGGATACATCACAGGTGGAGGCGCTCAAAACGCTTGTGCTGGATGCAGAAAAGGAAGTGAGTGTGTTACATGCCTTACACACCCTGAATGGACTGAATGCATTGTCTTTCGATTTTCTTCGTGAGGCCGCTTCCCCAGAGTCTCCGATGGTACGCGCACATGCGCTTTCTCTGTTAGACCAATTTGCCGCTGTCGATCGTATCGAAGACATGCGGTCTCTGACCGGCAACCTGTTGGCTCTGAATGATTCTGTTACGGATCTCTATATTGCCCTGTCACTAGAGCGGTGGGCGGCTCTTTCGTCTGACACGTTTTTGCCCGTTCTTCTCAGTATTTCCCAGAAGTACTCAGATCAGGTGATCTACCAGGAAGGAGTGGTGAGCAGCTTGAACGAATTTGGTGACCTGGTTGCCTTGGCCAGAGATGCCGGGAATCCGAAGTTGCAAGAGTTGCTGGTGACCACACTTCGGAACAAGGAGGCGGGGAGGAAGAATCCGATCTTTGTTCAGGTTGCGCCGCCACAGCACGGCAGGAAAATAGGTTATACGATGTTCCGTACGCTCTGTGCTTCCTGCCACGGCTTCGGAGGGGACGGTATTGCCAATCTCGCGCCGCCGTTGATGGATTCTGAGTTTGTGACGGGCCCGGTGGAGCAATTGGCATTGATCATACTCAAAGGAATGGACGGGCCTGTTCACGTCAAAGGGAGGCGATATGAGTTGAATGCTTCGATGCCGGCGTTTGAGAATAATCTGAGCGATCAGCAAATCGTCGACATTGTGGAGTACCTGCGCAATGCGTTTTTTCTGGCACCGCAGTTCTTGTCGAAAGGGATCAGCGAATCGGACGTCGCGCGATTGAGGCGTGAGTACACGGGTACGATGACGGAGGAAAAGCTCGCCGATATCTTTAAATGAGTATTATCGTCCGCTGAGTCGGTGGATAGCAGACATTGTTGCGATGCATGTCAAGTGCAGTTTTGCGGTTGACATTGCCCGGGTATCGTCGCGTTTGGTTATATTAGTCCCTGGTTCAATAAATCCCTGGCGCATGGAAATTCTTCTCGCATTCGCGTTTCTTATACTCCTCTTTATTTTTTCGGTTTCGATCTACAATAAGCTGGTCAAAGCGCGTATCCATGTAGATGAAGGTTGGAGCGGGATCGATGTGCAGCTAAAGAGGAGAGCAGATCTCATTCTCAATCTCGTTAACACGGTGAAAGGTTACGCCAGCCACGAAGCGAAGCTGCTCAATGAGATCACCGAGTTGCGGGCGCGTAGCATCGCTGATAACTCCGTGGCGGAGCAATCGCAGGTGGAGGGTCAACTTGGCACAGCGCTCCGTTCGCTGCTTGTTGTGGTGGAGAACTATCCAGATCTGAAGGCCAACCAGAATTTTGTCTCTCTCCAGACGCAACTGGAAAAGATCGAGCATGATCTGCAGCTCGCGAGGCGTTACTATAACGGAACCGTACGGGATAACAACATCCTGATCGATGCCTTTCCATCTAATATTCTAGCCATCTTGTTCAGCTTCGGGAAGCGTGAATTTTTCGAGATCGAAGACACGCTCCGGGATTCCGTTCCCGAAGTCAAATTTCCGGGATAAAGATGCCGGGGCGAAAGGATCTTTTCAAGAGGGACATCTGGTGGTTTCCGGATCAAACCCGCAAAGGAGGATATCGTCTTGTGCTATTTTTTTTGATCTGCATACCATACTTATTCCCGGCGCAGACGTTCGCGCAGGATTACTTCGATGAAGAGAAGATACTCTTTTATAGCAGCGAAATAGACATTGACTCAACGGGTCTTGTGCATGTCAGCGAGACGATCCGCGTGCGCGCCCAGTCAAACAACATCAAACGAGGGATCTACCGGACGATCCCCACGATCTACAAGGGCAGGTTCTTGCAGACGGTTACTACGCCACTGGAGGTCACAGAGATCCTGCGAGACGGCAGTCCTGAGGAATACTTCCTGGAGGAGGCAAATAATGGAGTCAGGATCTATATCGGACGCAAGGACCACGAACTACCTCCTGGCGACTACACCTACACGATCGGCTATACGATAGAAAGGCAGATCGGCTTTTTCGAGGACTACGATGAGTTTTACTGGAACGTAACTGGCCTGGACTGGGATTTCACCATAGATTCAGTATATGCCGTTGTTAACCTTCCTGCTGGAGGATCGATTCTGCGCGACGGGATATCTGCGTATAGCGGAGCCTCAGGTGAAACCGGATGTGATTGCATGATAAGTCCGTTGTCGGAGGTGTCTGCGGCATTCCATACCACTGTTCCGCTGTACGCCTTCGAGGGGCTTACGGTTGCTGTTCCTTTTCGGAAGGGCCTGATAAGTCCCCCGTCGAGGGATGATCTTACTGACCGCTTTCTGGCGGATAACTATCCGGGGGTGGTCGCGCTCGTTGGACTTGCGGTTGTGCTGCTTTACTACTTCGGTGCTTGGTTGCTAGTGGGCAAGGACCCGCGAGGAAGAACCATCATTGCCAGGTTTGAACCTCCGGGCGATCTTACACCCTACGAGCTGCGCTACTTGAAAATGATGCGTTTTGACAACAAGGCCATGGTAGCTTGCCTGGTGTGGATGGCGCAGAGGGGGCACTTGACGATCGAGGAAACAGATCGGAAAAAATACACATTAACTCGCGTGAAGAATGCGACTCAAACGCTGAACGACGTGGAGAAGGAGGTCCTAGCTGCGTTGTTCTCGAAAACGTCATCGATCACGTTGAGCAATTCCTACAATCCTGCATTCGGCACAGCGCTCGCCTCTCTCAAGGCACACCTAAGACATAAGCTGATGAATTTCGCATTCCGGCTCAATCGACGATGGACAGTGGTCGGCATTTTGTTGAGCGTCGCGGTAATGATCGTCAGTTGTATCCAACATCCCTTTGATCAAGCTATGGTTGGCTTGTTCATGGTGGTCTGGCTATCGGGCTGGACGGTTGCTTGCCTTTTTTTGATCAAGGGATTTGTCACGACTATTCGCGAGAGAAAGTATGCAATGACATTCGCGTTACTCCTCTTTGTCGTACCCTTTTTGGGCGCAGAAATTTTCGCACTCGGTTTGCTGGTTGATATCTTCAATTTTTACACGTATGTGACCTTCGTTTTGCTTTGGGTAATCAATATTACCTTCTTCAGTCTGCTAAAGGCGCCAACGCTTGCTGGCCGTCAGCTACTGGATGAGATTGAGAGTTTCAGTCTTTTTCTGCGTACGGCGGAAATGCCGCGGATACAAAGTCTGTCGACTACCCCGGCGATGGACCTCAATTTGTTTGAACAATATCTGCCTTACGCGCTGGCGCTTGATCTTCAGACTGCGTGGGCGAGTCACTTCGAAGATCAACTTTCAGCTCCTGATCAGGTCAGGCAGCCCCATTGGTACAAGGGGGTATCATCTTTTCGCTCCCTCGGGGAGTTCTCTTCTTCCTTCGGCCAGTCACTTTCCTCTAGTATTTCCTCCAGCAGTACGCCTCCAGGCTCGCGCAGTGGAAGTAGTGGTGGAGGCTCATCCGGCGGCGGTGGCGGTGGCGGTGGTGGCGGCGGCTGGTAGGTCTCGCGAAGGAGATTTGCTATGTTTGTCTGGTTGAGGTTCCGGGTTCAACCGGTCTGATCAACGGTGATTATGCGACGACTCACAACAGTCAGCAGTTCGATCGAAGCTACACTGCTTCAACACGTCCTGGAGATGGAGGGGATCGACTCTTTTATCACCAACGAGCACACCAGTACGATGCTTCCTCATTTGTATGGAATGCTTGGCCATGGGATACAGGTAATGGTCAGGGACGATGACTTTGAAAAGGCAAAAGATGTCTTGCGAAGGGAACAGGAAGCACGTGAGGTCAGGACCTGTCCGACTTGCGGTTCAACTGACATTGGCTTCGGGGTCAGAGGCAAGAGACGTTTCGGCGATCGGTTGCTCATATTCATATCGCTGATTGCCGGGGTTCCGATGGGCAATATCAAGAACAAGTACTACTGTAAGAACTGCGGGGAGAATTTCGAGTGAGGATTAATTTTCTTAGTTTTGATTTATCCAGAATCAGGCTCACGCAATACAACCCCATGACTCCCTTTCGACTTCTCGTTTTCTGTGGACTAATGTTCGCGTCTTGTTCCCCTGCAGGGCAACAATCGATCGACTATGTTGATGGATGGCCTCCGGTTACCTACGAGAGTAAGCCGTGGACGCGCTGGTGGTGGCATGGTAGTGCCTTGACACGGGAGGGGATTACGGCTGAGATGGAATCGCTTCACCGTTCCGGGATCGGGGGGCTTGAGATCACACCTATCTATGGTGTTTATGGTGAAGAAGACTCGTTCATCGATTATCTGTCTCCGGATTGGGTGAATTTACTCGTGCATGTCCTTCAGGAGGCTGATCGCCTCGGCATGGGTATCGACATGGCTACTGGCACTGGCTGGCCATTTGGAGGTCCATGGATTGGCAGTGAGGATGCTTGTAAGAGCTTTCGTTATCAGACGTATCAGGTAGCGGGTGGGTCATCGCTCGGGGAGAACGTTGAATTCATCGAGGAACCGTACCTGCGGTTGGTCGGGAACAATATCTACAAACCCTCTGAGGAGTCAGGTGATGTGGAGAGGGTGTTCAATACAAATGAGATCACCGTCGCGGATATTAAGGACCCGGTGTCTGCGAACGAGAATCTGCAGTTGTTGGCTATTGACCAGATCCAGTTTCCGAAAAGATTGAAACTGGTTTGCCTGATGGGTTACAGCGATAGCAATGCAATTGTCGATCTGACATCAAAGGTCGATTCTTCCGGCAAGCTGCAATGGGTGGCTCCGCAAGGGAACTGGAGACTCATGGCGATCTTCGAGGCATCCCACGGCAAGATGGTCGAACGTGCGGGACCTGGAGGTGAAGGGAATGTTATCGACCACTTCTCAGACGTCGCTCTGAGGAACTATTTGCAGCCTTTTGACACCGCTTTTGAAGGACACGATATCAAACCTCTTCGGGCATTCTTCAACGACTCGTACGAGGTGGATGACGCGCGAGGAGCGGCTGACTTCACGCCAGATCTGCTGGACGAGTTCAAACAACGGAGGGGCTACGATCTGAGGAACGAGTTGCCTGCGTTTTTGGGGATGGATCAGGAGGAAAAGAATCACAGGGTGTTGTGTGATTATCGGGAGACGCTGTCCGAACTCTTGCTCGAAAAGTTTACAGTGGCCTGGGTGGAATGGGCTCATGACAAGGATGCGGTGGTGCGTAATCAGGCTCACGGGGCGCCATCCAATATTCTCGATCTGTACGCCGCGGTCGATATCCCCGAGACCGAAGGTACTGAGCCGTTGCGTTTCAAGATGGCAAGTTCAGCCGGCAACGTCATGGGCAAGCGCCTCGTGGGAGCTGAGGCGGCAACGTGGTTGAGCGAGCACTTCGAGTCGGACCTCGGGGATATTCGTAACTCCTTAGATAATTACATGCTTCATGGTGTCAATCACGTTGTATATCATGGAACTAGCTACTCCCCACCCGACGATGCGTGGCCGGGTCGCCTGTTTTACGCTGCTGTCCACTTGAATTCCCGCAATCCCCAATGGGACCATTTCGCGGCACTGAATACGTACGTATCGCGGTGTCAATCGTTCCTGCAGAATTCGTCGGCTGACAATGATGTGCTATTATATTATCCGATCTATGATCGGTTTTCAGCTCCCGGGCCAAAAACGGTCGAGCATTTTGATGGGATTGGCGGGTTCAGGGGTTCGGCATTCGAGCGGGTGGCGGAGGAGATGTTGGAGAAAGGATTTACGTTCGACTATATATCCGACAAGCAATTGAGCGAGACGGTTGTGGAGGGCAATAGCTTGCGTACTTCGGGCAATAGTTATTACAAGGTCATCGTGGTTCCCCAGTGCAAGTATATGCCACTCTCGACATTGGAGAAACTTTGGGCACTTGCCGACGCGGGTGCGGTCGTCATATTCGAAGGGAGTATGCCAGGATCTCCGAACGGATGGAACGATCTTGACGACCGGTCAAAGTCGTTTGAATCAGTTTTGGAAAAGCTGGCCGCGGTTAGTTACGTGACGAATGATCTCGCAACGTCCCTGGACCAAGCCAGTGTGAGGCGGGAGCCCATGATCAACAATGGGATCAAAAGTCTGCGGAAGAAGATGAATGATGGGAACTCTGTCTATTTTGTCAAGAACGGCAACGCCAAGAGGTTCGACAGCTGGCTGGCGGTATCTGCTGCGGCGGGCGATGTCATGATCTATGACCCCATGACTGGCAGAAAGGGGAAAGGGCGGACGCGCACATCTGGCTCAGGTACGGAAGTCTTTGTCGAAATGGGCGCATCGCAAACGCTGATCCTCCTGACTGGCAAGGGTGACGGCGACGCAGAGTACCCGTATCGTGATAATCCAGGTGAATCCATAGAGTTGACGGGTAAGTGGCGGGTGACCTTCGAGTCCGGTGGGCCAACACTTCCGGCGCCCTTCGAGTCAGACGCCTTGCTTTACTGGACAAGTATGAGCGATGAGTCGTATCGCGACTTCTCCGGTACCGCGACATACGCGTTGTCCTTCGATACTCCGGAGGACAAACCAGGAAGGTGGTTGTTGCAGATCGATTCGATCGAGTCTTCAGCTGAGATTATGATCAATGGCGTGTCTGTAGGTACGGTGATCGGGCCGTTATTCGAGGTGGAATTCGATCCCAGTCTCTTGAAGGATCGCAACTTGCTGGAACTGAGAGTCTCCAATCTGATGGCAAATCGGATAGCATATATGGACCGCAACAATATTTTCTGGAAGAAATTTTACAACATCAACGTATCGGCCTGGCGGCGTGAGAATTCTCGAAACCGAGTTTTTGATGCCGCGCAGTGGGAGCCAAAGTCCTCCGGGGTATCCGGCATGGTGAGATTGACGCCCTTAGCCCTGGCTCTTTAAGCTACTGACTATCGCATAATTGTTATCTTGGTATAACTAAATCGATCCTATATGATACAAGCATTCGCATTTTTGGGTGCATTCGTCCTGGCGTTGACATCTTTTGCACAGACTGTCACGGAGGACATACGAATGGAGAAGTCGAAATTTTATCAAGGTAACAGGTTGCTCAAGAACAAGGACGTTTTACAGCGGTTAGAGGGTAATACCGAAGCATATAATGAGTTCAAGATCGCAAGATCGAACTACGGAGCATCCCAGGCATTGGGGTTTGTTGGAGGAGCTCTGATTGGCTGGCCCCTAGGGACCGCGTTGGCGGGAGGAAATCCGCAGTGGGGACTCGCGGCAGGTGGCGCCGCATTGGTATTGGCGGCACTTCCTTTTGATGGTAAATTCAGGAAACACGCTCGGAACGCCCTGTCTATGTATAATGGACAATCGGTCACCAGGGTCGATGTTCGATTTCGGTTTTACGGGTACGGCGCGGCCGTGGTACTGAAGATGTGATCCATCTGACTGGAGAAGCGGAGTTGGTCATTTCCGACCACTCATCCTTTCCAGGCGGCATTCTGCAATTCTGTCTTGGATACGGGGGTGTTTTTTCGTATTTCTGCAGGGTGCGTACCCGGAGAGTTTTATTTCTGTCCCAGGACCCAGAATTGGAATCACTATAACACGTAACTACAACAAACTCAATACAACAAACAACCATCTTATGAGTGAATCAAATATCAGCAGGAGAGGCTTTATCAAACAATCTGCGCTATCCTCTGCAGCGCTGACGGTAGGTGCTATGGGCTTTTCCGCCAGTAGCTATGCACGTATCATAGGAGCTAACGATCGTGTCAACGTTGGAATCGTTGGTTTTTCAGACCGATGCAAAGGAGCTCTGATTCCCGCAATGCATGCCCACTCCAAGGCGCTTAACTTTGAGTTTACCGCCGTATCCGATATCTGGAGCAGGAGAAGAGATGAGGCGGTGGCTTTCGTGGCGAACAAGACTGGGAAAAAGATCAAAGCTGTGCGAAATAACGACGAACTCTATGATCGCAAGGATGTCGACGCGGTGATCATCAGTACCGCCGACTTTCAGCACGCCCTGCATTGCAAGGAGGCAGTCGACGCAGGCCGTGACGTGTATGTTGAAAAGCCGTTTGCTGAGACCATGGAAGACAACCGTGCCGCCCGGGAGGCCGTTGAGCGGACCGGTAAGATCGTGCAGGTCGGGTCGCAACGCCGGAGTGGCGCAAACTATCACGCGGCGAATGAATTTATACGGTCAGGCAGATTCGGCGACATCGTTGCCGTAGAAATGACCTGGAACGTCAATCAGCCAGGCCGTTGGAGACGCCCGGATCTCACAGGGGTGATCAAGAAAGAGGACACCGATTGGAAACGCTTCCTGATGAATCGCCCGGAAGTGGCATGGGATCCCAGAAAATATCTTGAATTCAGACTCTTCTGGCCTTATTCTTCCGGCATCCCGGGACAGTGGATGGCGCACCAGATCGATACGGTGCATTGGTTCACCGGATTGAACCATCCGAGAAGTGTTGCGGCGAACGGTGGAATTTACCTGTGGAAGGACGGACGCGAAAGCTTCGATACCATGACAGCGGTATTTGACTATGGACCACTCGACGATAAATCAAAAGGATTCCAGGTTATTTACTCATCGCGATTCACGAATTCAGCCGGTGGTATCAAGGAGATTTACTACTCCAACGCGGGTGAACTCAACCTGGATACGAACAAGGTCACTCCCAACGGAGGCCTTACTGAGCGTCACGCCTCAGCCATGGGAATGAAGCCAAACCTGTTGACCGAAATGTCAATCGCAGAGGCTGCAAAAGTCGAGACATCTGCTGATACTGGCGCTGACAATCTCACTTCTGCGCACATGAGAAACTGGATGGAGTGCGTGAGAAGCAGGAAGAAACCAAACGCGGATGTGATGGCTGGATACAACCACTCGATCGCGAACATCATGACTACCGCCGCACTGCGCACTGGTAAATTCGTCACGTTTGACGAGAAGAGACAAGAGGTCCTTGCCGGCGGCGAAGTGTTCAAGTACTAGACTTGTCAACTAACATGTAAGACACCCTTGGGATTCAATATCCCAAGGGTTTTTTTGTATCTTCCGAACTCGACCCGGCAGATCGTGAAATTTTCTTTCGTGCTATGTATGCTACTTGCTGCGGCTCACGCCCATGCTCAGAAGTGGGATTCGCTGAACGATGCCGGCATGGAGCGTTACAGGAAAGGTCAGTACACAGAAGCAGAACAGTTGTTTCTCAGTGCGACTTCGGTCCCAGGTATTACCACCGGACAATACACAACATCACTGACAAATGCTGCGTACGCGCAGCAGATGCTCGCTGATTTCAGCCATGCCGCGGAGAATTTCCGCGCTATCTTGCGAGTCCTCGAAGCGGTGCACCGCGAACCCCACCTGGACAAGGTGGAGGCAGCGATCAACTTCGCAAATGTCTTTCTCCCGGCCGGGCAATATGATAGTTGCGAGCTCGCATTGGCTCACGCTAGCTCGTTAGTGGACCTGGCCGTACGTGAAAGCAGCGAGCACTACCGCGCGAATGTCGATCGTTTTTTCGCGGCTTCGATCAGTATCCGAAACAGCCTGGCATCTCTGTATCAAAAGAAAGGACTGACGAATGAAGCGATCGACCTGATGCAACGTCAGCGAGCTGATATTCGCGCGGTCTATCCTGAAGAATACTTCTCGCTTTCCATGTATCAGAATACGATCAGTAATCTCGCCTCGTACTACATGGAAGTTGGTCAGGTGGTAGAGGCACAAAGCGCCATCCGGGAGCAGGTCAGCTTGTCATTGCGCAAGCCCCACAGGCAGATCGACTATCTGCACGCGCTGAACAATCTCGCGGGACTTCATCACCTGTCCGAACAGGACGACTCTGCTGCATACTACTGGATAAAGGCAATAGAGGTCTTTGATGCCGGCTTGTTCACAGGAAGTGAGCTGCATATTTCCGTGTTGAACAACATGGGCGAGATGGAACATAGCCGGGAGCATTACGATGTTGCCTTGCGGTACCTGCAACGGTCAATCGACCTGCAACGCAATCGCGCTGCTGTCAATCCGAGGTTGTATCAGACAACCTTGCTGAACTATTGTGAGACTCTTTTCTGGATGGGTAGTCTGAAAGAAGCGGCTATACACTACAAATCACTCAGCGAAATGTTGGTGAGTGACGTCATTCACAATTTTACCTACCTCAGCGACAAGGAGAGGATATCTTTTTATCGCAGCAATTTGTCGGTGCTGGAATATTACAAATATTTTGCATTTGATGTCGCCGGAGCTTTTTTGCACAATTCAAAGGGAGATCGCTACATAAGTCCTCACACCTTAGGCGATCTCTTTGACGTCTTACTAGCTACAAAAGGCTTGATCCTGCACCCAGGATATCGCCTCAGAAGCAGGATCATGCAAAGTCGCGACAGTGTTATGCGCGCAACCTACTCGCAGTGGGAAAGTAACAAAAACGCCTACGCTACGCTTGCCCGGAGTGAAGCGCCGGACCTATCTCACCTTTCGACGCTGCTGCATGAGACGGAACAGCTGGAGAAGTGGCTTCGTATACACTCGTCGGAGTTCAGGAGAGGATTTGTCATGGAGTCGCGAAGCTGGCGGGATATTCAGAAACGACTCGTACCGGGCGAGGCTGCTGTTGAAATGGTGCGTCTGGCAGATGGATTGATCTATGGTGCGCTTATCCTGACACCCGAGACTCCCGACGGGCCTGTCTTCTCGCTCATAAAAAGTACGCGGACACGCCATCTTGAACACCAGTTCTATAAGCAGTATGCAAACAGCGTGGCGTTCAACCTCACTGATTCCGTTTCTTACGGTGTCTATTGGAAGCCTGTAATGGAAGTCGTTAAACAGCATAGCAGCATCCGACTGCCTGTCAATCGGGTGTACTTTTCTCCCGATGGTATTTACAACCGTATTAATTTAAACACGCTCTGGAATCCTGATACGGAACGCTATTACGTCGACGAACTCGACATCGTACAAGTCACCAATCTGAAGGAGATTTTGAATATAGAGAAGTCCGCCGAAGGTTCGGTACAAGAGTGCGTATTGCTCGGCAGACCACGCTACTATTCCTCGGCCGACGATGGTCATCGCGAGATCTCTGATCTTGTCGGGACGGCGCGCGAGGTCGATCAAATCGGTCAACTGTTGAAGACTCGCCGGTGGCGTACGACTCTCTTAAAGGATGATGCCGCCCAGGAAGCCACCATCAAACAACTGAGCAATCCGTACTTGCTTCACCTGGCAACTCATGGATTCTCATCCAGTCAAACCGGGGATAATACTAGCTACGTGGATAATTTATTGCACGCAGGGGTTATGCTCGCGGGAGCGGGCGATCGATTTGCTATGGATAATGAAGACGGCGTGCTTACTGCTTTTGAAATGACAAATCTTGAACTCGATTCTACACGACTTGTTGTCCTATCGGCATGCGAGACGGGTTTGGGCGAGTTCCATACGGGGGAAGGGATATACGGTCTACAGGCTGCGTTGCGATCTGCAGGCGCGAGAGCGGTGGTCATAAGCTTGTGGAAGGTAGATGATCACGCAACACAAGAACTGATGACCAGATTTTATCAGAATTGGATTACATCATCAAGCGACATACGGGACGCATTTCGCCAGGCACAGCGAGATCTGAGACGAACACATCCTTCTCCCTATCACTGGGGAGCTTTCGTTTTCTCGGGCATGTAGGCAGTTACCGTTTAATGTCATCTGTGGCGATGATTTTCGTCAGGCACTTCGGTAGCTTTTCTACTAACTTTGTCGAACTAACGCGAAGGCGTTACGGTCGCTTTCAACTTTTACGCGAAATCATTAGATTACTATTCGCGTTTAAAAACAGGAGGGGTTATGGAAAAAAACAGTCGCAAGGCAGCAGTACACTGCGTAGAAGTATTGATCGCGGAAGACTTCCTCAGGCATAACCCCGAGAATCTGCTATGGACGCTGTCGGTATACTCGCTGGAGAACCAGCCGGTGAAGAAGGACCGCGATGTGAGTAAAGCCGTGATCTTCCACTTTATGGTATACGACTGGCGACGAACCATTAAGGATCTGCTTGAGATTCGCCAAATACCTTATTCCATTGTGCAGTATTTCGATCCCGAATCGATCTATTCCGATACCAGACGCTCTGCACTTGAATCGCCTGATAGTGAAGCAGCATTCCTGTCTGCAATCCAACGCTTGCCGGTAGGAGAAGAACGACCTGTCGCTCCCCGTGATATATCGCCTGTAGTTCCCAGCTAGCCTAGCCTCAAAAGCGTCAAAGTATCATCCTGGCATAGTTTTTATCTTCTGTTTTAAAGTAGAGAACTGAGAAGAATAACTCAAGTAAGTTTCCGACTAACCCTATAATTTGATCGGCATCCTTCTCAGGTGGTAATGTGCGGCTAGGAACCAGGTAATGATGCAATCTGAGAAAATAGTGCTGGTGATTGATGACGATCAGGATTTTCAAACTATCCTTCGCGTCACGCTCAATAAGAATGGATTTAGCGTCCGTTCGCTGTTCGATGGAGAGATCAAATCCACAATGAACGAGCAGCCATTTCCTGATGTGATCCTTCTTGATATCGACCTTCCTCACGCCGATGGTGTGGAAGTTGGTAAGCAATTGAAGGCGAACACCATGACAAAAGATATTCCCGTTATCATGGTTTCGGCGAATCCTTTTGTGGACGAACTCAGTCGAGAAGTCGGTGCTGCTGACTACGTCCAGAAGCCCTTTGCTTTGCAAACGCTCCTTCAAAAGATGGAGGCTACCCTTACACAGTAGCACAATTTTTCATCTCTGGCATTCCTTTTTAGTTGTTGATCGAAGCATCCTGAATGCTGCTTGTTCACAATAAAGGGAAACGATGGAAAATCTTTAATCATGAAGCGCATCCTTATTGCCTTGCCGCTGCTCGCATCACTGACTGTGTACGCTCAAGTCGATACGAGTTTTATCTACAACGCCAGCCGTCCTTATGGAACATTAGACATCCGGATTGCCAAGTCGTCCGCGCGCTACTATTATTTGCAGGAAGATGTGACCTTCAGTTTTCGTGAAAGTGCCTCCGGCGTGAGAACGAATTCTTTTCGCGACATGACATCCTGGGACTCGTCCCCGTATACCGAGGGGAATCTTCGGGAAAAGAATGGCAATGCCGATACGTTTGTTATGAACTATCGCCTTCTGTTTCCGAATAATTACCAATCAGGATACTCCGAGGGCTACCCGATGATTGTCATGATGCACGGGGCCGGTGAGCGTGGCAACTGCTGGGATAATAGTTGTCATTGGGACACCCGGTCGTGGCGGCCCTCCACGAACAACCCTCCAGCGCCAACGGACGATGACCTTGAGTTGCTGAACAATGATCACAATCTGTCGCATGGTGGAAGACAACATCTGGAGGCCAGGAACCTCGCCGGTACCCGTTTACCGAATGATCCGAGTATGCCGCAGCGTGCCTTTCCAGGTTTCGTACTTTTCCCGCAGAACCTGAATGGGTGGGATACGCCTTCGATCAATGATGCGATTCGCTTGGTACGCCTCGTAGCAAAAAAATACAATGTTGATCCAAATCGGATCTACGTTCATGGGCTCTCGAATGGAGGTATCGCCACGTACAACCTGATCAAGCGTGCCCCCTGGTTATTTGCAGCAGCGCTTCCGATGTCTTCCCCGACGGAGGCAGCGATCATCAACCAGGGGATGCTACCAGAGGTTGCACATATCCCGATATGGACCTTTCAGGGAGGACAGGATGTCGCTCCATCACCGACCCGGACGGAGGGGTATGTCAGAGTATTTCGGGAGGCTGGCGCGGACGTGCGCTATAGTCGTTATGATCATCTCGGCCACGGCACCTGGAACACGGCCTATGGCGACCCCGAATTCTTTAGCTGGATGCGTGTAAAGAGCAAGCGTAATATCCATGTGTTTTACGGAACGACCGAGATTTGCGCCAGCAGTGGTGCCGGCGTCAGACTGGGACTCTCCGGTGGGTTTCTCGCCTACGAATGGCAGCGCAATGGCAGCACCATGTCCGGTGCGACAAGTCATGAACTCACAGCGACTGAGCCCGGTGTGTACCGGGCAAGATTCAGCCGGATATCCCGCGCGCCGTCAGCCGCACAATGGGAAGAATGGTCACCACCGGTCACGATAACAACAAGTGGTGTAGCGAAAGCTGATATCTCCGCGCTGACGACTACCCATCTTCGCGGACCCGACAACGCAACGCCGAATACCGTCCGGTTGAAATCTGTTTCAACGGCAGACAGCTATCGGTGGTATAAGAACGACGTGCGCATCGATATCCCCGGGAATAATATGGATGACACTGTCAGCGTATTAACTATTACCGGAACATCGACGGCGAATAATGGAGCGTATACGTTACGCACCGCCGGATTCAGCGGATGTTTGAGTGAACCATCTGATCCGGTCAATGTGTTTCTGAATGACTCCGCGCCTGTCCTCCCCGACAGCAACATACCCGGTTCTTTCAGATCGATCTCTGTTACAGGTTCAGCGATTACTCTGGCATGGGAAGATCGGTCTTCTGTGGAGGTGGCTTATGAGATCTGGCGCCGTACTTCGGGTGAGGATTTTGAGTTTGCAGGAAGAACGCCACCAAATGCCGTATCCTTTACTGATCGAGGCCTTCTTCCCTCCACATCTTACGAGTATAAGATTCGTACACTGAACAACTCCGGTCGCAGTCGCTATGCACCCAGCGACAATGTGAATACTAACCTCGTGGTTTCTACTGCAGCAGATACTCAGCCACCATCCACTCCCCAGAATGTTCAGGTGGTCCGGAATACAACAAATTCCATATCGCTATCCTGGGCTCCTTCTACAGACAACAACGGGGCGATCGATCACTACATTGTTTACTACGGATCGCAGTCACAACCGACGAGTTCGTCCGAACCTTCGCATATCCTCACGGGGCTGCCATCAAACACGGATTATGCGATCACAATAAAGGCAGTCGACAAAGCCGGCCTTCTCTCAGCTGCGAGCAATCAAATATCCGCAACTACCAACGTTACGGGCTTGTGGTATGGTCATAGTACTGGTGCGTGGACCAGCCTAGATCAGATCGAAACCTGGGATCAACCGGAGTTTACCGGATGGGTTCCCAACTTTACACTTGCGCCACGGACGCAGGACGAATACTTCAACTTCGAGTTCGAAGGATACCTGTATATCGAACAGGGAGGAAGATATGACTTCTACCTCAACTCCGACGACGGTAGCAGATTGTACATCGATGGCAACATGGTCGTGGACTTCGACGGCGTCCATGGACGCAGTTCCGACAACGCTGGATTTGGTATAAAGTCTCCTATGGCGGTCAACCTCATTGCCGGCGCCCATCCGATACGTGTCACTTACCTAGAGTACATCGGCGGACAATCGCTGACCGTAGCGTATCAGGGAGCTGATACCGGGAACGAGATCCTTGAGATTCCCGACGCGGCATTGACAAGTGGCGAAGTTACGCCACCCGCCGATGGGTGTGCAGGGTCGGGCCGCATTACGCGCGACGTTTGGACAGGGCTTTCCGGTGTGCAAATATCGTCGATCCCATTAGCTGAAACTCCTAACGAATCGCATACGCTGATGTCGTTCGAGGCTCCGCAAAACACTGGCGATAACTACGGCGCCCGCATTCGCGGATACATATGTCCGCCGGCAACGGGCAACTACATCTTCTGGATATCCGGTAATGACAAAACGGAGCTCTGGATCAGTACCGACGACAATCCTTCAAATAAAAGGCGTATTGCCCACACAGATGGATACACCAATGTACGGCAATGGAACAAGTACACCACTCAACAGTCAGTTCCTGTCGCTCTTACGGCTAATCAACGCTACTATGTCGAAGCATTGCACAAGGAAGGAGTCGGTACTGATCACGTTGCCGTAGGATGGCAACTTCCGAACGGCGCGCTCGAGAGACCGATGCCAGGGATACGGCTGATACCATTTGAAGAATCCCCGGACGAGGAAGAATCCTGCGAGGGGAACGGCACGGTACTTCACGAGACATGGACAGGTGTTCGCAATGCCGATGTCGCCTCGATTCCGACAACTACGATTCCGGATGCTGTGGGAGTGTTGACGATCTTCGAAACTCCGTCGAATGTGGGAGACAACTATGGCACGCGCGTCAGTGGATACATCTGCGCGCCTCAGACAGGTACGTATACATTCTGGATCGCGAGCAATGACCATAGCGAGCTGTGGTTGAGCACCGACGCCGATCCATCGAACAAGCGACGGATCGCCTACGTCACCGGCGCAACTAATCCGCGACAGTGGACCAAGTTCAGCAGTCAGCAATCCGTACCTGTTTCATTGGTGGTCGGCCACCGATATTATATTGAAGCACTGCACAAGGAAGGCGTCGGTAGCGATCATCTGGCGGTGGGTTGGCAATTGCCTGACGGAATCCAGGAAAGGCCGATACCGGGAAGTAGGTTGGCCCCGTTTGAGTCGCCGTCAGCAGCGATGGCAATGCTTAAGGACGAGGGCGATTACGCACCGCAGATTTTTCCGAATCCCGCCGGAACTGATGCAGACGCGTTGATGATCCGAACAGCACACGGATGGAATATGGAAGGTCTATACGCCGTTGACATACACCGCGTGACGGGTGAGATGGTCTATTCCAACCAGGTTTCCTGCGAAAATGGTTGCGAGGAATATTCGGTGCCGGTAGCTGGTGTTCTTACACCAGGAGTTTATATCGTCACGATTTCTTCGAATGGCAAGCGAGCTGCGATGAGACTTCTTGTGAGATAGCATGGTTGCGAATGAGTACGTGAAGTATAGAAGGAGGGAAAAGAAGAAGTGTAGTTATGAAAACGAGAGTGACGATCAATTACTGGGTGTTGTGCGGTCTTATTGTTCTTACGGGCACGTTGTCCGCACAGCCTGTACCCGTCGGGGAGATTGCTGTGAATAGCCGAGGCTTTACGGCAGTTGGAGATTTTGTGTTTTTTAACACGGATGCAGGCCTGTATCGAACAGACGGAACAGCGGAAGGTACGGTATTGCTTTCACCTGCCAGGAATGCACACGATTATCACATGGTGAACAACGTAGTCTATTTCATTGCCAGGGAAGATGAACAAATGGTAGCGCTGTGGAGAAGTGACGGTACCCCTTCCGGAACATTTTCGCTGAGCATCATGAAAGACATCGTCTTCATGGGTGCAACATCCGAGTACCTCTTCTTTGCGGGATGGAATGAGGAGTCAGGTCGGGAGTTATACCGGACGAACGGTCATGTATCCGGTACGATCCTGTTGAAAGACATCTACCCGGGTTCAGCAAGCGGACTGTCCGATGCGAGTTTGTACTATTCGCCGTACTCTGCTGTAGATAAATACAGAGGTGCAGTGTTAGACGACCAATTGTTCTTCACCGGAAATGACGGAGTGGCTGGAGATGAGTTGTGGAGATCCGATGGAACGCCAGGCGGAACGGTCGTCGTAAAGGATATAAACCCAGGCGCGGAGGGAGGAGTGCGTACTGGACCGCTGATCGCCTATAACGGCTACATTTACCTGCGCGGTGACGACGGTGTTCACGGCGCTGCGTTGTGGCGGAGCGACGGATCTGCGTTGGGCACGACGTTGTTTCACGAATTGATTCCCGGGTCAACAGGAATAGGAATGATCGAGTTCATATCCACGTACGACAGCGCGCTCTACTTTGGAGTTGGGGAGCCCCTTGATGGCGGATATCAATTTGCACTGTGGAGGACTGACGGTTCGCCATCAGCAACCGTCAGGATCAAGGACATCTGTTATGACTGCCAGGTGTTTTCACCTTCCCATGAATTCGACGGAACACTTATGTTTTTCCTTTACGAGAACTATGGTGTGAATATCCTATGCGCGACAGACGGTACACCGGAGGGCACGAGTAAGTTATACTCCCGGTTTCTCGATGGGAATATTCCGTTTTCCGCCGCGCTGGATGAGCACTTTGTATTTTACACCACATCCCAGGGACACAGTCTGGAGTTTCTTCGCACAGACGGGGATACCACGTCGTCTTTCTGGCGGTTCAATTCCGGCGGTCGGTTTGCAGACATTTCCGCGGCTGAAGTCGGAGATTTAGTTTACTTCGCCGACCATGCCGGTCCTGGCGACACATTTGGAGAGGCCATCGATCCGAAGGACAATATGCAGGTGCTGGTAACGGATGGAGAAAGAGTTAGCGCATTGCGTGACTTGTTCGGAACGTCATTCGCCAACGCCTCCGAGTTGGTGAACTACAACGACCAGTTGATGTTTACCACCCTGGATTCGACGGGAAGTCGCATAATTTGGCTTTATGATGCCGAAGCCACGTCCGCTTCATTTACGATCGTGAATGCAGATACCGATGAAGACCTGCAAGTGCTTCGCGAGGGAGATGTGTTTGAAAAGACTCCGGACTTGAATATCAACATTCGATATAACCCGGTAATTGGCCAAACGCCTGCCGCTGTTGTATTCAAACATCAGGGTAAAGTTGTAAGACGTGAAAGCGAGGCGCCGTTCTCGTTACGTGGTGATTATAGCAGCGATTACCTGACGTGGGAGGAGGCGACGCCTGGAATACACGTGATTGAAGCCATTCCGTATTCAGATGCAGGAGAAGCAGGGTCGGCGCTGGCAGTTCGGTTCACGATCCGGATAGTTGAACCCTGTGCGGCGGAAGGCGTAATCACATACGAGAAATGGAATGGCGTATTGGGCACCGAAGTAAGCCGTATACCAGTGTATACAGAACCCTCAGACATCCAGATACTGTCATCATTCGAGTCGCCAGCCAACCAAGGTGCCAATTATGGAAGCCGGATAAGAGGATATATTTGTCCTCCCCAGACAGGCTACTACACCTTCTGGATCACTAGTAATGATCACAGCGAGTTATGGCTAAGTACGGACGAAGACCCCGCTAATATGCAACGGATTGCCTGGCTTACGCGCGCCGTGGATCCCGGCGAATGGGAAAAGTACGGAACGCAGCGATCCATGCCCATCGCGCTTGAGCAGGGCAGGAGCTATTACATCGAAGCACTGCACAAACAGGGCATCGGAACAGATCATCTTTCCATTGGCTGGCAACTCCCGGATGGCATGCAGCAAAGGCCAATAGCCGGAGATCGGTTATCCCCATTCGAATCCCAGTCTGCTACCATGGCGAGATTTGCAGATGGAGCCGACACAGAACTGAAGATATTTCCCAATCCCGTGCGCAGTGATGCGGATGAACTGACGATCCTGGCCACGCAACCTGCTGCAATCGCGATCCATCGATTGACGGGGGAAGTCGTGTATGCAAGGGAATCAATGGGCCAAGGAAATACCATACCAGCCGGGGTCCTGGCCCCCGGTGTTTACGTAATCCATATTTCGCGGGAAGGCAGGCAGACAACCAAGCGCCTACTGGTCAACTAGGAAACGTGGACGCATCGCTTTTCAGGCGTTTGGTTTTTGTTCCCAGCGCGAGTTTCGTCTGCGTCTCCCTGACTGCGATCTTCGGAAGCGATTCGGCATTGATCTTGAGATAGCGTTCTACCTCGCCGCGGTAGGGAATGATCATACTTCTGAGCAGCCATGATATCGCCTTGGTGATCATCACATGTTTTTCGCCCTTCAATCTCTCTATGAGACGAAACGCCTCGGCGGCGATTCGCTCGTCGTACATCTTTCTCAGCGGGGAACACAGGAAGACGAGGGACGCCCTCCGCTTGTTGATATTGTCATCTTTGGAGAACCGGGTGAGGAGTTTCCTCCATTTAGCCCAGTCGGCGGGAATCCGAGAGACAGAGAAGCTGTTAGTACAAAGCGTGTCGACCTCCGCCCAGCCCGCGACATGGTCAAGCCAGGAGTCGAAAATCTCCGGATGGAACGTACGCTGTTCTGGCGCCGAGTAGTCCAAGAGCATTCCACCCATAACCTTCTCTGTGAAAGAAGGACCTTGTATGAGAGCAGACACGACGTCTTTCAATTGATTTGGACTCAGATCACGGTGGTCGCGCATCCATTGACGTGCGATTTTTCGGAGTACCGGGATTTTGATCTGGTAGATGAGGTGGTCGTTGCCGAGGTACGAGTTCAGGAAGGGGTCTTTTGCCGGCTTCCCGGCTAGTTTCCGGATTGATTTGACTATTTCCAGGTGGAGTCGTTCAGCCATCGAAGTTTGGATTGTGCTTTCAATCTAAAGAAACGACCGGTTTTGGCATAATTGGAGCTTTCCAAGGCAAGTTTAAAGAACGGACCGGTGGAATTTGAAACTTGGTCAGGCAATGTCGGTTCAGGATTTTTTAGGTAACAGTTTTGCGTTATTTTTGCCCCGAAGCAGGTCTCCTTCGTCGATCGCTTCGAGGCATGGCCCAGTCTCGCTTGTTGATCGTTTCGGGGTATGGCTCCGTACGCCGATCACTACAGGGGAGAATTCGGCTCCGTATTTCAATGGATAGAATTTCAGATTCCGATTCTGAAGATGCAGGTTCGATTCCTGCCGGGGCTACTTTAAGAAAAAAGCGGATACATTTTTCGCTTTTTTGTCCCGTAACAGGTTGAAAATAAATCAAATACGGGAAATTTCATCGGTTCGATAATTTTCTGCTGATTCAAGCCTCAATTTCTACGAATCATCCAAATTGAATTGATTTCTCACTTTCGTGGTTCGATTCCTGTACGGTTGAATCAATTCGAGATTTTCACTGTGATTCCGAAGGCCTTCAGAAATGAGGGCTTATTTTAGTGAAATGCGACAAGGTTGACAAAGGGGGTCAGCCTGTTATGATCGATCCTATCTGGGACAGTTCCTTTCCGAGTTTCTTAATCCCTTCAAGGATCCTGTCAGCCTGTGCCTTCGATGGCCTCTTAATGCCTTTGATATATTGAGCCAGTAGACTTTGGTTCATTCCTATGCGTTCGCTCAGGGCTTTGGCATTGATGATCTTGTAGAACTCAAAAAAGCTTTGAACGTCGGGCTCCAGAATGATATCCTCAATGGCGTATACAACACTCTCAGGCTCAAAGGCAAGATTTACGGCGTCCAGGATGTTTGCCTTTAACTCATCGAGGTCATCGCCCTCGGTATTAATTGAGACATTTCCGACAAGAGCATGGGCACTGAAGCCTACATCCTCTTTGGTGATCGTCATGGTGATTTTCTTCTTTTTCATCGCTTGCTTGTTTTTATTCCTGCATCCTTCAATATCGAAAGCAATGTGCCCTTCTTGATTTCCTTACTCGCATGGAACGGAACGACGATCTGATTGGACTTGCTGTCATGAGCCATGATCATATGGCTGCCTGTCTGCCTGATCGTGTACCAGCCGTCCTTCTTTAATAATCTCAAAAGTTCACTGCTTTTCACGGAAAACAAAGGTAATAAATTTATTACCTTTGTCAAAATAGGCAGCGGAAAT
>CAYTMU010000027.1:0-55400 GCA_964438975.1 uncultured Roseivirgaceae bacterium | reverse complement strand
CCCTGGAGAAAAACAAGCTATACCGTGTGTCATTCACAGCAGAAGCCAGCACCACCCGAGGCATAACGGCTTACGCCGGCAAGGCAACTTCACCGTGGAATTCCTATAGCGGATATACCGGACTAGGTATCACAACATCTGGTGCTACCTATAGCTACACGTTTACTATGGCGGATGTCACAGATCCCGCGGCACGACTTGTGTTCGATCTCGGTGTGGGTACCGGGCAAGTGAAGATCGGCAACATCGCCGTGGAAGAGATCACGTTCACGTCGCCGGAACCAGAACCTATTACATCGGTTTGGGACCGGGACGGTGAGAGGAGTGTCTCTGTATACCCCAACCCGGTTTCGTCGTGGCTACGGGTGGAATCACCTGAACAGTTTGCCAAAGCGACTATCTTCGACGTCAGCGGTCGGCCACTGGTTCACCTGAACATGCCCCACGGTAGAACCGACCTCGATGTTTCGCTACTCCCCCCGGGTATCTATGTTCTGGTCCTCATGCAAAAGGATCGTGTAAAGAACATAAAACTGATCAAAAAATAGCGTTAAAAAAGCAGGAACACAATGAACCTAAGTACACAATAAAAAAACAAAACATCGTGTCCTTTGTGCTACTGCATTCGTTCTATACTCCTGACGGATGCTTCTTGTACTCCTTCGGCGACACACCGTATTGGCGTGTGAAGCACTTATTGAAGTATGACTGATTGTTAAAACCAACTTCCAATGCAACCTGGCTGATGTTCAGCTTTCCTTCGCGCAATAGTATCAGACTTTTCTTCAGTCGAATGGAACGAATGAACTCGTTGACACCTAGTCCTGTGAGCGCCTTTACCTTTGCATAAAGTACCGTCCGGCTCAGTGCGGTTTCCTCACAAATATACCGGGGATCAAGCTCCGGATCTGACAACTTGCTTTCCACGAGCTCTACCACCTGATGAAGGAAGTCCTCATCAACTTTACCGATAGACACATCCTCCGGGAAGACGTTGCTGGACTTTAATATCAGGTCATGGATCCTTTCCTGCACGCGCAGGAAATTATATATCACTTGAAACAATAGCTCTTTCTTCGCAGGCTTCGTGAGATAGACGTCGGCTCCGGCACCGTATCCAACACCTTGATCTTCGTATCCTTGATTGGTCAGCAGAATGATCGGGATATGACTCGTCGCAGAAAGAGACTTAAGTTCCCGGCAAAACCGTTCGCCATCCATCACGGGCATGACCAGGTCGCTGATAATAGCTGTAGGTTGAACCTCCAACGCCATTTTCAACCCGTCGTTTCCGTTTTCCGCCTCAAAGATCTCAAAGGTACCTGACAACTCACGACGAAGGTGATAGCGAAGATGTTCATTGTCGTCTACTACAAGTATCCTCTTCCCTCTCAACTTGAGTTGCTTTTCGATTGGAAAATCTGTGATCAGACCTGCTCCTGACGCACTATCCTGAAGCGTGCCATCCCGCGCGCTGTCAATAACAGAAGCTGATCTCGGTAACCTGACAAAAAAGTCAGAACCCACTCCCTGTGAAGACGTCAGTTGCAAGCTGCCCTTGTTTGCCTCTATAAACTCCTTGGTAATGACAAGCCCCAAACCGGTTCCAACTTCCCCGGCGGTGCCAACCGCCAAAGACTTCCTTTCTATCTTGAACAAATCCGTCAACTGCTCATTGGTCATACCGATACCTGTATCTTTTACGTGAAGTAAAATTTCACCACCGGACTCACCGACGACTATTCCGACGGATCCCCCGGCATGTGTGAACTTGACTCCGTTCATCAACAAGTTACGGATCACAGTATCAACCATATTATAGTCTGCATAAACTTTATGCGTAACGGTTGATGTAAACGAAACGCGGATGTTCTTTCGTTTGACCTGCTCATCCAATAGCGCAATATTTTTTCCGACCAAGCCAACGATATCAAAGTCTATCGGAGAATACTGGATGTCTTGCGACTGCGTGCGGGCCCAACTGAGAAGATTGTTCAACAACGTATATACTGAATTCGCCGACCTATGGATGCTGTCCGCGTACTCGTGAATATCGTTTCTTGTTAGCTTCACCAGATTGTTTTTCAACGACTCTGCCAATCCTGATAACGTGGAGACCGGGTTCCTCAAGTCGTGCGCAAGTATTGAAAAGAAGCGATCCTTCGTCTGATTCGATCGGTGAAGTTCCTGCACTGTCTTCTCCAGTTGCTGGTTCTGCGCGACATTCTCTTCCTGTTGAGCAATGATCTTCTCCGACTGCCTGAGAATTTCGCGGTTATATTCCTCGAGCTTCTCATTCTGCAGATTGATCTCCTCATTCTTTTCGATCAGATAGGAATTTGCTTCCGATAATTCGTGCGTGCGCCGTGCAACCTCCGCCTGCAATAGTCTATTCCGATTCCGGATCGATGAAATACGCAGATAGAAGAATCCTATCAGAAGAGATATCGAACCGATCACGACAAGGGATCGAAACCACCACGTCTTCCACCACGGTGGAAGGACGACGATAGAGAGTCGCTTTGCAGCCTCTTGCCATTGACCATCGACATCCATGTACCGAAGCCTGAAGACATAATTCCCGGGGTTGAGTTTCGTAAAGGAAGCCTTTGTCTCCCGGCCCGTGTGAATCCAGTTGTCATGCAAACCTTCCAATCTATAGGCGTACTGTGTTTTGGATGTCGAGTATAGATTCAATACGGCAAACCCGATCGTGAAGAACGATTGCTCCGGTTCTAAGATCAACGTGTCCGTAAACGCAAGAACTTCCTGCAATGGTGATCCCTCCGTGCCTTGAATTTGTATTTGATCATAAATGTAAAGATCAGTGAGGTAAACTAACGACTTGAAGTTCTTATTGCTCGCCCGGAGACTGTCCGGGTGAAAGGAATTTACACCGTGTGGTCCTCCGACATAGAGGCTGCCGTCGCGGGAAGTCAGGATCGCCTTATGAAAAAAGGAGTTTCCCTGCAGTCCATCGGATTGGTCGTAGTGAATACTTTCACCTGAAGATATATCAAATCCGGTAAGGCCATCATTCGAACTCACCCATATCGTCTTTTGACTGTCAAAGGCAATAGCCTTGATTGTGCGCGGCAAATCGTATCGCTCCGTGAAACGCTCAAATGTGTAGTCATCTTCCCTGAAACGGTCAAGCCCACCTGATTCGCTTGCGATCCAGATACTCTTGTCAGGCCCTTCCGCTACCATATTCACAACGTCACTGCTAATACTCGCAGCGCTCAAAGACGGCGTAAAGTGATGCAGGCTTTCGCCATCATACAGGTACAGGCCGCCATATGTGCTCACCCACAACCGCCTGCGGGAATCCATGAAAAGGTGGTTGATCCAGGCTGGCGTCTTCAGATTAAAAGGAAAGACATCATTGTTACGGTGATTGATCACTCGTCCATTCTTCCTGTCAATTACAGCTAGTCCTTCTCCGTGAGTACCTATCCAGACAAGTGTATCGTCAGGCAGAATGGATTTCACATTATTCAGTGGCAAAGAATTGGGATCCGCGGGGTTATTCATGAAGGTTTTCACTGTACCCGAAACCGGATCAAATTTCATTACTCCACCAGACCAGGTTGCCAGCCAGAGATTTCCGTTGGCGTCATCACGAACTTCCATGATCGCATTGCTGCTCAGCCCGTCTTCATCGGTGTAGGAATTGAAACCCGCGTTCCCCGAATTCATCTTAGTCAGCCCTCCGCCGTCTGTTCCGATCCATATGTTTCCATTCTGGTCTTCGAGCAACGAGGTGACAACATTGTGATTGAGCACTCTCTTATGCTCGTCGTCTTTGTAGAAGTGGCTGAAGAGATTCTTATGGACATTGGTGCGGAAAAGGCCGTGACTCTGGCTCGCGAAGAAAAGGTTTCCGAAACTATCCTCACACACCGACGTGATGGACATGCAATGAAGACCCGGCTTCTTGTAGGGAGTATTGAAGAATGGTCGGAATTCGTCAGCTCCTTCCGGCTTGTACTGTAGTATCTGACCTTTGATGCCCATCCAGATAGTGCGATTTGCATCCTGATAGATACAGGTAACATCACTCTGTATGCGATTTTTCTTTGAATGATCAATATATGGGTAGTGCCGTAACACGTTTCCATCCGGATCCAGCAGGCTAACACCATGGTCGAACGATCCCACCCAGATCTGACCGCGATGGTCGGCCAGAATACTCTTTATTTTATTGCTGCATATTGTCGATGGGTCGTTTTCCTCATGGATAAATCTTGTGTACACGCCAGTACGGGGAGAAAAGCGCGTTATTCCTCCGCCAAATGTCGCTATCCAGAGGTTATCATTCTGATCAACTGCCATCCGAAAGATCACGTCATGGCTTAACGTATTTTGATCTTTGGGGTCGTTTACGAACCACTTTGCCGTACCCTGATCGTAATCATACCGGCAAAGGCCGTAAGATGTACCAAGCCAAAGCTGATGTTGCGAGTCTACCAGCATATCGTTTACGGGGATTCTTGTAGTCTTTTTACCGATATCACACCGGACGAATCGTTCATGGGCGCGGTCAAAGAGGTTGAGCCCGTCAATAGTTCCCACCCAGAGCCGTCCTTTGTGGTCTTCCAGGATTTTGTAAACGATATTGCCTGACAAGCTGGTGCTATCGCTTTGTGAATGGAAAAATCGCTTGAATAATGCACCGTCCCATCGGATGAGGCCCTCGTATGTCGCGAACCATAAAAAACCAAAAGAGTCCTGGTAAGAAAAAAGAATATTGTCGGTCGGCAGTCCGTCATACGTAGAAAGGTTATCCACCTTCATTTCCCGGACCTGTCCGCTGCCCGAAATGGAGGCTACTACTGCAAATGTGAAAATTAGCAAAAATCTCATTGACGATGGTAAAAGATTGCGCTAGACGAGAGGTAACGCGAAGTCGCCGTTCGCAAATGCATCTCACACGCGGAGTTGCGGTGCTCTGCTGCGATCTTTTCTAAAGTTATCCCAATTTAGCGAGCCGGGCAATAAAACGGGACGCCTGTTTCAGTTTTCAGGACTGTAGGACATACGATTGTTTGCAGCCACAGCTAGCTTTGGCTGGATTACAAAAATCAAACGCCTATGCAAAAGATTATCCTATTTATTCTGATCATTCTGGGTATTCCACTAATTCAGGAGGTCCACGCCGCGCCCTCGGCGGCTTTCCCGCCAGCTTTGTTACAAGCTGCACAACGCGAGGTAACCGGCAAAGTCACCGACGGCTCGACTGGCGAATCCTTACCCGGTGTAAGCATTATTATCAAAGGCACGACATCGGGCACCGTGACGGACATAAACGGACAATACAGGATTTTAGTGGCCGACAACAGTGCGATGCTGGTATTTTCCTTTCTTGGATTTCAATCACAAGAGGTCCTGGCCGGATCCCGCTCGGAAATCGATATTGAATTGCTGCCGGATATTCATACTCTTAGCGAAGTTGTCGTCGTCGGATACGGTACTGTGAATAAGAGTGACCTCACAGGATCCGTGAGCAGCGTACAGATGGAAGCACTGAAAGATATTCCGGCGAATTCTGTAGAAGGACTTTTGCAAGGGCGTTCTGCCGGCCTGCAGATCATCAACTCCTCGCAAAATCCCGGCGCGGGCGTAACTGTCCGGGTCCGCGGAGGAAGCTCGCTTCAGGGATCAAACGCTCCGCTTGTGGTCGTTGACGGCTTCCCTCTCGGAGATGCCGGCAATCTTCATCAGATAAATCCAAATGATATCGCATCAGTCGAAGTGTTGAAAGACGCATCAGCGTCCGCGATCTATGGATCGCGGGGAGCAAACGGCGTAATCATGATCACGACGAGAAAAGCGAAAGCCGGCCAAACCAGAATCAGCCTTCAACAGCAATCTACGCTGTCACAATTCACCTCAAAAGTGAATTTATGGCGAGATCCTGTACTGATGGCTCAGCTAAATAACGAGTCACGTATCAACGGCGGCTTTCCAGCGCAATACATAGGAGCAGTGTCACCAACGGGGATCTACTATCCGTCAATCGAAGAACTTTCCAACGGTGAGTGGCCACACAACAACCGATGGGACGACCTTGTGTTCAGAGACGCACCCGTTTCAAACAGCACAACGCTGACGGTTTCAAGCGCAAATGAGAAAACCTCTTTCAATCTCAGCGTCAACTACTTCACAGACAAAGGGGTGTACATTGAAGACGATTACTCAAAGCTCAATTATAACCTTAATGTCGGCCACCAGGTATATGACAATCTGAAAATCACATTTGCAAATATCCTGTCGCGTGGAAACCGGAACAACAACGGCGGCCTGGCGTATTGGCGAAGTCCCATCATTCCGGTGTACGATGAGAATGGTGATTACTATCGCTACAACAATAATGACTTCGATCATCCACTCGCCATCACGCAATACCGGCTGAACAAAACAAAGTCACTTGACATGCTCTCATTCGTTGACGTTGAGTACAAAGTTATGCCCTCATTTTTGCTGACATCGCGGCTAAACTACAAATATGGCACCTCGCTTAATGACCAGTATCAGCCGAGGAAATACACGCAGTCGGGCGAATTCAACAACGGCGCTGCATCAATCAGCAACTGGCAGGGACACACCTTCGTTTCAGAGACCTTTGCCAACTATGATAAGCTCGTCAACGAGCATCAGTTCCAGGTAACCCTAGGCTATTCATATCAGCAGGATCTCGTGAGAACGTTCGACCTCGGTGCCAAAGACTTTATCAATGAAGTCTTGCAGAACGAAAATCTTGACGCCGGCAATCCCGAACTGAATACGGTCGGAAATGGCCTGACCAAGACCGAACTTGTGTCAGGCATCTTCCGGCTCAACTACGGATTCCGCGACCGCTATCTGCTGACACTTACCTCCCGTGCCGACGGCTCTTCCAAGTTTGGAGCCAACAACAAATGGGCGCTGTTTCCTTCCGGCGCACTGAGTTGGAAGGCCCATGAGGAAGACTTTGTCAATCAATGGAATCTGTTCGACGAACTCAAGTTCAGAGTGAGTTACGGTATCTCCGGGAACCAGGGCATATCCCCTTATCAGACACTCAGTCGCTTTGGCATAAGCAACTACTATAACGATGGTAGTTGGGTTACGGTAATAGGACCCGGTCGCGAGGTCGGTCGCGCGGGTCAGGATGGGATCGAAGTTCTCTGGGGTGGTATCTCCAACCCGGACCTGAGATGGGAAACCACCGCACAGGTAAACATCGGAGCCGACATGGCTTTCCTCGATGGCCGCCTCCGCGCAACGGTCGACTATTACGAGAAGTACACCGACGACTTGCTGCAGCAACGCATACTCCCGCTCTCCTCGGGATATGACCGGATGCTCGTAAACGATGGGTCCATCACCAACAAGGGTATTGAAGTTACCCTCGACGGAACAGTGTACAGCAAAAACGACCTCACTCTTAACGCAACGGCTATTTATTCCCGGAACCGGAACCGCGTGACAGATCTTGGCAACGCACAGGAATCTGGCAATATTACCGACCCCAACACCGGCATGCAGTTCAGGTACTTCGGAAACAGCATCGAAATGTTCCGGGGATATCCTAACCTGTTGGCTATTGGTCAACCGGTGAACGTGTACTACGGATACGTGACTGATGGAATCGTTCAATCGCTGGACGACGGCATCGAAGCAGGCCTCGAAGGAGACCTTGCACAACCGGGTGAATTCAAGTATGTCGATATCAACGGCGATGGGGTGATCGATGAAGGTGACCGGACGATAATCGGAGATCCTACACCTGATTTCATGGCAAGCTTGAATCTTAGTCTGACATATAAGAGGTTTGATGCCGGTATATTCTTCAATGGCGTCTTCGGTAATGATGTCCTCAATTCACAACTATTCAATCAGCCGAACAATCAGCCATTCCGATGGACTCCCGACAACCCGACAAACGAGTATCCCCGGCTGAGAGATGGCCGGCAGGTCAAATTTTCTGATTGGTGGATCGAAGACGGGTCGTTTGTCCGCATACAAAACCTGAACGTTGGATACAACATCGGCAGCAGCAAAGGACTGTCTGCAAGGGTGTTCATGAACGCCTCGAATGTTTTCACATTTACCAAGTTCAAAGGATATGACCCCGAAGTCGGAACAGATGGCAGGTACTCGGGTGGATACCCACGCCTGAGAAGATGGACTGTTGGCCTGACGTTAACGCTATAATCGAAACCGATATGAACGCAAGAAAAATAGTTACAATGATAGTGATCACAGCGCTGGCAACGGCGTGTGATCTAAACGAAGAACCCTACGGCTTCTATTCGGAAGAGAACTTTCTGAAAACTCCTGAGGATGCCGAGTCAGGCATCGGATATGCGTATGACGCACTCACCTTTCTGGAATACTCCAGAACGGTGTTCTATCTGGGGGACATGCCGTCCGAAGAAGTAAGTCCCAAGCCTGATGAAGGAGCCGGAGCACGCGACCTTGACACCTGGAAAGTCGAGACCTTCTCTACCAACCCAAGTCTCATGAACTTCTTCAAGTACGCGTACATCGCGGTGAACAGGACGAATATCCTGCTTGAGAAAATACCGACTGCGGAATTTGATCAGAGCCTGAAGAACGAATACCTGGGTGAAGCACATTTCCTGCGTGCATGGAACTACTTCAACCTCGTGCGCAACTTCGGCCTGGTTCCGCTTCACACGACCACAGTCAGTTCACTTGATCAAACGGCGGCGCCGTTAGCCACCAGCCTCGACCAGGTCTATAGTCTGATACTTTCTGACTGCCGTAAGGCAAGTGAAATGCTACCCGTCAGACAGGCTACAGGGCGCGCCGACAAAGTAGCTGCGCAATCGCTCGCGGCAAAGGCCTACCTGTACATGGCCTCAGCAAAGCGACACAACGTGCCGTTGTACGATGCCCTGAACCAGGATACTCAAACGCTGTACGACAGCGCTGCGTATTTCGCCGGTGAAGTCATTACCGGTCAGTCGGTCTATGGATTTGAAGACGATCTGCTGGCGATCTATGATGTTCAGAAACCAAAGGGAAAGGAACACATCTTCCTGATGTCAATGGATCGAAGCGGCGTGATTGAGGGTGACTATTCGAAAATTTCCAAAATGTTCATCCCGTACATTGCAGGGGGTGATATTTACCTCGACAACAAGAACGGCACATACACGAAATCACATGACGGATGGAGTGTCTTCCAAACACGAACGGAGTTTCTGAATACTTTCGACGAAGGCGATCTTCGCTCAGATCTCCTGTTGGTCGATTCGCTCTTCAATGCGCAGGGCGATTTGATCGCACAGTACCCCGGCAACATACCGTACCCGTTCACACGAAAGTATGTCGATCCCCTCTTCATAGCAGACAAGACCAGTGTCAAACCATTCCTTATCCGGTACTCGGATATCGCACTTGTCTATGCGGAAGCCGCGGGTCCAACACCAGGGGCGTATGAGCAAGTGAACTACATCCGGGAAAGAGCAGGTCTTGGCCCGATGAATCCCGGACTCGACACCGAGGCATTCCGTGAAGCTGTGTGGCAGGAGCGCAGCTGGGAACTCGCATTCGAAGGAAACCGTCTTTACGATCTGCGAAGGTACAATCGAGTAACTACTGTGGTCGAAGAGGCTGCGGGTCTTACTCCTGAGCAAGTAGCTTTCTATCCGATTCCTCAAGTCGAAATAGATCTCAATCAAGGCCTGTAACACGAAAAACGAAATTGATACTATGAAAAGATATAACACAACATATGCACTGCTGTTGCTGTTTTCGCTGGCAGCGTGTGTGGCCGATCCGTGGGATGACGTCGCTGACGGGAGTTGGAATAATGAGCGAATCGTTTTGAATATCAAGTTTGAGAATCAGGTCGGTATCGCGGAAATAAACCGACTAGACGACCAAGCTGGCGAGATAACCATTACGATAAATATTGACGCTGTACCAAACCTCGGTGCGATAACCCTCAACAATATCGAGTTGTCATATGGCGCATCGGCGACAGTTAACGTCGGCGACCCGCTCAACTTCGAGAACGCGGAGCAAACTGCATCCTTCGAAGTCACGTCACCAACTGGAAAGACACGCACATACATTGTGAAGGTCGTGTCGTTCCAGGAGACAATCGTCGGAACCTATAACATTACAGACCTTGTCGTGTTCGGAGGTACCGGGCCGGAGTACGGAGGATCCGCGGTTGTACCTATGATGAACAAACCGTGGCTCTGGTCCGACACAGACGGTCCTGGCGCGGAGCTTGACAACACGCTGACATTCGAACTCGAGGGAATTACAGAAGATGGAAATACATATGGCAAAATCATCAACGACGAAGGCGACGACGGACTTTATGCGAACTTCAACTATATCGGATCTCCCGAGACTGATGTCAATCACTTCTACCGTAAGATCCCGACGGGCGAGGGCAAGTGGCTGCGCAACTACGCGACCGGTGAAGTGGTCTTCACCTTCGCGGATGGTACAACGGCCAGTGGATCATTGATTGGTCCCGGCACGGAAGACCTCGGCAACGGAAAATCAAAAACGACCGCCGCATCCGCACTGGTTTTCTCGCTGAAGGGTACCGATGATTGGGATAACATCTACTCTGACTACGACAAGTTTGTCAAACGACCTAGAAAATTCTGGGTCGATATCGAAAAACAATAATCAACAATACATCTGCTACTTCACCAAACGCGGAGGTCATGCCTCCGCGTTTGGAAGAGGAAAAGCGCGATCTAACGACAATTGAATGAGGAGCAACCGAATGATTTCGTTCTTACTTGCAGCAACCATCTTCTCCTGTGCATCAAACGACGAGGAGACAGAGGTGAAGATACCGGAGGAAGAGCCCGTAACCCTATCCCTTGCAGACCCTGACGCGACGGCCGAAACCAAAGCGCTCTATTCCAATTTGTGGAAGATACAATCAGAAGGCTTCATGTTCGGCCATCACGATGACCTTCTCTACGGACGGGATTGGACCCAGGAACAAGATCGGTCCGATGTCAAAGATGTCTGCGGAGATTATCCTGCTGTCTACAGCATCGATTTTGCAGAGATAATGGACGACCGACACTCCACCAGTACACTAAATGCTGACCGAAAGCGGACCATCCAGGAAGCGAGAAGAAGGGGTGAGATCATCACTGCGTGCGCCCACATTAACAATCCCTTGACCGGAGGGGATGCATGGGACAACTCCGATAATACTGTCGTTCAAAAAATACTGGACGCTGACAGCGACGTCAATACCACCTACAAATCATGGCTCGACAGACTTGCGGTCTTCCTGCTGGAACTGACGGATGACCAGGGTGATCTGATACCGATCATTTTTCGACCCTACCACGAACACACACAGACATGGTCATGGTGGGGCAGAAGTTGTACGACACAAAATGAGTTTATCAACCTGTGGCGCTTCACCGTCGACTATCTTATCAAAGAAAAAGAAGTACACAACCTGATTTTTGCAATTTCCCCTCAGCTCGACGCCGCAGGCGCGAAAGAGAACATCCTCTTTCGGTGGCCGGGAGACGAATACGTCGATTTCATTGGAATGGACAGCTACCACGGCACGAACACCAACGCCTTATTGACCAACGCACGGAATCTCTCAGATCTCTCCATTGAAAAGAAGAAACCGTGCGGCATTACAGAAACCGGAATCGAGGGAGTCAGGAAGGGAAGTGTCGAGTATACCGACTACTGGACAAAGGAAATCCTTACGCCAATCGCCGGGAAAAAGATCAGCATGGTCGTAATGTGGCGGAACAAGTACGACCCCGGGCATGACGGTCATCACTTCTATGGGCCGTGGACCGGGCACAGTTCATCTGCCGACTTCGTTAAATTCTATCAAAGCAATTTCACAATTTTCAGTGGGGATCTTCCGGACATGTATCAGCTTGCAGCAGGTGTATCCGTCGATTAAAGTCTTCAAACCGCTTGCATCCACCGAGTTTCCTATCTTCCTGAAAACCGACGGCGTCACTCCAGGCAGCAGCATCTATTCTACATGAGAACAATCGCTATCCTCTTTCTCTTCGGAATCCTGAACGGGTGTACCAATCACATTTTGAAAAGCCACAGCAAGATCACGCGCGAAGTACAGCAATACAAGAAAGCTGAATTCAGAATCGTACTGCAAGGAACTTTCTCGAATCCGTATGATCAACGGGAAATTGCTTTGAATATGATATTAAAGAGTCCTTCCGGAAAAACTCTTACACTCCCCTGTTTCTTCGAACATAACAAAGACGCCACCTCGGTATGGGCAGCGCGCTTTACGCCACAGGAAACCGGTAAATACACGTATCATTTCGAATGCATCCGGGATAACTCCACTACAGAGACATCTTCCACCGGAAGCCTGACGACAGCTCCGTCAGGTGACAACGGGTTCCTGCATATTCACGACCTTTGGACACTTCGATTTGATTCGGGTAAACCCTTTCGCGGAATCGGCGAAAACATTGGATGGGAACCGCGTTCGTTCAGCAATCAAAAATGGACATACGACTACCTGTTACCGAAGCTTTCGCAGAATGGAGCGAACTTCTTCCGTTCATGGATGGCCCCCACCAACTTTCCCCTCGAATGGAAGACCGTCAGACACACTAACCTATACGCAAATTCCGATGCGTATTTCAATCCCGGCGGCATCAAACGGCTGGATGAAGTTGTGGAACTGGCGGACTCCCTCAATCTATACATGATGCTGACGTTCGATTCGCACAACGCTTTGATCGAAGGCAATCAATGGGAAATTCACAACTACAACACGCAAAACGGAGGCCCTGCTGCAACCCCGACAGAGTTCTTTACACTGCGGGAGTCCAGAGAACGCTATAAGAACAGACTGCGGTATATCGTTGCACGATGGGGATATAGTCCGAGCATTGCAGCGTGGGAATTCTTCAACGAAATAGACAACGCAGCTTTTTCAGACGACGAAACAGTGATCATTCCGCATGAAGCAATCACTGACTGGCATCGGGAGATGGCCGCGTACCTCAAGCGCATAGATCCGTACGGTCACATTGTGACAACCAGCATCTCGCACCGCGAGATCGCAGGACTGTACTCCCTTGATGAGATCGACCTGAACCAAAAGCACATCTATCGCCGTACCCGGGAAATCCCCGAGGGGATCAGGCGTTATACTCAACGTGAAAACAAACCGTTTGCCTGGGGCGAGTTTGGGTATGAATGGGACTGGAACAAAGACTTCAACGCTATCGGGACGGAGATGGATCGGGACTTCAAGCGTGGCTTGTGGTACGGACTATTCTCTCCTACTCCAATCCTTCCTATGAGCTGGTGGTGGGAGTTCTTTGACAAGCGAGACATGACACGCTATTTCCAACATGTCCGGAAGATCAATGATCTCATGCTAGACGCGGGGAATGGATCGTTTCAGCCAATCGACGTGCGGTCACACGATCTGGAATCATACGGCGTGAAGTGCGGAAAGACCTCCTTCGTGTACCTGCTCAACAGGGGGGAAAAGGAACTGACAACTGGCCTGTGGGTCGGCGGCGTTGATGCTGGCGAAATTATATCCATAGAAGTGTTCGATCCTGACGTGGGTTCATTCATCACCCACGATCGCTTCTCTGAAGAAGGAACGGGAATACAACTGGAAGGCATCACTATCGAAAAGGACTCCGAGGTGATAGTGGTGATTCGATGAACAGGATGACCGTCAGACAGCGCTGAGCTACTGGCCATACATCCCCGATGCTCGCGCATCGAGCAGTGGTAGAAGTTTCCGTACAACCCTGGGGTTTTCGGGTGCAACATTTCTATTCTCCCATGGATCATTCTTGTGATCGTACAACTCCACGACGGGTTCCTCATTTCGGAAATATCTGGCAATGCGATACCGCGGTGTGCGAAGGGTAATTCCACTGTTGTAAAATCCCCACGCCTGATCCTTCCACGATGATGTGCGGGGCCTGTCAAGTAATGGTGTCAAGCTATTCCCATCGACCTGAAAATTCATCTCTACTCCACACAGCTCGACAAGTGTAGGATAAATATCCACCGAATTCACGATACGGTCAATTCTCTTTCCGTCGTCGGATCTCCCCGGTACTCGCATGATAAGAACGCTCTTCAACGATCGTTCAAACAACGTATGCTTCCCCCATACACGGTGATCACCGAGATGCCATCCGTGATCTCCCCACAAAACAACTATTGTATTGTCTGCCAGTCCCTCCTCTTCCAGTGCATCAAGTACCTTTCCGACTTGTGCATCGACGTAACTGATCGCAGCGAGGTAAGCCTTCCGGACATTCAGCTGGTAGGCATCCGAAACCGGGCTATCCAGCGATGCGATTTCCTCGCCCAGTTTATAGCGGTTGAACTCCGAACTCGCATGAAGACTAGCCCGATTGATTCCTTGCGGAATATCCGGTGAAGGCGTCAGCGGTATATTGCTGTCACGATACGGCTCGGTATACTCCGCCGGCGCATTGAACGGAAGGTGAGGTTTGAAAAATCCTACGCCCAGGAAAAAAGGCTTATCTTTTTTCGAAAGCTCCTTCAGTTTCCCGACCGCAAGTTCGGCGGTCAATCCGTCCGGGTATCCTTCGTCACCAACTACGGCATTCTCAAAAGGCGGCACCTGGTTACTCCGACCCTGTCGGTTAGTCCCGTCAGCATATCCGAAGAAAGCGTTCCATCCAGTGCCCCACTTACCGGGGTTGAACACCATTTCATCCCAGCTATGCGGCAACTCCAGCTTGCTGGTCACGGGCTCCGTGTAGCCGTACACCAACCCGTCTGCATAGTGACTGATCTTGCCAACTCCAACAGTGTAGTATCCATTTCGCCGCAAATGATGAATAAACGTCTCAGGTGCTGTTACCTCCGCCTGATCGGAGAGGAACGTACGGATAGCATTATTGGAAAGGTGTCCCTTTGTACGCGGCAACATTCCGGTCAACATACTGAAACGCGACGCGCCGCAGGTAGGTACTGCGACGAACTGATTTGTAAATACGACCCCGTTTTCCGCCAGGCGATCGATATTCGGAGAACTTACATACTTTTCACCGTAGCAACCGAGATCGGGTCTCAGATCATCCACGCAGATAAAAAGAACATTCGGCTTAACGGCTGCGCGCGTAGGGGATTGCGCCACGGACGTAAATGGAATAAGCAGAAGAATGAACCAGTAACGAGCGAAGTTTTGCATCTTTTAAGTTAATCAGGAGAATTGAATTTTCATTATCCACTAACAACAGTTCCGTTGACTGTTACTGCATTCAGTCGAACGTCAGCGTGCTGTATTTCCGACGCTCTGTTCGCCTTCTTTACACGCACATCAGCAATAGTAATATGCTGAAGGGGTGCATCCGGAACACCTGCCGCATGAATAGCGCAGTCTGCCTCTTCGCACTCCACTTTGGAAATATCAAAATTTCGGAAGAGCGGCGGAAAATTACCGCCCCGATGACTGTGGTAACTTGTCGTAAAATGAATCAGCCAACGCGCGCGCTCCACAGCAATATCTTGCACAAAAACATTCTCGATCACGCCACCGCGATCCAGATTTGATTTAAAATAGATCGCCGATTCTACAGTTCCCATCCTGCAGTTTTCCATAAACACGTTCCGCACTCCTCCTGACATCTCACTACCAATACACAATCCGTTGTGCCGGGAATTCATATCACAGTTTCGGATGACCACATTCTCGGTCGCCTGTCCGATGCGCCAGGCATCCTGATCGCGACCGGACTTGATCGCCACACTATCGTCGCCGGTATTAAAAATGCAATCTTCGATAAGCACGTCCACACTGGAATCCGGATCTACCCCATCGTTGTTCGCATTATGGCTGTCGATCCGGACACCACGCACGATCACATTCTGACAATACACAGGATGTATCACCCAGAACGGCGCATCGATGATCGAAACCCCCTCTACCAGAACGTTTCTGCATCCAAAGAACTGGATCATACCTGGTCGGATAAAATCACCCTTACCAAATACTCTCTCATAGACAGGAACATTATCTGCTCCCATCTGGCGAAGTCGGTTCTGAGCAGCCTTCTGATCAGGCTTCCATGTTGCGAATGTCTTCTTTCCTTGCCCGTCGAATACCCCTTTACCAGTAACCGCGACGTTAGTAACCTGGTACGCGTAAACCATAGGTGAATAGTTGTAAAGCTCAGTGCCTTCCCACCGTGTCAGAACCTGCGGCAGATAGAGATCAGCCGTGGGATCGAAACGAACGATCGCGCCATCTGCGAGGTACAAGTTTACGTTTGACTTCAGGTGGACCGGACCTCTAAGCAACCACGTTCCAGCGGGGATGATAACACGCCCGCCTCCGGCGGCATTGCATTCATCAATCGCCGCCCTCACCGCAGGCAGGCAATCGCGACTGCCGCCTGCAACTGCACCATATGCCGTGATATCGAAATCACGCTGTGCGAACGTCGGGGCCGATATCCGGCGCAGCACCCTCTCCATCTCTACTCGCCATGATTCTTCCTGTTTGACCCCGTCGCGATATGGAACTTTCGCATTGACGGAGGTGGGTATGCCGGCCAAAGCCACCAGTCCAATTGCTCCCTGCTTCAAAAATGTCCTTCTGTCGTGTGTCTGATCGGTATAAACTGTCATTGCATTGTAGATATGGAATCTCGCGTGGGTACCGCAGAGCAACACCGGCACCAGCGATCAAATATACTGTGTATTCATATCCTGAAAAAACCGGGCATGGAAAGCACGCCTCGAACGGTCCCTTAGTTTCGCACGTCACACAACGTCTTCCACGTGTAGATCCGCTTGATCGCTTCGTTCTTCCGCAACGCGGACAGCCCAGCACATGTCAGCTTTGTCTGGTTCAGATTGACGACTTCCAGGGATTTGAGTGCGGCCAAATGGTGCGCTATCCCATCCGATATCGGATTCTTCTCAAGACGAATTCGCTGTACACCCGACAAACTGGCGAGAATATCTAACTCGTCTTCCGTGAAGTTGTTGTCAGACAAATTGATCCAGATAATACTGCCTGCCAGACGATTGAGATCATCGCGGATCTCATCCATGCGAATTCCCGAACGCGACGGCAGCGTGACATCCAGCTTCACAGGCTGATGATCCACGATCCTAACAACGACTCCCTTACTGCGCAGTCTCTCCACGGGCACTGTGTCCGGAAATGCAAATGAAATATCTTCAGTTAGAGTCACGCTGCTGCGATCCACTTCCAAAAATTCATCGACGAGCGATAGGATGACATCAGCACCTTCTAACTCGGACAGGGGTATTCCTGACGTAGCGCGCCCCCCTTCCACCCACCATCGGATGATATCTGTTTCCACCTCCGTCAGGGGTGTCTTTCCGTCCGACGGCATGAACTCTTCATCGCCCGGATCGAGTAAGATGCGCCTTACTAACTCACTGTTGACAGGGTCCCCGGCCACCACGGCAGGTCCGCTCTTGCCTCCGGTAAGAATAGCCTCAAGTGATTCCAGCGAAAGTCGTCCTTTCCGCTTGTCCTGTCGATGGCACTGAAAGCACTTTCGCTCAAGGATCGGATGAACAATGTCCTCAAAAAGCAATGCTTTCTCGGGATTGGTTATAGCCTTCCTATTATCCTTGGTCAGTAAATGCAACGACAGGTAGTCGCTTCCATGCGTAAGACTCCCACCGAGATGCCCGGTGTATAAAACCAACCCGAATACCACAACTCCCAGTATCGAAAACACCGATCGCGACAACTCCACTCTATGCCGCACCAAGGTTGTGCGCGCCAGGTAAAGCACGCCGGCAAAAATCGTTAACACGATCCCGGACGTCTGGTGTCGTTGGAGGACTGCGTCATCATAATCTCCCGTGCGCGACAAGAGAAATCCAAGGACACATGCCGCGACCGCAGTGGAGAAACCCAGCGCCAACGTGAACGGTACTGCACTCGCTAAATGGCGATATCGCTTAGAATACGAAACCAGATCGACTATTATCGCAAGTATCAGAAAGCCGATCGGAAGATGAACGATCAGCGGATGCAGGCGGCCGAGGTAAGTGAGAATATTTTCCACTATGTGAATCGTCAGGCAAGGATATCGTTGACTACTCTTCCGTGGACATCTGTCAGGCGAAATCTCCGACCCTGGAATTTATATGACAACCGCTCGTGGTCAAGCCCCAGCAAATGCATAAGAGTAGCCTGGAAATCATGGACATGAACAGGATCCTGTACAATGTTATAGCTGAAATCGTCAGTCTGACCGTAGCTGACCCCAGCTTTTACTCCCGCACCGGCCATCCACATCGTGAAGCAACGCGGATGGTGGTCACGACCGTAGTTAGTAGGCGTCAACTTTCCCTGTGAATAAACGGTCCGGCCAAACTCGCCGCCCCAAACTACCAATGTGTCCTCGAGCAACCCCCTCCGCTTCAGATCTGTCACTAGCGCCGCGGTCGCCTGATCAGTTTCCTTGCATTGTCTTGCGATCCCGGTTGGAAGATTGCCGTGCTGGTCCCATCCCTGATGGTAAAGTTGGACGAACTTTACGTCCTTTTCCAGCAGGCGCCGGGCCAGGATACAGTTCGCAGCAAACGTTCCTGGATCGCGGCTTCCGGGACCATAAAGATCAAACACTTCGTCGGGTTCATCCGAAACATCCACAACACCTGGCACCGAGGTTTGCATCCGATACGCCATCTCGTATTGCGCGATCCTGTTTTCGATTTCAGGATCGTGGTACGCCTCCATCTGAAACCGGTTGAGCTGCTTCAGATAGTCTAGCATCTTCTCCCTGTCCTGGCCGTCGTATCCCTCCGGGTTGTTCAGAAACAGGACAGGATCAGCGCCTGATCGGAATTGCACACCCTGATAGCGCGATGGAAGGAAGCCGTTGCCCCACAACCGCGCGTACAACGGTTGATCCTTCAATGCGTCCTTCGAGACAAGCACAATGAACGCCGGAAGATTTTCGTTGTCGGAACCCAGTCCATAACTCATCCACGAACCGATGGATGGGCGCCCGGGAAGCTGACTGCCGGTCTGGAAGAAGGTGATTGCCGGATCGTGATTAATCGCCTCTGTAAACAATGATTTGACAATGCACAGGTCATCCACTACCTGAGCAGTGTGAGGCAGCAGCTCGCTTACCCATGTTCCTGATTTTCCGTGCTGATCGAAGCGGAACAACGATGGGGCTACTGGTAGAGCTGCCTGGCTCGCACTCATCCCTGTCAGGCGCTGGCCTTTCCGAACCGAATCAGGAAGATCCTGACCTGCCATACGGGCAAGGCCAGGTTTGTAATCAAATGTTTCAAATTGTGATGGTCCGCCGCTCATGAACAAATAGACGACTCGCTTCGCTTTCGGCAGGAAATGGGGAATTCCACCGATCGCATCCGTGGCTGTAGTATTCAGGTGGCTGCCGATACTCCGACCCTGAAAAAGCATGCCAGCCGCCATTGCGCCAAGACCAAGGGAAGTCCTGACGAGAAAGTTTCGCCTGTCGAGCTTCTTGTGCAGGTCTGAGAAATCGGATGAATTCAATCGAAACTCCGACTCGTGATCATGCGCCATACTATCTCCTTGTTAAAGTTGCGTCCGCATTCATTATCGTATTTGCCAGGACTGCATTTGCCGCTACCAACAGGGGATCCAGATCCCTGTCCGCAACATACTGCCCGGCTGTCAGCCACCCCTTTGCTTTCTCAGGGTGTTTACGGAAACTCTTGAGTTGCTCCTGTCGAAAATTTTCCAGTGTTGTCACTTCCCCGTCAGAAGGGTTCCGGCCTGTCAACCTTCTGAACGCATCGGTGATCCCGCCGTCGCTTGCTGTCGACTGCGCCATCAGTTCACCTAACGCGCGTGAAGCCTCGACAAACGTCGGATCATTGAGCGTCACCAGCGCCTGCAGTGGTGTATTGGTCGTCTGTCTTCGCATCACACAACTGCTGCGTGACGTTGCATCAAACGTCGCCAGCGTAGGGTTGGGTACAGACCGCTTCACAAGCACATACACACTTCGCCGATAAACCGCATCACCGGCGTGCGGCGTATATCGGGTGTTATTAATTTCCCATAGCCCCTCCGGTTGATATGGCCTTACACTTTTTCCACCGATCTTTCTGTTCAACAAACCACTCGCAGCTAATGCATTGTCACGGATCATCTCAGCCGACATCCTGAAAACCGGCCCGCGTGCCAGTAAGCGGTTCTCCGGATCTCGCTCGTACATTTCGGGAGTAAACCTGGAGTCCTGCCGATACGTCGCGGACATAACAATCAACTTGTTCATCGCCTTGACATCCCAACCGCTCTCTTGAAAACGAATAGCAAGCCAATCAAGAAGGTCCGGATGACTGGGGAGCTCGCCTTGGTTACCGAAGTCTTGCGAAGTCCTTACGAGTCCTGTACCGAAAAACTTTTGCCACAATCGATTCACCGCAACGCGGGACGTCAGCGGATGGTCCTTGTCTGTGAGCCATTGAGCTAGTCCGTATCGATTCCGCGGGAGGTGCTCTGGAAATTCCAGTATAGCCACAGGTGTGTTTGGAAAGACTTCTTCACCCGGTGTGCTGTAATCACCGCGAAGCATCACAAAGGTGGATTTTGGCTTCGGCATCTCCTGCATGACCATAAGTTCCGCGATCAATTCGGTCGAATCCGCCAGCGCCGTTCTCCAGTGGGTCAGCTCGTCCCTCCGTGCGAGAACACCGGGGTGTACCGCGGAGAGATAATAGTTCCTCAACGCATCCAGTGCTTCGGTAGATAATGAAGCGCCCCCGGCCAGTAAGTCACGCCAGGAAGCGACTCGGGATAGTATTTTGATTTCAAACGGTGACAATACCCGGTCGTATACGTAGATGTCATCGACCTTGCCACCTTTCAGTCCAAAACCCCGGTCCCACGCGCCGACCTGCAATCCGGGTTGTGTATTCGCACGAAACAAAATGTCTTTTGTCAATTGATCCACCACTGTCTCCATCTCCCATCGCTCGCCATCGACAAACACATGCAACCCCGCTGCTTTCGAAGATCCGTCGTATGTCATCGTGACTTGAAACCAGCTGTCGCGCGGAACAGCCCGTGCGCCGACCTTGGTGATAGCGTTGGAGGGAGCAGTATGTGTGACACTCACCTCGAGGCGGTCGTTCTTCACATACAGGTGATATCCGCGAAAGTTATAAAGTCTCTCAGCCACGCTTTTGTGAAAGATTACACCTTCGCGCAGGTCGGCAGGAATATTCACCCATAACCCTATGGAAAAAGGATCCGACCTGCGAAAGACTCCTACCGGGCTAAGGTCAAGCCATACATCTCCATTCAACGCCAGTGCTTTTCCGTTCACGTGACTTTCAAATACAGGTCGCTCCTTGCCGGATTCCAATCTCATCACACCTGCGTGCCGCGGGTCTGCTTTGTTGCGCAGCGTTTCTCCATCAAAATTGAACGCACCCTTAAGGCCTTCGCTCGGAACGGATTGGTTGGCGAGTCGCCTATGCTCACCTGTCGAAATCCAGTCGGCAAGATCCGAAGCCGCTTCGGCTTCCGATCGAACGAGTTCACCTTGTTTCTCGTGAATCTTCGTCTCGAGGAATCGAGCGATCTCCTCCTGTTTCGCGGTCGGCATCAGCAGCGTAGGGGTCGGTAGCGCGTCGTCCCAGGAGATCTGCCCAGCTTCCCTGACGTTGTTAAAGAAACTAAAGAGTTCGAAATACTCCTTTTGCGATACGGGGTCAAACTTATGGTCGTGGCACTTCGCACAGGCGAGCGACACACCGAGGAGAGCATCGCCAAAGGTGTTGGTTCTGTCCGCCACATACTCCACCTGAAACTCCTCTTCGATTATCCCGCCTTCCATGTTCTGCGGGTGATTGCGATTAAACGCTGTCGCGACGATCATGTCTCTCGTCGGGTTCGGCATCATATCTCCCGCCAGTTGATGGTGGATGAAAGTATCGTAGGGAAGATTCTCATTGAACGATTGAATTACCCAATCACGATATGGAGACATGTCACGCAGGCGGTCAACGGTATAACCATGTGAATCAGCAAACCTCGCCAGATCCAACCAGCCAACAGCCATCTCTTCGCCATAGTGCGGCGAAGCAAGCAAACGATCAACTTCTCGTTCGTACGCATCTGAAGAGGAGTCATTCAGAAACCTATCGATCTCCTCAAGCGATGGCGGGAGGCCCGTCAGGTCAAGCGATAGCCTTCGTAGTAACAATTCCTTTTCCGCAAGAGCAGATGCACGCAATCCTTCCTGCTCCAATCGGCGAAGGACAAACCGGTCTATTGAATTCACGCACCACTTGTCATCTCTTACACTGGGAACGGACGGCTTGCCCGGTTTAACATACGCCCAATGTGGTTCGTATGCCGCTCCCTCTTCGATCCATTTTATCAACGTGGCCTTCTCTCGCGCTGTCAATGTAAGATGCGACTCCAGCGCCGGCATGACGTAGCCGGGATCGGTCGACAGTATCCGATGAAACACCTCGCTTCTCTCTGCACGCCCGGGCATGATGGCGACCTTGCCCGGGCTCTCAGCCAGCGGAGCAAAGGCACTTTCGGGTAGATCAAGCCGTAACTCCGCTTGCTGCTTTGCCTTATCCGGGCCGTGGCATGCAAAACACTTATCCGAAAGGATCGGCTTCACATGAAAATTATAATCGAGATTGTCCGGGAGAGTCTGATAAGCAGCGGTCACATCCTCTGGCATGTCAGGCGTGCAGGAGGTGATAAGCAAGATTATCGCCATTGCGCTCAACAACCGAGGATAGTGCACCACGAAGCGGATTAAAGTGAAACTCGAGGGTAGCCAGTGAGACCGGACTTTACGATCCGGTCATCCTAACCAAATCTATCGACAATTCACTGAAGATACAAACCGCGACAGGTACGGCTACGGCACGCGCCGTTATCGGCGTCTCTCAGCCATGTCATCAAGATATGCCTTCAGGTACTTCTGATTGAGCTCATCAGAATCGCCATATTCATCACGAAGCTCCTGCAGTCGCTGATGCAATTCCTCGCGAACGCTTGCATACGCCGGATCGTCGTAGACGTTAGTCAATTCCGACGGATCATTCTCGAGATCGTACATTTCCCACTCATCAATGTCATAGTAAAAGTGCATGAGCTTATACCGATCGGTTGCGACTCCATAGTGGCGTTTCACCATATGAACCGACGGATACTCGTAGTACGTGTAATATACTGCATCACGCCATTCTGCCGAACTTCCATTCACGAGTTTCCGGAACGATTTCCCTTGCATTTCAGCTGGAATCTGCGAATCGGCGTAGTCGAGCAGCGTCGGCGCGAAATCCAGGTTCTGTACAAGCTTGTCGATCACAGTCCCTGGCTTGATCTCAGTAGGGTAACGCATCAGTAACGGTGTCCGGAATGATTCCTCATACATGAATCGTTTGTCGAACCAGCCGTGCTCGCCGAGATAGAAACCCTGGTCGGAGGTGTATATCACAATTGTATTGTCCGCCAGATTGTTCTTGTCAAGATATGCCAGTACTTCGCCCACGCCATCGTCGACGGATTGCACGGTCCGGAGATAGTCTTTCAAGTACCTGTTGAATTTCCAAAGTGCGATCTCTCTGGCTTGTTCCCGGGAGAATGGACGTTCACCACCATTTTTAAACAGGTCGAGAAACGCCTGGTTCTTCGGCTCGTATGCCGCCATCCAGCTTGCCCTTTGTTCTTCGGTCAGGCGCGCGAGTTGCTTTCCGAAGTTGGTCTCCTTGCCATCCGGGTCTACCAGCAACTTAAAGTCTTGACCCCAATCGGCATGACCATCGATTTCCATTTCCTGTGTTCTCGCGGCAGTGCCCCTTCCCGCGTAGTCTGTGTCGTCATCGAAAAAAGTGGCGGGAGGTGTAAATACCGTGTCGTCAAATAAGGTCAGGTACCTGGGAGCGGGTAACCAGTTCCGATGAGGAGCCTTTTGATTCAGGATAAGCAGGAAAGGCTTGTCCTTATCCCGTCCGTTCTCCAGCCAATCCAGTCCGTACTCCGTTGTGATCTCCGTAACATACCCCTCAAAATGCTTCCTTTCGCCATTCACGAGAAAGTGGGGATTATAGTAATTTCCTTGTCCCGGCAACACCATTGAAAAATCAAATCCCTGAGGAAGCCCATCCAGATGGATCTTTCCTATCATCGCAGTCTGGTATCCTGATTGCTGAAGTAGCTTTGCGAAGTTGTTTTGATCCCAGTCAAATGGCTGCACATTGTCGACTTTTCCGTTTACAAAACTGTGTGTACCTGTCAGTATAACGGCCCGGCTAGGCGCACAGATCGAATTTGTAACACATGCCCGTGTAAAGATCGCTCCTTCTTTTGCCAGCCTGTCAATATGTGGCGTATTGTTCAGCTTGTGGCCGTATGCACTGATCGCCTGGTAGGCGTGGTCATCACTGATCATGAGAACAATGTTCGGAGGCGTGTCTGGTCCATCGCCGGAGCCCGTCGAAGAAGTGCACGACGATATGGCAATCAGAACTGCAAAAAGGAAAACGGATAGGTGGGACATTTTGAGATATTTCATAATCTGGAAATTGTGCATGTTAACGAAGGTCCGGACTTACGTGCGAATTTACAAACCTGAACAGAAGAAGGCATTCAAAGCGGCGTCTTTCTCATTCTCAACCACGGCGTGAACGCTCCTACGCCATGCACGCGAAGTTTGCGGACGTAAATGCCCTCGTCACAAAACGCGTAGATCCAATCGAGATCCTTTCCGCCAAAGCATATATACTTCAGGTTCCGACCCGGCGCAGCGAGGATTCCGACCGTTCTCCCGTCATCGCCGCAGAACTGAATCCCTCGTTCGGTTGCCGCAACGAGGTGCCCCTCCCTATCATACGCCAGATCAACTGCACCTCCGCCCAGCGCCTCATCGTTGCGGTGCAGCCAGAAGAAACGCTTTCCGTGCTGAAGCTCCCCATCCGGTGAAAGCACGAAGTTGTACACGCGATGGTCATAATTCTCCGCGACGGCAAGTTGCCAGTGATCCGGTGCAAGCGCCAAAGCCGATACGTCAGTGACTTCAATGACTTGGCGGATCGGCTTTCTGTCATCCAGGACAAGCTGCATCCCTGCCCGACTGCCAGCGACGTACACACCCCCATCCGGCCGCGCCACCATGCGATCTCCCCCAACACCTTTAGCGATCCGACGAGAATAGCCGGTAGGATCACGTACGATGAGGTGTCCTCGTTCATCGAGTATATAGAGTTCGTCGGATCTTCCCACCGCCAGCGCCCTCACCCGATGTCTATGCGTCGTCAAGACCACGGCGACACCACCTTGCGGACTGATCCTCATCACCGTCTTACCGATCGGAAACAATACATCGCCATGTGAGTTGAAAGTCGGCTTGCCGGAAAGCGTTCTCATTTCGGATACTGCTTGCCAGCCCTCCCCGGGGAGGACAATATCCTGTACCCGAGGGGCACCGGCAGCCGGGCGCACGCGCGCCGGCCAGTCGTGCCACAAGAAAGTCATTGCTTCGGCAAAGCTCTTCTCATAACCAACAACGTGACCCCCTTCCATTACCTTGAACCGGTAGTCATAACCGGCAAATGCCAGCGCTTTGTCGATCTGATGATTACTCAGCGTCCAATCACCTGCGGCGTTCTCCATATCATGTGTGCCGACCGTCAGAAAAAAACGAATGGGTTTAGGCTCCGTCTTTCGAACCATCGACGGGTATTCGTTTCCTCCCCGAAAGGCGACAAAGCTACCGCTGTTGCAGTACACCTTCGAAAACGCATCAGGTCGTTCCCACGCAGCATTGAAGGCAGCGATTCCTCCGCTGCTCATTCCTCCGATAGCCCGGTCGTTAGCGTCATCGCTGAATGTGAGGTCGTACTTTGCTGCCACCGCCGGGAGCAACTCGTCAAGAATGAATCGCACCTGGTCGTCACCCAGGCCGTCATATTCCAGGCTGCGATTCGGCCGTGGTCGTCCGTTTTCATGATACGAATGGAGACTACCGGGATCCATGAACACTCCGACCATGGCCGGAATGACGTTGCCAGCGATGAGCGAGTCAAAAACCGCAGGAATTGCGGAGGCGTTCTTTAACCCGTCGTGCTGCACGTAAACACACACCGGTTTACGGAGGTCGAGATCGGCGGGAATATAAACCGTTACGCCGCGCCTGGTTCCTGGAAAAATTCTACTCTCCGCAAAAGTAAAATTCTCGACGCGGCCCTTCTCCGATGGTTGGCCATAACTCTCCCCGGCCATGGTCATCGCGAACAGAAGTAGGAATGCGCGCATCATACGGATCGATCAGGGTTGCATGAATCGGGCCATCAAGACTGAATCTGCCGGCCAATGCTGCGAGTTAGTTCGCTGTTCCTGAATGATTCTTTTCAATTCCCTTACCTTGTCGGGATATTCAATTGCCAGGTTATTCGTCTCCTGCGGGTCAGCGTCAAGGTCAAACAGTTGCATATTGCTTTCCAGTCCGTATACCACACCTTTCCATTTTCCGTCACGAACAGCCATCCGGAAGGAACCCATGGGCGAAATGAATTCCCAGTAAAGAGGTTTTTGCCGGACCACTGTCTCACCCTTCAGAACAGGAAGCGCCGAAACGCCATCGATATCGACAGGAGTCTCCAGACCTAGCAAGTCGGTGACGGTCGGAAGGAAGTCCCAAGACGCGAATACGTAATCACTCTCGGTACCTGCCTTCACTTTCCCCGGCCATTTGACAATAAGCGGAACACGAATGCCTCCCTCGTACAGATCGCGCTTGATTCCTCGCAACTTGTCTTTCCCACTAAATACATCGGGATTATATCCTGCTTTTGCGGCGGCGGGCCCGTTATCACTCGTGAAAAGGATCACCGTGTTCTCACCAAGGCCAAGTTCATCCAGAAGGGAAACAATCTCTCCGACATGGCGGTCCAGTTGGGACACCATCCCAGCATAGGTAGCATTCGGTATATCTGTCGATACCAGTCTTCCATTCGTTTTGTGGGAGTGTTCCGGAAAAATGCTCTTTCCTTCGCTATCGAGATACTGCCTCAGGTCTGCATCGGTAGTGGCGAGTTCGGAATGAGGCAACTGCGGCGCGTAATAAACAAAAAAAGGCTTGTTGCGGTTACCACGAATAAAATTCTTCAGTGCATCGAAATACCATTCCGCAGCGTGAGTCCCCTTCTTTCCATCACTGTTTTCGGGAAAGGATATTTTTTCTCGGTTGTGCCAAAGATACTCGACATAGTACCTATGTGCATGCCCCTGGTTGAGATATCCGTAGAACTGGTCGAAACCCTGGTTGTTTGGCAAGCCTTCCTCGGTATTTTCACCAAGCCCCCATTTACCGAATACGCCGGTTGCGTAACCTTGGGCTTTCAGTATCTCCGCGACAGTCACCTCACTATCCGGCAGTTCAACCCTATCTCCTTGATCAGTCACACCATTGTTTCGGATAAAAGCGTTGCCAGTGTGTTTACCGGTCATCAACACACAACGCGACGGCGCGCAAACGGTGCTACCAGAATAGCCCTGTGTAAAGCGCATTCCCTCCGCCGCCAGTCTATCAACATTCGGTGTTCTTATCAACTGTTGTCCGTAACTTCCTATATCTCCGTATCCAAGGTCATCACCCAGGATCACAATTATGTTCGGCCTATCGGTCGACTCCTTTTGTCCACAGGCGGCGAATGCAATTGCCAGCAGAACGATAGCGATCAAGTTTTGTGAATGATGGGATTTCATACGTGTTCTCAAGTTGGTCAAACGTGTCTTGCTTACTTATTATGGCAGAATCCTCAGAACAACTCGCCTGTAGGATACGAGTTTCGGTGTCCCGCTATCCGTGACTTCAAGGACAACATGTACATCACCTGCAGGTGCGCTCGTGGGTATCGTGATCCTGGCGATCTTCCGGTTCTCGTCGCGCAGGCTTGAAAAGCTGGACGAAGCCTCGTGATAGATCCACCAGCGGAAAGTAATGCCGTCGCCATCGGGATCGTGACTGAGCGAGGCATTCAGCTTGAGCGAAGTCCCGGGACGGACTTCGCGGATCAAAACATTTCGAGTATCGTCTCCGTCTACAATGGCGATAGGGTTGTGATTTGCCTCCTCGGGACTCAGCACACTCCACCGAATGCGCGCCGCGAACTCATTCTGGTACGCTTCACGCCACCTTGCAACGGCCCATTTTCTTCGCATACCGCCGTCCGGGTCTCCAGACCAATGATCATCCTGTGCGTCAGTATAACGCTGGTGATCCAAATGTTCGAAGCGTCCGCCCCACCCTCCCCAGGTCGGATATGCTGCATCGCTGAGACCATTGGGCAGGAAGTAGAACCACGAAGGTGTGTCTCCTTCTTTCACTCCCGCCGTGTTACGTCCACGCCTCGGTAGGAGTCCTACAAGTGGGGGATAATTTTCTCCCAGAGGACCCCACGCAAGAATATTGTCTTCCACCCAATCACTGCGATTCATTTCCAACCCCTCCTTTACTAACGGTCTGAGCTCATCATCTACCAATTCATCGTTCTGATAGACGCCACGGTATCCGGCAGTGCTCGACGGCCGAAGAATCCAGGGCGGGCCCGCCTCCACGTAAAAAATCCCGGGAAAAGTCTCCAGTATCCACTGCCCCGTGCCTCTTTCCGGATAGTACTTTCTATCCTGGTCACCGATAGCATAGACTCGCAACTTGGCAACGAAATCCTTCAGCTGTTCTGCCGATCGTCCCGTCTTGACATCAAGCAGCGCCTGCGCGAGATCGTGGGAGCCGCCCCAAACAGCGATGTTGATCACCTCGTTACTCGCGTCGACGACATTGATGATATGCTGTGATCCTGGTGTAGTGCGACCGGGAGAAAGATTAAGCACACCGCGTTCAGGTTGCCCGGTCCGAACAAGCGAGCTGAGATACTCCTCTGACGGATAGCCCTCCCGATGCCTGGATAGGTTGGCGACTACTTTCCCGTAGTCGTTGAGGGCATCATAGATATGTTGCTCAAACGTTGTGTAAACCCCAACCTTCCGTTTGCCTTTGGGGCCGTGTGTCGCAGTAGCGATTAACCCCTCGATCCGGAACTCATTAGCATACAAGAGGAGCCTCCTCAGCGATTGTATATCATCCGGATCTCCACCGATGTCAGTGAGGATCAACAGACGGGGCTTTTCCTGCATCACAGGGCCGGCCAGGGTTGGGAAAGTGAGCGCAAAAGAAGAAAGAAGACACAGAAGTACAGATACTATTTTCATGAGAAGGGGAAGGATGTGCTCAGGTTATCGTTCATACTTATACGGGGAGGACAAGCAAATCTAACGAAAACCCTCACCGCTCATGGAAAAACCAATCGCGAAGACTTTCGCATTGAATTGAATTTCAATCTATTCGAGCTGATTTCCGAATTAACGTGTTGAGCTCGGATGGCTTAGCTCAGTTAGCCCCTGGCGGAGGAAAAGGAGTAACTGCATCATCGAGTACGAGCACCCAGTCGTTGCCAGCGCTGACATCGCCCGGAGGATGAAATACAATGGTCTTGGATCGATTCCGCACGACCGCAAACGGGCGTGTTGTCACGTTTCCCTCTCCGGTGTACAACTTTCCATTGCGCGGACTATACCACCACATTCTGATTTTTTTTGCCGGAATCCGCGACGCATCCAGCGTGAATGATGAACCATTGGTCGTGTAGACCATCAGCCACGCATGGTTCTCTGCCCGCGTACACTGGATGCGATCCTCATGCATACCCTGATCGGATATGACCATGGTCTGATCCGGTATGCGTTGGACGTGAACCGATGATCGGGATTCGATGAGCTTTCTCAAATGAATCATCTGCCCCGCACCTTCGTAGTCAAGCGCATCATACCAGAAGAAGTTGTGGTGTGTCTCCTTTCCGATTCGTCCCGGCTTATCCATCTGCCACACCCCGTTTGCACCGTATGTAAAACCAAATCCTCCCGCAAACACTGACCAGTATCCCCGCTGCCGAAGATCCCATGCTGTAAAGACGCCATTCTCAAACTTGTGGAGGATAGGATGCTGCTCGTAGCAAGGCTCTGATTCAAGTGTGGGTTTGACCGGTAGTTGATCGTAGTCCACAGCAATGCGTTCATAGTTCTTGTTTCCCCGTCTATGGCCGGACTGAATCATATTGAAGTCAAGCCATTCCTTGTTGTGATAGAATTCACTGGTAGAAGTCGCCGGCGGCCGAAAGGTCCCACCCTTCGGATGAAACGTCATCAGTATCCTGTCAGGGTCGCCGTCTGCGTACGTCTCGGTGAGACCTGCGGCCAGCGCATCGTAAATAGCATCTTTCCTTCCCCATACGTCCCCGCCCAGTACCCAGATGATATTCTTCCTGTCACCGTACCGCGTGCCCAGAGATCTACCGTAATCAAGGGCGACCTGCGTATCGTACGTCAATGGAAATTTTGCCTGCTGCTCACCAGAGAAATTCTTCTCCGTGTAAAAGGTAGCCCAGGCAGGAAGGATCGCCATATACAATCCCAGTCGCTCAGCGGTTTCGATGATGTAGTCGGCATGCTGCCAATACGCTTCATTAAGCTCCCTGAAATCGTCGTTGAGGAAAGGTCGCTCTCCGTAGGCATTACCATTAAATAGGTCCCACGCAAAAACCGCCTGGATGACCGTAAATCCTTTATCCTTCCTGTCGTTCAGGTACTCCAGCGCTTCCTCCCTGTCTAGCTTGCAGAAAAGTGCCCACGCTGTGTCACCCAGCCAAAAGAAAGGAGTACCATCCTCCCGAACCAGATCGCGACCGCTCTCGCTCACTTTCAGCGGAACGATACTTTCGCCTTCGGTCGTTTGTGCGGACGCATACGAGCAAGCGAACAGTACCAGGAAAAACGCACCGAATACTTTACCGATTCTAAGAAGGTTCATTGACTCAGGTTTAGGAAACTCCTCAATGGAATCACCTGTTCACAATTTTATGGAACAGTTAGATCGCATGCTTCCACTCCTTTGCTCAATGAGGATGCTATCTTTACACGGAAACCGAAATAAGGTCTGTAGGCCCTTGCCCGTCCGGGGCAGTCAGTGCCGCTGAATTGGATCGTTAAAACGCCGGTACTAATACCACCGCATCTGCTACCACCTTCCCATCGGCATCTTTACCGGATATCTGGATGTAGCCCTTCTTTCCTTCAGAAAAATTGTAGCTACCGATCGACACCCACTCGCCGGAGGTTTGTCCGACTATCTGGACATCCTTGGTTCTTATCACGACTGCATGATTGCGTCTGCCGTCGTTAACAAGAACAGTCATCTGACTTGAGGCGCCCTTTACTTTCGGAAAATACAGATACGCCTGGTACTTGCCTTCACGTACTATTCCGGGAGTGAATCGAACACTTGCCAAATCCTGACCCTTTGGTTCATGCACCAGGAAGTTGGGACCATACCCTCCTTTCTTCTCGGAAGTCCAATTGCCGATGGTGTGGATGTCGGCCGCATCGGCGTTGTCGACCAGGATCTCGAAGATGCTACCATCCGCAAGGGGATTCTCCCTTAACCGTTGTTGGAGAGCCGGGATATTGATCCGTTGAACAGATGTGTTCCCATCGATGGCCATAACAGCCGCTGTTGCAGCCGACTGCGCCAGTACCATAAAGACAGGTTCCATGCGAATAGAACCGAACGCAATATGGGTGGCGGAAAGACAGACGGGAACGAGAAGGTTGGTACATTGACCTTCCTTTGGCACAAGCGAGCGGTAAGCAATCGGATAAGGGCCAAAGCCTCCGACTTCCACATTACCCTCATTCTTTACCATGCCATTCACTACGATACGCTGCGTGTTATGTGAATCCATGGTATAGGCCGCCATCCCGACACCATCACGAACAACCTCGCGGCCCTGGCAGTTGTGTTGTGTCATCACATAACTACCAACCATCCGGCGAGCCTCGCGGATATACAACTGTGGAGTCCAGTTTCCGAAGGCTACGTACTCATCCTTCGGATAACCCCATCGATTCATCTCATCCCGCAATGCCTGCGGCACACGTGGATCGTGACCGAAGAAATATAACAGACCCTTGGTGTAGTCAGTATGTTCATCGATAATTCTGTCGCGTTCCTGATAGCTTCCTTCCGGGTAACCATAGTTCGTACCAATCATATCCGTTGAAAATGCACCGCGGTTGTTAATATCAGTTTTGTTATTGGGCATCCTGCTCCATATGAAATACTGGTTGAGCGTTCGTCTGTTGGGGTAAGCTTCAAACAATCTTATCAGTAATTCATACCTGGAAGCATCGTAATTACGCGGACGAGTAATCGGGATCCTGTTGGCCGGATCAGACGTCAGACATATCCGGTAGTTGTAGGCTTGCACCTTCCGATCACCTGTCCCATTCGGTAGCAACCGCTCGTCAGCAATACCCCAGAGCAGACCACTCTCCGGCTTTCCGGGAATCTTATAGGGGTCAATACCATCGGGAAACTGATGTCCCGTTTTCAATTGCACACCGTTGATCGTCTCGCCATACTGTGAATTGTCTTCCCGTCCGACGGCATAAGACACACCTGCCTGTGCCATCAGATCGCCCTCGTAGCTGCAGTCGATAAACATCTTGGCCTTAACGGTTAATACAGTACCCGCGGAAGGATTCGCTGAATTCTCGAGAACGATCTCTGCAATTGCCCCTCCCTGCTTCCGCACGCTGCGCAGGCGCTGCTCATACTTCACTTCAAATCCTCCGCGTTTGACATAGTCGAGAAAGATAGCCTCTGCTACTTTGGGCTCGAATATCCATTGCTCGAACTTGCCGTAGTGCTTCCCGACGCGTCTGTAAAATTCACGCGAAAGACCGCTTATAGCATACTTATTTCCGATGTCTGTGTAACCCAGTCCACCCGACGTCAAACCACCGAGCCGTTTCCCGGGCTCGATCAACAAGGCGGTCTTCCCGAGCTTTTGGGCCGTATAGGCAGCAATCACACCCGCAGATGTTCCACCATATACGCAAACATCCACTTCCATGGCACGCTGCGCACGCGCGTGGACAGCGAGACAAAGGACAAACGCGACAATCAGAATTTTTCTCATGACAATTTCTCTATTGACTTTCTCCTTTTTATTACCACTACCAGATCTAAATATACTACCTATTGTAGACAAGGCGCTGATCGTCTTTCTCCAATTGCGCACGCAGTTCATCATAAGACACGTCCTGGACGCTAATCCCTTCATCAATCGCCATACAGGCAGCTGTCGCGGCTGATTGTCCGAGGATCATAAACACCGGCTCCATGCGTATTGAACCATACGCGATGTGCGAACTCGAAACACATACCGGCACCATCAAATTCGCACACTCTGATTTCTTTGGAACCAGCGAGCGGTAGGAAATACTATAGGGTTGAGGTGTCTTGACACCGATGTCGCCTTCGTTCTGAACGAATCCATCAGCCTTGACGTATCGCTGGACATTGTGTGAGTCAACTGTGTAGCTGCCCATTCCAACGGGATCAGGGATCTCGCGTTTACTCAATACATCGTGTTCCGTCATCACGTGTTCGCCGATCATACGCCGGGCTTCACGTACGTAGATCTGATGTGGCCAGTGGCCGTTGTCGACGAACTCATCCTTTGCCAGGCCCCACCTGCTCATTTCCTTGCGGACGTCCTCCGGCACCTGCGGATCATTTGCCAGAAAATACATCAACCCCTTCTGATACTGCTCATGTTCCTGAATGATTTCCCTGCGTTTCTCGTACGTAGCTTCGGGATAGTCATAGTTCATCCCGATATTATCGGTGCTGAAAGGTCCGTGATTATTCGTGTCAGTCTTCCTGTTCGGGATTAGATCGTATTTTTCAAAGGTCTCATCCCACCCCGCGGCATATACACGTGCCAGGAGTTGATACTGATTCGAGTCATAGCTATCTGGGCGCGGAAAGGGGACTCTGTTATCAGGATGATTACTCAGGCACATCCGGAAGCAGTACGCCTGGATCCTGTGATCACCTTCGCCTCGCTTGCCCGGGTCTTCATCGGAGATCCGTGGAAGCAAGCCGCTGGAACGGTCTCCGGAGACAACGTAAGGATCGATATCGTTGGCAAACCAGTGTTTGTGATGGAGTATACCGACTTGAACACCATTCCACTCCTCACCGTATACATCGGAGGCCTCTCGTCCCACATGATAGGAAATGCCGGCGGCAGCCATCAAGTCGCCTTCATAAGTGGCATCGAGAAACATCAGGCCTTCGAAGACCTTGCCACTCAGCGTCCTGAACGATGTAATCCTTCCATCCCGCATAGTCACACCGTTGGAACGGTCCAGCCATTCGTCACGCAGGACGTTCAACTCATGCTCTCGAACAAAATCCTCGAACACCGCTTCCGCGGCATGAGGCTCGAATATCCACATCGTCCGGTTGTTGCCGTCAATAGCCGGCGTGCCTTGTCCTTTGTTACCGTATTCTGACTTCTTCTCCCATTTCCAGGATTCGGGCTTATCGTAGTGCAAGTATAACCTATGATAGAACTCGCGCGACAGTCCGCCAATCACTTCCTTATTACCTGTATCTGTATATCCCAATCCCCCTGAAGACAATCCGCCGAGGTGTTTATCAGGTGACACCACAATTACTGATTTGCCCATCTTGTTCGCCTGAACAGCGGCAATCACGGCAGCGGATGTCCCTCCATAGATCACGATGTCGGCGCTGTATACTTCGGATCCCGGGTGTTCATTCGATGCACCGCCGCAGGCCGTCAACAGTGCTGCGGTCAGGAGGACAACAAAGGGACTAAGTCTATTCATGTCTAAGATTGATTGGTTCAGTACACTCTGTTGGATTTGTCATCTCCGTCGGCTGAGTTTCCTCACGGAATCCCAAGGCAACACGCCGTTTCGCTCCGCCCACTGTTCGTACAGATCACCGAGTTCCGTCACCGTCTCAGGATACTCGCGAGCCAGGTCGGCGGATTCCTTTCGATCCTCCGCAATATTATACAATTCCCATTGGCCTCCATGAGAACCGACCAATTTCCACGGACCATGGCGAACTGCGCGTTTGCCCTCATGCTCCCAGAAAAGTGTCGCGTGTCCCCCGCGATCGCCCGACAAAAGTATGGGCACCAAGCTTTTACCGTCGATATCCAGCAGTGATCTGCCTTCATAAGTCTGTGGAAACTGTAGCCCCGCTAGATCAAGGAATGTAGGCATGAGATCGATGATGTGCCCGACGGCATCCGTCTTACCTCCTTCATTTATCATCCGCGGGTACTTGATGATCAACGGAGTTGCTATCCCTCCTTCGTATGTCCATGACTTGAATTTCCGAAACGGCGTGTTGTTCACATTTGCCCATGGCAAGCCAATACTCGTGTATGAGTCCGGTTCTCCCGTGATTGCATCTGGCTCATCCCGGCGGATCTCCTCGTGGCTACCTCCGTTATCAGAAAGGAAGACGATCATAGTATTTTCCTCTATGCCGAGGGACTTTACACGGCCCACAATCTTACCGATACCCTGATCCATCCGGTGCATCATCGCAGCGTACACTTCCATCTTGCGGGCTTCCTCCCGTCTGTTGACTGTATCCCAGTCGGGAACCTCTTCATCGAGATCGGAAATTCCACTATCCTTTGCGAGCGAAAGGCGCTTCATGTTCTCAAAGCGTACCCGGCGCACACTGTCATACCCGCCATCATATTTACCTTCAAATAGCGCGATATCTTCAGGCAAAGCGTGGATCGGCCAATGAGGTGCCGTGTAGGCAAGATACATGAAGAAAGGTTTCTCCTGATTGCGCTCTTGATGTCTTTCGATGAATGCGATCGTCGAATCCGTGAAGGCATCGGTCGCGTACCATCCGTCCGGCGTCTGGATCTCGGAATCGTCGTAAAATAGCTTGCGTCCCCGATACACGCGGAAGTAATGTCCCTGACTCGTATTGCTTCCATAGAATTTTTCGAAGCCTCTTTGCGATGGCAAGTGTTCCGGATCAGATCCGACATGCCACTTTCCCGAGATATAGGAAATATATCCCGCGGGCTTCAATGCTTCGGCTATTGTCAGACTCCGGTCATTCAGGTACCCCTGATAAGATGGATGCTCAAGGGGTGCAACCATGTGACCGATCCCCGCCCGGTGAGAATACAATCCCGTCAACAGGGAAGCACGCGAGGGACAGCATCGGCCTGCGTTGTAAAACTGTGTGAATAGCAAACCTCCTTCCGCCAGTGCGTCAATGTTAGGTGTCGGTATCTCGCCTCCGTAGCAGCTGATATCAGAATACCCCATGTCATCCGCCATGATCAGAATGATGTTGGGCGGTTTCACGTCCGCGCGATGCATACAACCGGAGGCAAGTGCAATGCAGAGACAAACAGCGACGGGTTCAATGATGTGACGTACGACCATTCTGAAAATCAATTTCTTGTAAGATCAGCGTATCGTGGCGATAGCCAAACAAAAGTAATACAACTCTTCTTCATAATGGACCGTCACAACAAATAGCTGATGAGCGGTTACAGTGGGATGTCAATCCATCGTGATGAAGATCGACTTTCTGCGGATGGGCTGTAAATTTCTCGTTTTATGTCCTTTCCCGGTGGTGTCTTCTACAAGCAATATTTCACCGGCCCCGAACGTCCTCTTCTCGCCAAGCGATGTCTCTATCTCGATTTCGCCATCCAACAATACAATGAACTGCCGTCGAGGAGCGGGATGGAAATCCCAATCGTACTCCGGAACGACTTCGCGGAATATCATTGACGATACATTGATCGGATCGGACAGGAAACCAACCATGCCACGATTGTGCAGCGGAATCACTGTATCTTCAAAGTGACTCTCGCCTTGCTCGTCGCTGTAAACTCTTGTTACCTTGAAGGTCGTATTCGTATTTTCCATACGCAGCTTTCAATACGTAGTCGCCACAGATCAGATATTTCCGAGCAACCGTTTCTTTTTGGCTTTCTTCTGAAGAAGGGCCCGCTCTTTGTCAACGAGACTCTCCAATGTCTGCGACTTCAGCAACTCGACGGTCTCGTTCCGAACTTTGAGAAAGGCGTCTCTGACAGAACAGGTCTCTTCATCCTCGCATTCGTCGCAAGACTGATAGAATTTGTAGGTCGCACAAGGCACCGCAGCGATAGCCCCATCAAAAAGCCGGATAACCTCGGCAAGATTGACGTTCGAAGGCGGAAGTCTCAACAAGTACCCACCTCCTCTTCCCGCCCGGCTGGTCAGAATTCCTGCGAGTTTCAGTTCGAGCAGAATCGCCTCCAGAAATTTTCTCGGAACCCTGCAGGCGTCTGAAATATCCTTGATAACGTACTTTTGAGAGGGTTCCTTCGCCATGAATACGAGGGCGTGTATGGCATACTTGCACTTCTTCGACAGCATAAGGCAAGATACTCCTTTCCGGTTAAACGCCCTAGCTTGAATGCTCGCAACGGGTTGAAAAATACGATGCCGACGCACAGGAGGTACTCCTCTCGGGCACCTCCTGAAAGCCGACAGTATCATTGTCAATGACGCGGAACGTAAGGACGTCAGTAGTCCAGCGACTTTAGTTCCGCATACGCATTTTCCAGTACGCGCCGGTAGCTGTTCTCGACTTCGATGACTGACCTCAACGCCTTCCGGAACCTTCTCTCCTTTGCGAGCAAGTCGTATATCAGTCCGAAAAATTGGTGTAAGATTCCCAGTTGTTCCTGCGTCACCGCGACAACAATAGAACGGAACTCCCGGTCGTAGATAAACGAGAGTTCCTTGGGTCGGTGAAATTCAATCAACCCGCGGATCAGCACGAACTCACGTGCGAACTCATCCGCTACTGTGAACGCCAACCGGACGCGGTCGTTGTAGAGAAAAGATGACGTCTCCTGGAACAACTCATACCAGGGCAAACGGCCATCGACCCCTTCCGGAGAACGGGCGGTGTAGAACGTATCAATTGCCTGAGTCGAGGATGGGACGAGAAAGTCCCGATCGTGTATTTCTGATGTTAGTGTCATAGTTCATTGCTTTACTGTGATGGATGTGTTATCTGCTTCCGAGATGGAAATAGTATCAACAACAACAACGGTAAAGGTGAATGAACATACGGTAATAAGTTTACGACGGTCGCGCGACCGTCAATGATACTCCAAAATTAACGCTTTATATCTATTAAACAAGTAGACTTTAAAAAAATTCCTTTTTTCTGATTCGTCAGGCAACGTTTTCATCGGCGATCCGAAGTGCCTGAGAAATGATATCAAGGCCTTGATCGATCTGCGCCTGGTTTACACAAAGCGGCGGCGCAACAAAAATGTAGTTCCATCTGACAAAGGTATACAAGCCGAGTTGCCGGAGCCTTTCCGAAACCTTGTTCATGACCACCATCTCGGAAGCGGGCGCATTAAAGCTGGCCATTGGCTCCTTTGTCTCGCGGTTCTTCACCAATTCAAAGCATCCGAGAAGGCCGGTGTTCCGGAAGTCGCCGATCGACGGATGGGTTTCCATCATGGTTGTTACTTTCGACTCAATATATTCACCCATCGCCGCCGCATTGGAGATAAAGTCGTCATCTTCATAGATACTCAATACTTCCAGCGCGGCTGCACAAGCCGTAGCATGTGCGGAATATGTCATGCCCAGCATCAGCGGTCTTTCGTCGAATGCGCTGGCGATCTTCTCCGATACCATGAGTGCTCCCATCGGCAGATATCCGGCGGTCAGGCCCTTTGCCATCGCCATCATATCCGGTACGACACCATAATTATCGACACCGAACCATTTTCCGGTCCGTCCAAAACCACTCATCACCTCATCAGAAATCAGCAGTATCCCGTATCGGTCGCAGATCGCCCTCACCGCCTGCCAGTAACCTTTCGGAAGTTTCAGACATCCCGAAGTTCCGGACTCTCCCTCGAGCAGGATCGCAGCGATATTCGCGTGGCCTTCATACGCTATGACTCGCTCCAACTGCGCCACCGATTCCCGCAAGGTAGACGCTTCATCCCCATAGGGCGAGCGATAACTATACGGAATTTCAAAGTGAACAAAGTTTGGAGCCTGTTGCGAATCGACCGCCAGTTTCCGCGGGTCACCACCTGCGGAAAAAGCTCCGTACGACGCACCATGAAATGAGCGATAGCGCGTAAGTATCTTGTGCCGGCCCGTATATAACCGGGCGAGTTTCACCGCATTCTCGATAGACGACGCTCCGCACAGTGTAAACAACGCCCGGCTTAGATCACCCGGGCATATTTCAGAAAGCTTCTTTCCAAGTTCGCCCCTTACCTTGGTGACACAGCTCGGAGTAACGTAACTCACTTGCTGCATTTGTCTTGCAACAGCGGTTGTTACGCGCTGATTTCCATGCCCGATATTCACATTCATCAGACCGGAGGAAAAATCCATATACTTTTTCCCGTTGTAATCATACAGATATATTCCTTCTGCGCGTTCAACGGCTATCGGGTCGATACCTCTTTGACGCGACCACGAAAAAAGCGTGTGGTCGAAGTTATTCTTTAATATCAGATCGCGCTCTTCGAGCGAAATAGCTTCCGTTTGCTGTTCTCTCATGATTATACCCGTAAATATTTATGACATCCAGTTGACGCCGGCCTCGGGATTCCACTTCGTGGTGATCTTCCGTAACTTCGTCCAGAATTCGATAGAGCTCTTGCCCGTAATATCCAGCGCTCCGAATCGTGACTCATTCCATCCGCCAAAAGAAAACGGCTCACGGGGAACGGGCACTCCTATATTAATGCCCACCATTCCGGAACTGACGTTATCCGAGATGTGTTTTGCCGCGGCTCCGCTTTGTGTAAAGACACCGACGGCATTCCCATAAGGATTGCTGGTCTCAATATCGATTGCCTCCTTTACGCTATTGACACGGATGATCGAGAGGACAGGGCCGAAGACTTCGTCGCGGGCGATTGCCATCTCAGGTCTGACGTGATCGATGATCGTTGGACCGACGTAGTAGCCATTCTCGTTTCCTGGTACGGTCGCGTTGCGACCATCGATAAGTATTTTCGCACCCTGCGCTTCCGCTTCAGTGACGTAGCGTTCGATCCGCTCCTTTGATTCCTTGTTAATGATTGCTCCGAGATTCGTTCCGCAAACGACCTTGCCCGCCTCAGCTACCATCTTACTTATAATATGGTCCACCTGGCCGACCGCGAGCACGACCGCTGCGGCCATACACCGCTGCCCGGCGCAGCCCGTTGCAGAGGCCACGATATTGGATGATGCCATTTCAGGATGCGCATCCGGAAGCACAACGAGATGGTTCTTCGCACCACCCAGCGCCAGGACGCGCTTGTAGTTTGCAGTACCACGTGTGTATACAAGCTTTGCCACCCGCGTGGAGCCGACAAACGATATTGCTTGAATGTCCGGGTGGTCTGCTATTGCCTCTACGATGTCCCGTGTACCATTGACAACGTTAAGCACACCGTTCGGAAGTCCTGCAACGCGCAACATCTCCGCTATACGCTGCGCACTTAACGGCACCTGCTCCGATGGCTTGAGGATCATGGTATTTCCCAGGGCAATCGCATTGGGTATCGTCCAGTGCGGCACCATACTTGGAAAATTGAATGGAGTAATGCTTGCGACCACGCCCAGGGGCACGTGCATGGATCTGCACTCCACTCCTTTACTCACCTCAAGTCCCTCTCCTCCAATGATCTGGGGCAACGAACACGCAAATTCTGTCAACTCGATCGCTTTCTCGATCTCAGCCTTAGCTTCTCCGAAGGTCTTTCCGTTCTCTTCCCTGATCAGGTCAGAGAGCTCTTTTATGTTCTCCAGTAACAGTTCGCGGTAACGGTAAAATATCTGTACGCGCTCCTTGATAGGCGTAGCTGCCCATGCCGGGAATGCGTTTTTTGCGGCACCGACCGCTATATCAAGTGTGTGCCGGGATGCTAGCGGAACGGAAGATATGACGCTTCCGTCCAGCGGAGAGATGACTTCCAGAAATTTCCCTGATGCGTCAGCGACAAACTTCCCATCAATAAAGTTTTCAACGGCACGATATTTCGCAGTGATGGTTTCCATAGATATTTTGAGTAATAAACGCGTATTCAATTTCAATAATGCAAATTTTGCATAATTTTACAACAAATAAAACATTTTTGCTTCTTAAGTCTTAAAGTATGCGTTTTTTGCATTGTAAAAACACCAACGATTAAGAAAGCATGGCAAAATCTCCTACCCCCAAGACCGTTGCGAATTCCGGCAAGCAAGACGTGTCTCCGCCCCCGCCAACTACAGAGCTTGATGATCTGGATTTTTCCATCCTGGTACTGCTTCAAAAGGACGGTCGGATGTCATTTACGGAGATGGCTTTGGAGCTAGGCGTCTCGATCAGCAACGTGCGCAACCGCGTCGCCCGGCTGATCGAAGAGAAGACGATTCAGATTGTCGGTAGAGTGAGTGCAGAAAAGGTAGGCTTTCACGCCTATGCGCAAATCAAGATATCGGTGAGACCGGCAAATGTGATCGATTCCGTGGCGAATGAATTGCTAAAGTTGCCGGAAGTGAGTTTCCTGGCAGTCACCTCGGGGGAGTACGATCTGGAAGTGGATGTCATGTGCCGTGACAACAACCACCTTCTGCAGATTGTAAACAACTGGATCTCGCGAATAGACGGAGTGCATCATACGAAGACAGATATGTACTTCAAAGTCCTCAAATACGCACAGCCCGATCTGAAGCTCATACACCAGCACACCATCGCAAAATAATTGTACACTTCTCGTTTTGAGGAACCGATCATGGCAAGGCCATTTCCTTATCCGTATCCGAGCATGTCGTGCGCCAAGACCACCTGCCGGGCGACGGAAAAGCGGTTCTTATCATGAAGGTATCTCCATCCTGCCAGAAACCACTTTGCACGAACCGCTCCCCGCGCGGGCCTGTATATTCCGCCGTCAGGATCACCTCCTCGTACGGTCGGTCATACCGGCTTTCGCTTAAAAGCGTGTATTCCCACCGTTGCCACACTGCGGGAGGATCGACGGCAAGAGCAAAGAGAGGGGCTAAGATACTGAAGATGATATGCAGGATGAAAGATATACCTCAGGGATAGCATACAATGTTTGCAGTAAAAATACGAATAGCGAACTGAATGTCTCCTGCTATTTATCCAGGCGGCCAAGCGTAATACAAAAAAAAACCGGCCCATACTGGGCCGGCTTCACTTCATTCGGGTCTTTCGTCAGTAGTTCGCGTTCTGCGCGAGACCGCTCAGCGTAACCTCATTCGGCGGAACAGCCCATAGGTAATCACGCCCGGGATCAAAAGTCCTGTCCTCCACGAAGACGGGTTTACCAACGTTGGCATCATCGTCAGCCGTATCGGGATTATCCTCGTAATCGGCACCGTAGGCTGGACCCTCCATCACTATTTCCGCGATCTTCCAACGACGGATGTCGAAGAATCGCTGCCCTTCAAATGCGAACTCTACTCTCCGTTCCCTTCTCAGCGCTTCGCGCAGCGATGCCTGATCCGGGTAGTCTGCAGAAATGTAGGCGGGCATCGAGACATCGGGACGGCTTCTCGCGTAGTTTATCGCGTCATATACAGACGCATCGATCTCGTTCAACTCGATCTTCGCCTCCGCGTAGGTTAGCATCACCTCTGGGTAACGCATAAGTATCACATCCATACCCGACTGCGTCGGCGTCGCCTTCTCCGATTCGATCAGGTACTTCTTGAGGTACATCCCGGTAAATGAGCTTGTCAGCGAATTATTTCCTACGTAATCAGGATCGCCCATTCGAGTTGGATGAAAGACCCTTCCTGCAAAATCGGTCCCGGGCCTGATGATCGTCATGTCGAGTCTCGGATCTCGATTCGCATAAGGATTCGCCGGATTGTACACATCCGAGGATTCAATCGGAAGACCGTCAGTCCCCTCGTACGCGTCGAGTAACGAGCGAAGCGGTCCGACCTGGCCAGAGCCACCCTGGCTCGGAGGTGCGAATGTTCCCCAAAGATTGTGCACACGCGTCGGGGCGGCGTACTGGTTGCTCAAAATAATTTCCGAGCTGTTCTCCGCTGCAGGCGTAAAGAGAGCGGCGTAACTGGCATGTCGCGAATATACATCCAGGTCAATGACCGCGTCCGCGGCATCCCTTGCAATGGTGTAATAGGAGTTGTCATTCAGCACACCGGGGCCTGCGGCGTACAATGCGAATCGCGCGCGAAATGCAAGTGCAGCACCTTTTGTGATCCGCCCGATGTCGGCCCCCGAATAAGATTCAGGAAGGTCATCGGCAATGTCCGCAAGCTCTGACAACGCAAAGTCGATCACTTCCTTGCGTGAATTCTGAGCGATGCTCGAACCCTCGCTAATCGTGAGCTCCTTTGTTACCAGGGGTACATCACCGAACTTAAAGGCTAGATCGAAGTGGAGATACGCACGCATAAACCGTGCTTCGGCTATCAGCCGGTTCTTCAATGCCTCACTTGTGAACGGGATGTCTACAATCCGATGGATTATAACGTTAGCTCGTCTGATACCGACGTAAGAGGGAGCCCAAATCAACAGCGCGCCGGTTATCCCCGGTTGAAAATCGCTGGCGCTGTGAGAACCATTTCCAACCCGGTAGTGCGCCGTCCAGTTCCTGTTGTGAAAAGCGTTGTCCGACATCGCCTCATCGTCGATAATTCCGCCACGTTCACCACTGCTGGCCGGGTGTAAGTAAGGATACACAGCATTAACCGCGATCACGAAATCCTGCTCCGCCTTGAAGAAGGTAGCATCGGAGAGTCGGTTTGTGGGGATCACGTCGAAAAAATCGTCGCCACAGCCCCACAAGAATACGGTGAGGATTAATATCGTTAGAATTTTCTTAGTCTTCATTGCTGGGAGAATTAGAGTTTGAAATTCAGACCTGCAAAAAACGTTCTCGTCTGCGGATAGTAGGTTACCCTTCCGCCGCTGGGGAACTCGGGGTCTAGCAAATCTTCGCCGGTGATCGTGAAGAGATTGTCGGCACCGACATACAGCCTCGCCGACTGCAGTCCGATACCTGAAAGGAGTTGACTCTGGAAATTGTAACCCAGTGTCAGGTTCTTCATACGTATGTATTTGGTATCACGCAACCAGAAGTCGCTCGACTCCTGGCTTCTCGTCGAGCTTCTCTCCAGGCGAGGCCAGCTGGCATTGGGATCTTGGTTCGCCTCTGTCCACCTTCCCAGCATATCCTTATGCGTATAGTTCTCCCAGTTAGGTCCTTCGATAAGGGCGCCATACAAAATCGATGTTTGCTGCATCGCACCTTGTAGGAACACACTGAGATCAAAGTTCTTGTACCCCACATTCAGGTTCAGACTGACCGGGTAATGCGGCAAATTCGACGCGAGCGGGACACGGTCGTACGTGGCCGAGACAATCCCGTCTGGAACTCCGTCCGGGCCGCTGATATCAAGATACTTGACATCACCGGGCTTGGCATTGTTGAACAGGACAGGAATATCATTGTCGAGATCGGCCTGTGTCAGCAGCCCGTCTGTCTTGTAGCCATAGATCACATCGACCTCTTCTCCCTCGATAAACGCCGTTCGGTTGGCATTCCGCAAGACAGGTCCGGCCCCCTTCAGATCAGTGACCTTATTCTTGTTCTCAGAGATCATGAACCGTGCATTGAGTGTGATGTCTGGCGAGATGTTCGTGTTGTAGCTCAAAGCCAGCTCCCAGCCTTTGTTCTCGATCTCTACGCCGTTTTGATTTGGAGTCGGCATCCCGACCACTCCGGGGATGGGAATGAGATAGAGAACATCCTGCGAAACCTTTTTATAGTAGTCAGCAGTGATACCCAGTTTGCCCTTAAACAGCTGAACATCCACTCCGATGTCGGTCATCTTTGCTGTCTCCCACTGCAAGTCAACGACGCCGAGATCACTTTGCCAACCGCTCTGCTGAGCTGTGTTGTTGAAGGGATAGGTAAACCCGGTACTTACGTACGACACGTAGCCGTAGTAGATAGGATTGTTATCAGTATCGCGGATATCCTGATTACCCAGTTCCCCGTAAGACGCTCGCAGTTTCAGATGATTGAGGAAGCCTGCCGATGACAGGAAATTTTCCTCAGACAGAACCCATCCGACTGAAAATGATGGGAACACTCCCCACCGGTAGTCTCTCGAGAATCGCGATGCCGCATCGTACCTGAAATTCGCTTCGAGCAGGTACTTCTGTCTGAAGTCATAATTAACCCTTCCAAATACCGACCCGAGGCGCAGTTGCTGGTCATTCCCTTCCGCGAGATCAACCGCTGCATCACTCTCGCCGATCGCGTCCAGTTCGTTGTTGTAGTAACCTTCCCGGTAGGCGCGGACCCAATTAAAATCCTGAAGGATTCTTTCAGACCCTAACAACACTTTGAAGTAGTGCTGCTCGTTGATTGTCTTCTCATACTCGGCAAGAGCTTGCAGATATAGTTCGAACCGTTCTTCGCGGCGGTCTTCATTGCTGATAATTCCCCAGCGCGCTGCGTTTCCTGAAATCGGATTTCCGTGGTAATCGAAGAAGTCGACCTTATCACGGCGAGCAGTCTGTCGCAGTGTCTCGTTCAATGGTGCGAGCGTTCCCCTCAGTTTCAAGCCTTCGGCAATTTCATAAGCACCTGTCAGGTTCACGTAGTAATAGTTCCTGAGTTGCGTGGCCCGCGCAGTCTCCAAAAAAGCCAACGCATTGAAATCGGTGACCTTGCTGTATTGCCCGTTAGGAAATTTAGGAACGTACGTGGGTGGATTATCGTGAATCAGGCGGAAGTAAACATCACCGTCCCTCGCGGGATAGTCGCGATCTGTCCGAATGATGTTCATATCCATATTCAGAGAGAACTTCTCACTGAGTTTGAGGTCGAGATTCGACCGCATGGAATAGCGCTGAAGTTCGCTGTTCACGACCAGGATACCACCCTGATCGAGATAATTGAAAGAGACATTATACCTGAATTCTTTTGAACCGAGCTTCTCGCCCCCCGTGAGCGCGACTGAGTGAGAATGTTGAACAGCCTGGTCGTACAACAATCCGAAGTGGTCGGTATCGGGATAAAGTAGCCGCTCCTCCTCATTCGCCGGATTAAGTGTTCTCTGGATATAGTCGTCCGTGAACTTCACCGGTTGTCCCGCGTTCGTGTAAGCTTCGTTTACCATCCTCAGGTAGTCGCCGATGCCCACGCGTTCAGGGATACGAGTCGGTTTGGTGACGCCAACATAGCCATTATACGAAATGGCGCTTTTCCCGAGCGCGCCGCGTTTGGTCGTGATGAGAATCACTCCGTTGGCTGCGCGCGATCCGTAGATAGCTGCTGCAGACGCATCCTTCAGCACCGTTATACTCGCAATATCATTCGGATCCACGCGGCTGAACTCCTGGGGAATTCCATCAACGACGTACAAAGGATTAGGAAAATTAAGGTTCCCGGTACCCCTTATGCTCACACGCACATCTTCACCACCAGGTGAACCACCGACGTCCTGTACCATAAGGCCCGGCGCCAATCCCTGTAGTGCAAGCCGCGTATTGGAGACTGGGCGTTTCACCAGGTCTTCAGGCTCGACACTTGCAACTGCTCCGGTCAGACTTTCCTTCTTCTGCGTGCCATATCCAACGACAACTACTTCCTGGAGTTGCTGCAGGTCTGGCGACAGCGCTACATCTATTACTGTGCGACCGCCAACCGGAACCTCCTGGCTTATATATCCGATGTAGCTAAACACCAGCACACCATCTTCCGCTGGCAACGCCAACGTGTACTGACCTTCGGCATCGGAAGTTGTGCCGATAGTCGTACCCTTGAGCACGATGTTCACACCCGGGAGTCCGAAGTTCTCAGACGACGAAGTCACCCGACCGGAAACACTGTGCACAGCGGCGATATACGGGCGCCCCATGTCATCACTGGAAGAGTAGCGATCTCTTGCCTCGGGATATACATCATACAGGATAATCTGTTTGCCAATCACCTTAAAAGCGACGGGCACACCTTTCAATACGTCAGTGAGGGCGTCCGATAAAGAAACATTGTGTAGATGAACTGTGATTCGTTTCTTCACATCTACCTGTTGGCTGCTGTAGAAGAAGCGGTGGCCACTCTGCCTAGTGATCTCCTTAAGGACTTCCTTGATAGATACCGACTCCCGGTCAATGGAGATCCGTTCCCTTTCGACCGTAGTATCGGCCTGGAGCTGTAATGAACCAAATGTCATGAGGAGTACTGCCAGCATAATCTTGGGGAATAATCCATTTAGCATCCATTGAAATCGATTGAAAATCCACGCATAGATTAGTCGAGGTTTTTTCATAGTTTTAATTGGTTTATGATCATCGAATTTTAAACCCTCCGGACCCCTTGGGCCCGGAGCCTGCACCGAAGTGCCGCAAACACTTCGGTGCTCTTTTTCTTGCAGATTCGTATTATTCCATAGGCTCGCTTGTTTTTTAGTCCTTACAAAGCTTTCCACTGATAACCACCTCATCGTCATTTATCGAGTACGTGATGCGGTGGGAAGTTTCGAGCAGCTTCAGCACGTCTTCCAGGCTTTCCTGCTGGATATTAGCTGTAAGCGTACAGGGCAGGTCGCTCTTAACTTCTTCGGGAAGATAGATCTTGACATCATACCAACGTTCGAGTTGTGAGAGCACATCGGCAAACGGCGTCTCATCAAACACGAGATAGTCATTTCGCCACGAAGACAGGCTCACCGCATTTACATCCCGGACGTCAAGCGTGTTCGATCCCTTGAAGTAAACTGCCCGCTGGTTTGGCCGCAGGATCAGGTTACTCACCGTGAGTCCATTCTTCTCAAGTTTATCGATACTCACCCTGCCGTCGACAAGTGTAGTTTCCACGGTTTCGTCCCCGTGATATGATTTGACATTGAAAGAAGTGCCGAGCACCTCAATGCGAATCGAAGACGAGGTGTGCACAATAAAGGGGACGGAGTCATTGTGGGCAACGCTAAAAAACGCCTCCCCCTCCAGTTGCACTTCCCTTTTGCTCATCTTCCTGAAGTCCTTTGCGTAAGTTAGCTTGCTGTCGACGTTCAGCCAGACCTTCGAGCCATCGGGCAACGCGAGGACTGATTTCTGTCCCCGGGGGTTCACCCGTTCTTCCGTGTGGACCGCATCGGCGTCGGGATGCGCTGTCAACTGGTCATCATGCCCGACGGAGGGCCTGTCACCCGCGCGGTAGATAGCCAGGCCTGTGACCGATATAGCCAGGACTGCCGCGATCCTCAGAAGTTGTTTCCAGGTGTTCGAATGCGCGAAGATGTTCGCGGTTTTCTTGCGGCTCTTTTCTTCGCGGATCGTGGAAAGAAAGCCCTCGCGTACCGCACGATACGAAGATTCGTCCATCGACGATTGCCGGAAATTGAGAGACGCGACAATGTTGCGGGCGACTTTTATATCTTCCCGCTTTTCAGGGTGCTCCTCAAGAAAAGACTCCCAAAACGTATCCGACCGCTCGTCGGGATGATTGACCCAACGAATAAAAAGACCGTCCTCCGCGAAATCGACCGCAGTGAACCCGACATAGTTCTCAGACATAATGCTCCGTATTAGACTCCCTGTTTAGAAGTCAAATGGACGGGAGCAATCGTTTTCTACTCGATTTTTTCGATTTTTTTTGTCGGGCTTGAAAAAAAAAATGAAATGCACGCAAAAGATCAATCAGGTACGGGAACGCACTTACAGGTCCCGGAGCTGGCAGATCCCGGCATGGATGAGATTGTATACGGATTGCTTGTTCATCTCCATTATCTCCGCGATCCGTTCGTAGTTCATTTCCTCGAAATAGCGAAGAAAGATAGCCTCCCGCTGCCGGGGTGTGAGGGATTCAAGCATTTTCATGAGGCGGTCGCGCTGTTCGGAGAGCGTCTGCTCGGCAATAACGAAAAACTCATGTGGCGGCGAAACCCATTCCTCCGGCTGTGTTTGCGCGATAAACTGCCGCGCAGACTTCCTTTTTACTTTGCACAATTTCAGACGCAACGCCTTGAACAGGTAAAATTTTATGGAATCGGTGTCGCTGAGGTTTTCGCGTGTACGCCACAGTTCGATAAAAAGATCTTGAACCGCATCTTTAACGCTTTCACGATCGTTGAAGATCTTGACCCCATAGTTATAGAGTGCATCGGCAAACCGGTCAAAGATCGAAACGAGCGCCTTCTCATCACCGTTCTTAAAGGCATTCCACAACGCACTCTGGTTCATGTGCGCAGGATGAAACACCAATGTATTGCCGGCAGCAGGAGGGCGCGCAGTTATGCCGGAAGCGAATTCTCTCCTATGGTGTTTGGCGTTGGACACGGTTTAAGTAGGTGCTTCGTTAAATGTAGCAAAAAAAAAGTATTCAACGAAGCTCGAGCGCAAGCAACTCCGGGTCAACCCGATCTTAACGTGTTATACCCAGCTAGTCGCCACGAATGAGCAACACCCAGTCTCCCTCCGCGTCGCCGGGATCGAAAATGTGCGAACCGCTGTCGTTTCGCAACGTCTCTTCGGGGAGATACTGGTTGTCGCGCGGATTAAACCATTGCGTGCGAATGTTTCCTTTGAAGCTTTTCAAATCTATCTCCGCAGCGGTACCAGCGGGCAAATAAGCAACAGCAAGCGTAGCTGACGGATTCCGTGCCATGACCATCGTCTTGAGAATCTCCTGTTCCTGATTCATAATCCCCTGATGATATGGCTCCAATTCCCACCAATTGATCCGCTGAAAGAAGTCGTTCATATACTTCATCTGAAATGAAGAGTTGCGTGCAATGGCATCGCGCCAATCCACGAAGACACCGTTGGTTGTCAACCCCCAGTTCCACAATCCCAAGGCGCCGTAAGTATATCCCAACGAACCAGACAGCCAGCTATACCATCCCAGTCGACGCGCATCTGTATCGGTCCCGCGATACTTTGGGTCTTCTGCTTCAGCACTCCCGTGATAGAACGCTTCTCCATTGATCACGGGCTTATGCGGGTTGCGCTTAAACAATGAAAGGTGCCAGTTGATGGCGGTCCATACGCAACGATCACTTCTCCCGTTGTTGTGTCCCGACTGGCACATTGAGAAATCCAGGTACGGCCGATCGTAATAAGCTTCTGAGTGAATGTTCACCGGTTGTTGCGATGGAGTTCCAGGATGCTGCGTGATCAAGTGCCTCGGGTCTATCCGATCGATCTCCATTCCCAGTGTATCGCTCTCAGCGGAGAACCGGGTATCGGATGCCGGTGAATAGATCACAAAATTCCCCGAGAACATTGCAGTAAAAAATTCGAGAAACGTCTTTCGTTGCGCAGGATCTCCGATGTATAACTGCCAACCCGGAATACCAACAAATACAATAACAACACCTCTTTCGTTGGCGTAGTCCACTTTCTTCAAAAGGTCCATCCAGTATGCGGGGTTGATCCTGGAGTGATAATCGAAAAACGGCTCTTCGCCCGCCCTGTTCTTGTCACCGCTGTTCCGCAGCGCTTTGGCTGTCCAGCCGCCCCCGCGATAAGGCGTGATCTGTACAATCGAAAAATGTTTGCTCACGCGGTCGTCGACGTATCGCTTCCACTCTTCATACGTAGCGTTCGACGGTGCGTTCCAGGCAGTACAACCCGTCCACAGAAAGGGCTTGTGGTTATCGTATGTGAGATAGCGCCCGTTCTCACTTACTCTTAGGAACCCATTCCGATATAGCGGATTCTCACCATTGTACGTAGTTACTTCGAGGACACCTTTCTGGCGTCGGAACCCTTTGTTTTTTGCATCGGTACTCCTAAGCGCCCAAGTCCATTTTCCCGGCGTGGGGAAACTGAAACTAACCGCGTAGTCCCGACCTCCGGTCCAATACGCATACGTCTCAAATGTCTGATTTCCTGGTCCGGTAAATTTTACTGTCAACTGTACATCGGCATACGGATTCTTGTAAGATGTATCGCTTTTGAACGTTTTCGTCCATTTCTCCCAAGTAGCGACCTGGGCGTCCGCATGTAAAAACATGGACAGAATGAAGATGATCTGAATTAGTCGAAGCATGGTATTGTGTTACTGGTCAGACAAAACAAATGGAAAAATACCCTCAAGCAATCGCGCTATTCTTCGTCTCCCGCTTTGAATAATCCGCCATCGGTTCAAGTCGCGAAAACCTCCAAAGAATTTACCACAGTTTTGATTGGTACTAATCGCTAATTTTGCAAGATGAAAATACGATTTCCGTCCGACTTCATCTTTGGAACGAGCACGTCTGCTTATCAGATAGAAACAGCCGTTGGTCATGATTGGGTGGATGTGCGTTCTCGCGATGGACAATTGTTCAACCGCACAACCGACCATGAGAGCCGGATCCCGGAAGACATCGACATCATCGCCTCGCTCGCTCCTCACTACAGGATGAGTCTGATGTGGAGCAAGCTGCAGAAGGGACCGTTAGCTGAATTGGATCCCGAGGCGGTGAGTCACTACAAACATCTCCTGCAAGCACTAACAAATCGCGGGGTAAAGATCATGATGGTCCTGCATCACTTCGCAAACCCACTGTGGTTCTCCGGCCTGGGTGGATGGACAAATAAGCGGAACATCAATCTCTGGCTTGATTATGCAAAGAAGGTCGTTGACACATTCGGCGATTATGTGACTTTCTGGAACACCTTCAACGAACCCAACTTATACTGCAGCATGGCGTACATCGCCGGGGAGTTCCCTCCCTTCCGAAAGCAGATCGCCACAGCAAATCGAGTAATCAGGAGTCTGGCGGCGGCACACAGCGACATGTACGACTATATCAAGTCCCGGTACCCCGACAAATGGGTGGGGCTATCACACAACTGCACTATTTTCGAAGCTGAGAATCTGCTGGGAGTCCTTCCCGCCTGGCTTGTCGACTACCTCTACATGAGCTACAGTGAAAAACTGTTTGAAAAGAAAGACTTTTTCGGAATGAGCTATTACGCGAGAATCGGTTTCGACCCCGCTCCGCTGACGTATCTTACGACACCGGAAAAAATTGCTAAATCAGGCAAACCACATGACGATATGTGGGAATACTATCCCGAAGGTCTTGAAAAGTGTATTCTCCGCTATTGGGACCGTTACAAAAAACCAATTATTATCACCGAGAATGGCATCTGCACAAACGATGACAAGAAACGAGAGCAGGCCATCGCCGACTACATGAAAGCTGTATCAAACGCTATCCAAAAAGGAGCGGATGTACGAGGCTATTATCATTGGAGTGCATGGGACAACTTTGAATGGAACCTGGGGCCGACCTTCCAGTTCGGGCTGTACGCCTGTGATCCATTAACACATCATAGAAAAAAGAAACCAAGCGCCGATCTGTATGCAAGACTGGCGTACGAAAAAGAAATAGTCCTCAGGGAACTATGATCGGAGTGCGATCCAACTGAGGCGTGTCGAAAACAACACCTTTGGCAAGTTCAAGCGCTCGTGCAACAGCGTCCGGCGCGACATCACCGTATGAGAGTTGTACGGCTGTCTCAGTGTCCAGCCACGCCTGAATTTTTTCAACGGACTTCCGTTTGACTTTCTTCAAAACCGGGACGCCCAGATTCCTGAGAGCGGCGGCATTGTAGTGTTGTTCCTGCTGACGCTTCATCGGAACTACCATCAATTTCTTTCCCAGGTACAGGGCCTCCGCCGGGGTCTCGAATCCCGCCCCGCAGAGAACTCCCGCGGATGATGTCATACTGGCTGTAAACTGTTCATTGTTCACGGGATAAACCGAGACATTTTCACTATGTGATACTGACTTCGTATGCTTGGAGAAAACATGCCACCGTAGTGAAGGAAATTTGTGTAAGACAGGAATCAGTTTACGGTCGTCATAAGCAGGAAGATAAACCGTATAGTGCCCATTGTTGGTCACATCAGAATCACGAATGCGTTTGCGGATAACGGGGGTAAAGATGTTCTGGTCGAAAGCTGCAAAATGAAAACCCACGGCGTCGTGAACAGGAGCATAATTGCGAATGATCCAGTCACCGAGTGGATCGTGTGCCTTTGGTTGTGGAACCCGCGGCGACAACAACGCTGCCTGGTGACTCAAGCCTATACACGGAACCTCCCTGTGCAGGCAAGCCCATGCGGAAATGGGTTCGAAGTCATTGATTACAATGTCGTACTGATCCACAGGGAAGGATCTCACTTCATTGTATACAAATCGCAGACTATTCTTTTTGATGGTCTTCATCAGATCCACTCCACCCTTTTTACCAAAATAGAAACTCAGTCCCTGCGACCTGTACTTCACCGGGTGATCAAGCTGGATATCCGCCTGGGCACCACTGATAAAGAGGTCAAGCTCCCCGTATTGGCGGAGGACCGGGATAATATCTTCGGCGCGCGCAATGTGACCGTTTCCCGTACCCTGTATGGCATACAATATCCTCATGCTTTCACTGTAAGGAATTGGTTGACAAGATCCTTAAATATCAGATCCGTATCGAGTTTACTCGCCGATATGTCGGGTATCTTCATTTTCTGCGCTACTTTATCTTCGTGGTACCGATAGATGGCCCACTCACGGCCGTCGAACTCAAGAGCAGTCAGGTTCTCGACCCAATCACCAGAGTTCAAGTAGAGGGTCTCCCCATTTTTAGAAACAACATTCCTGATCTGAGGTTGGTGGATATGGCCACACACTACGTACTCATACTTATTCTCGATAGCAATCTCGGCAGCTGTCTTTTCAAAATCGTTAATAAAAGCGATAGCCCCCTTGACTTTATCTTTCACTCGCTTAGACAGGGAGATCTTTTCGTATCCCATGCGCTGCAGGCACCAGTTCACGCACGCGTTGATCAGGATCAGGGAATCATATCCGATAGCACCGAGCTTCGCCAGCCACTTCGAATGCCGCATGGTGACATCAAAAACATCACCGTGAAAAATCCAGGCTTTCTTACCGTTGAGATTTAGAAGCGCTTTATTGCTGATACTAAACGAACCCAGCCTGAATCCGGAGAACTTGCGCAATACTTCGTCGTGGTTACCAGGGATGTAGATAATGCGAGTACTCTTTGCAAGCAACGAAGTGAAGTATTTAATCACCTGCATGTGCGAAGTCGGCCAGTAGTTTTTGCTGAACTGCCAGATATCTATGATGTCGCCGTTCAAGATGATCTTCCTCGGCCGGATTGATCTTAGATACCGGAGTAATTCCTCCGCGTGGCAGCCGTAAGTGCCGAGATGAACGTCGGAGAGAACGACAATCTCCACATCGCGCTTTCTCTTACCCATAGTCACGGACACCGGTTTGGATCGTTATCCTCATGCACTCAAAAGTCGGGCATTAGATTAACTGAAATGCGAACGAAATGTTAAGGAATTATAAACATTCGAGCTTGCACCTAAGGTAAGCGAAAGGCGATGCGTTTATTCGGGAATTTCTTCCGCGAAGCCCTCGAATGCACTTTTCGCAGGCCGGCCTGTCCAGAACGACGGCTGGTCGATATTTAATGCAAAGGCAACCGTAGCAGCATTATCGAATTGGACGAATGTCTCCGTGATTTCGTGGTTTTTCTTCACGCCTTTTCCGGCGATGATAAACGGTATCTCCACTTCGGCCAATGTTTGTCCGCCGTGTCCTTTCCCGATTCCGCCGTGATCGGAAGTGATAATGAACACTGTCTCGTTATAAATCCCTGCACGCTTGACTGCATCGACGATCTCACCTATCAACACGTCCGCACGACTGACTGCGGCATAGTATTGTGATGTTCCATGTCCATACTGATGGCCAGCACCATCTACATGATCGAGGTGGACGAAGGTTAGCAACGGCTTCTTCTCTCTGATGTATGATCTTGCCTTGTCAGTTGCATCCTGTTCATCGGTAGCATTTACGGAGTAACTCACTGAACTCCCTTCGAACAATCGGCCAAATCCACTCCAATGGTAGATGACCCCGATCTCGGCCGTAGGAATTTTGCTGCGGATCAGTGTGAAAACAGTCGGAAACATAGGTTCCGGACCGGTAACAACTGGCGGTAAGACAGCATTATCGCGCTCCCAGCTATTGGATGTTATGCCGTGTAACTCCGGTCCTACACCCATGATCATCGATGCCCAGTTCGGGCTGCTACTCGTCGGAAGAACCGCGCGCGCATGCATCGTAGACGAACCCGTATTGATGAAATGATCAATATTGGGACTATCGGAGTTCTTAATACCATCAGGACTAAGTCCGTCGATGCCAATGATGATAATGTGCTCCACGCCAGACACCTGAGGTGCTTGTTCCTGTTCCTGCGAACATGAGGCGAACATCAACAACGCGAAAAAAATGGGAGTGACGATGCTGAGGAAGTGATTTTGTTGCATGGGGCTGGGGGTTAAGGGGGTTAGGGGGCTAGGGGGGCTAAAGGGCT
>CAYTMU010000026.1:2666-55403 GCA_964438975.1 uncultured Roseivirgaceae bacterium | reverse complement strand
CCGGTTGTTGTTCTTCAAGCCGCTCCGATATACGGCCGTCGGCGAGGGCTTTCCGCAGTGTGCTTATCGCCAACGAATCATTCAATCGCCCGGAAAGCCGGCCCGATCGCAGATCAGTTGCAACAGACAGAAATGCATCTGTCAGCAAGATATCGCGCCGAAGCATGCGCTCAGGACGCCACCAAAGTCGATCATGCTGCACAAGTTCATCAAAGTGGTAGTGCTGCGGGAGTAAACCGTAGTGGCGGATCTTGGAAATAAACGCGACCAGGCTATCGACGAGAACAACCGTCTCCTCAGAACCTACCCAGGCCGGATCCCAGTCAATGGTGCGGTAGAAATCTACCACGGCAGCCTGGTTTCTCAGCCCTGCATACAAGCTGTCCCCTGGATTGCCCGGCATTATCAAGGGAACTGCAGGTACGCTATCCTGTGCGTAATAGAGATCAGGTATGGCGTATCGGTAGCATGACCCAAAGACGGTCACAAGAGCAGTAAGTACCATAACATCCCGTCTTCGCCTCTTGCTGATGCCTCTTAAAACATAAATCAACAACACCAATACAGAAAGGACTACAAGGGCGAGGGCGAAGCGTCCGGCAATAGCTCCACTGACATAGAGTGCAATGGTAGCCGTAGCCAGCGCTAATTTTACAATAGTATCAGCGGCTTCAAGATTCTTGATCATGATGGTATGAATCCAAAATCGGCGTCAATCACTGTTTGAATTCTGAAAACGCAACCTATCCAACATCCCGATCTTAAACAATGACATTCGTCAGTCAACAGCACACAGTTTTTTGATATATTTGATGCTACCATGAAAAAAATTCTCTGCCCGACCGATCTCTCGGAGACAAGTCATAACGCAATCTCATATGCGGCAAAGCTCGCGCAGAGCGCGGGTTATAGTCTGACACTGCTTAACGTACAAACACTTTACGGTGTTACCCCTGTGGAGTTTGTCACCGGCAAACGGTTCTCGCCTGAAGCAATCGCAGACCGCCTGAAAAATCAGTGTGCGGAGATCAGCGTTGTTTTCAAAATCCCTTGCTCAGCTATAGTCGAGCCCACCTTTCGAAGATTAAGCACGGTTATAAGCGAGAAATCGGCTGACTTTGATTTGCTGGTAATGGGGTCCAACGGAGCCGATGATCTCTATCAGTTCTTTTTCGGTAGCAATACCTACAACGCCCTCGGAAAGTCTCCCATACCTGTGCTGATCGTTCCGGATGGTTTCATGTATGGTCAGATCGATCGGGTAGTCTATGCGTTCGACTATCTCTCGGAGCGCAAACTTCCACTGGACCCGTTGAGGACGTTCACGGAAATGCTGGGAGCGGAGGTGACCGTCCTCCAGGTGATGGAAGAGGCCATTAGCGAAGTAGCAGAGCAGGACCTTCGCGAACTTCAGTTCATTCTGGAAACGAAGAATGCTGGCTTTCCGCTTAAGTTCGAAACCGTCAGGTCATCCGAGATAGCAAGAAGTATCAACAGCTTCATTGTAAACAACAACCCGGATCTACTGGCCCTATGTTTACAGGGCCGAAACTTCGTCGAGAACATATTCCACCGGAGCGTCATCAAAAGTATAAGCGCAATCTGCAGCTACCCGGTCTTTGTGTTTCCGGAAGAGTGATATCTACATCTGCGTATGCAGCGATGTTCTTGATTAATGTTACCTTTGCGAACCGCCGAACCTACTGATCAGCTCTGCTATGGACGTGATGATAACATACCCGGGCATCTTGCTGTGTGCTTCCGTGTTAGCACTTCCCCTCCTGCCAGCACGGTTGAAATCATCTTTCGCACTCGCAATTGTCATCGTTAACTCCTTGCTTACGTCGCAAATCGCCATCCGTGGCTTTGAGCTTAGCGAAGCGTTTACGTTCAACGCCGGCTGGGTACTGGGTGAGGTGACTCTGCTCGTCGACGCACTGGCGTCCTGGTTTATCTTGATCATTAACTTCACCTGTATCACAGCCGCCTGGTACGGAAAGTACTATATGAAGTCCTATCTCGATCAGCGACAAAACCTGTCACTGCACTGGATGCTCTTCTTGCTGTTTCACTACTCCATGCTGTTGGTTGTGACAATGCAAAACGGCCTCGCATTTCTTATAGCCTGGGAAATAATGTCGGTCTCATCCTTCTTACTGGTGATGTTCGACCATACGAAGATGACGACGTTAAAGGCAGGTATCAATTACCTCGTGCAAATGCACATTGGCGCAGGGTTTCTCCTGGTAGCCGTCATATGGATGTCTGTCCAGGCGGGGACGACTGACTTCTCCTCGCTGGGAACACTGCTGGCGAGTGAGCATGGAATATGGCTCTTTGCATTGTTTGTAGTTGCGTTTTCGATCAAAGCCGGATTCGTGCCCTTGCATACCTGGCTACCGCACGCCCACCCCGCTGCCCCCTCCCATGTGTCGGGCGCCATGTCCGGTGTTATGGTGACAATAGGTGTTTACGGAATTCTCCGGGTAACTTCCTTTCTCACTACTCAGGTCGTCCCTGTCAGCGTTGCAATATTCCTCCTGTCGCTAATGACAGCATGCTATGGGATCTTAAATGCTGCGGTCCACCGGGACTACAAGCGCGTTCTGGCATTCAGCACCATTGAAAATATAGGTATCATCGGAATGGGGATCGGCATCGGCCTGCTGGGAAGAAGTACCGGCAACGTTCTTCTCCTGGCGATGGGTTTCTCCGGCGCGCTGCTACACGTTCTCAACCATTCCTTGTACAAACCGTTGCTCTTCTACGCTGCGGGAAACATCTATCAGCTGACACGAACAAGGAACATGGAACAGCTCGGGGGATTGGCCCGAAAACTCCCCTATACTGCTTTTTTCTTTCTTTGCGGCGCAATAGCGATTACCGGACTGCCACCGTTCAATGGATTCGTGTCTAAGTTTCTGATGTTCTCGGCAATGATCGAAGGGTTCAGATCAACGGAGTTTGGTTTCGGAATCCTGATGATTACAGGACTTACAGGGCTCGCCCTCGTTGGTGGCATGTCAATACTCGCTTTTACCCGGGTCTTTTCCGTCGTCTTCCTAGGTCTCTCAAGAAATGAATCGCGCTATCAGCCGCCGGAATATGTCAACAGTGGGCACATACCTCTGGCATTACTCATCCTTGTAATGCTCTTTATCGCAATGGCACCTGTCGTCATGCTTTTTCCACTGGACAAAGTACTTCGCGTGTTCGACCCGTCCATGAATGTTTCCATATGGCCGACCAACCTGACAAACCTGCTTTCACATCTCGGACGTGCATCACTCATTCTGCTGATCGTATGCGGAGTTCTCTATGGGCTCCGGCGGTTGTTAACTTCCCGGCATGCGGATGCAACCGGGCCAACGTGGGGCTGCGGATATACCGCGACGAATTACAAAATGCAATACACCGGAAAGTCGTTTTCCAAGAGCCTTGCCAAACTGCTGACTTTCATTACAGGGGAGAGAAAGAAGTACACCGAAATACCGCCCGGAACAGTTTTTCCTACAGTCAGAAGCTATCAATCAAACTATACGGAATTCTTTGAAAGGCACTTCATCGATAAGATACTCCATGCAATATCGGGAGCGATCGCTCGCGTTACCTTCATCCACAACGGCCGGGTACAGAACTACATATTGTATGGCATGATCTTCATTCTCATGCTTTTCGCATCCATGTGCACTGACATTCAGGGGTTATGACAGAAGCCTAAATACGGTAATCAGATCACTCGACTATGATTAGTTTCATTCTTATACTCCTCGCCAGCATTCTCTTTACCGGGGTCGTGATCCGCACGAGAAGCCTGCTCTCCGGAAGAAAAGGTCCCGGGCTGCTGCAACCGATGAAAGACATGTGGCGCCTGGTACGCAAACACTCGGTCTATAGCAATGTGACATCATTCGTCTTCCGTATTGCTCCAACAGTATATCTCGCCAGTACGGTCTGCGCGGCGTCACTGATTCCTTTTGGCCCACATCCCGGACTGCTTTCTTTTTCGGGCGACTTCGTCTTTTTTATCTATGCCATGGCTTTGGGGAAATTCTTTATGATCGCTGCTGCGATGGATACGGGAAGCAGTTTTCAGGGAATGGGTGCAAGCCGGGAAGCACTCTTCTCCCTGCTGGCGGAACCTGCGTTCCTCGTGCTGTTGGGATCCTTCTCACTTTATACTGGCCACACCTCCTTTCACAGTATATTCCAGGAACTTCATTTCACATCATACTACTACACCTTTGCCGTGCTGGCCGTATGCGTGCTGGTCATTCTGGCCATGATCGAGAACGGCAGAATTCCGGTAGATGATCCCCGGACACACCTTGAATTAACGATGATCCACGAGGTGATGGTACTGGACCACAGCGGATTTGACCTGGGAATGATCAGTTATACGTCGCACATCAAGTTCGCCATGTTTGGCGCCTTGATCGCCAATATCTTCCTCGATAGCTCAATGTCACTGCTTTCATCGATCCTGGTCTATACTGTCGTTCAGACAGCGTTTGCCATCACAGTCGGGATAATTGAATCATTTGTTTCCCGCATTCGCATGAGTCATAACTCGCAGTTCATTTTCTCTCTGACATCGATCTCACTGCTTATATTTCTCGGCGTACTGCTTACACTTGGAAACTATACCCCGCACTAAAGATGGCTAACACTTTGTTGATCCTGGTGGTCGTAACCCTGATATATGTGATGGTCGCAAACCGCCTTGCGGCATACGTTACCGTGCTCGCCGTACAAGGGATCCTGCTTTTCGCATTGACATTTGTCGAACTAAAAGAGATTAACGCAGTCAATCTGATTTTCATACTCATGGAGACGATCGTGTTTAAAACGATTGCCATTCCCGCGTTCCTCAATTACGTGATCAAACGCAATAACCTGACACGCGAAGCTGAACCCTATGTCTCAAACTTCCTGTCAATCGTCGTAATGACCACTATCATCATCGGATCGTTCGTGCTCGCAGACGCCCTCCATGACGATCACCTCAGGAGTATGTTTTTCGTCGCCGCGCTTTCCTCCTTGTTCGCAGGTCTCTATATCATCGTTTCCCGGCGAAAACTCATCACTCACGTGATGGGATTTCTGATCATCGAAAACGGTGTGTTCGTGCTCTCGCTCGCAGTGGGAAGCACGATACCCATGATTGTCAATGTTGCCATCATGCTAGACATCTTTGTCAGCGTATTGTTGCTCGGCGTCTTTGTCAACCGTATCGGAGACGTATTGAAGGAACACAACGCAGAGCAACTGACACAACTCAAAGACTAATACCCCCAATGATAGGAAGTTACCTGATATTGAGCCTTGTCACAGTCTTATTTCTGTTCTTCGTCAGGAACAGGGCTGTTGGCAATATCGTCATTGGTTGCTTCCTTATTACTCAGTGGACACTGACGATCGTTGCCTATCAAAACAAAGGAGACATATCCGGAGCCTATTTTACGTTTGACGCGTTGGGAATCCTCTTCCTCGCGGCGTTGAGCGTCGTCTGCATTCCTGCGTTCTACCATAGCCATGTCTTTTTCAATACCCGCCGGAATATCCCCAGGGAGCGCGGCATCTTCTACGGCTCAATGGTCGCACTCATCGCGTCACTGAGCGCGGCATACGTGTCAAACCATATTGCCGTCACCTGGGTGTTTGTCGAACTCACTACCCTGAGTGCATCGGCATTGATCTACCACAACCGCAACGAGCGAACACTTGAGGCTACCTGGAAGTATGTCTTCGTCGGATCCGTCAGCATTACGCTGGTATTCATTGGTATCCTGCTCCTGACACTCGCCGTCCAGGATCGCGGTATTTCGGACCTGTCCTATCAGGCGCTTGTCATGAACGCTCCGATACTCGATCCGTTCTGGCTGAAGCTGGCGTTCGCATTTATTTTCACGGGCTTTACGGTCAAAGCCGGGTTAGTACCGATGTACACGATCGGGATCGATGCCAAGGACAAAGCCCCTGCTCCCGCAGGGGCTTTGCTGGCGAGCGTATTGATGAACGTGGGGTTTGTCGCCATTTTCCGATATTACGAGGTAGTCAACCGAACAGCGATCGCGTCATGGGTAGACACGGTCCTGATAGTCACCAGCCTCTTATCGATCTTCATATCCGCCGTGTACATTGTCCGGGTGAAAAATCTGAAACGTATGCTCGCCTACTCCGGCATGGAACACATGGGTATCGTTATGTTGGGACTCGCAGCGGGCGGATCAGGCTATTTCGCGGCGATCCTGCATCTGGTACTTCACACGTTCGCAAAAGCTGCCATGTTCTTCCAGGTGGATCAGATATACAGGATATACGGAAGTAAAAGTATCTACGACATCGGAAATTACTTTCGCTATCACGCCGGCGGGGCGATGGTACTGTTGATCGCCTTCTTTGTTATCTCGGCAATGCCGCCATCCGGTATGTTTATCAGCGAGTTTATGATCTTCCGATCACTCTTTGCATCGGGTAAGGTGTGGGTAGTGATCGTCGTACTTCTGCTCGTCGCGGTGATTATTGCACGACTAGGAAAGAACATCTTCAAGATGCTATTTATCCCGACCGCCGGCTCCCGGCAAGAACTTCCCGGAATCATTCACCCGGCTGAAACGATCAGTCAGTATATCTTGCTCGGACTCGTGATCTACCTGGGCTTTTTCCCTCCCGAAGAACTGGTGCAACTGATAGCAGAGGCGACCAAAAACCTGAAGAACGTATGACGCACTTTGTCACGATCCCCAACAACTCTGTTCTTCGACTGGCCGATATCCCGACGTTAGGATACGATGAATTCCTGTCCGCCAATGTGGATCTGCTCCGTCAGAGCTCACGGCATTGCGTCTCCTATTTTGGGTTCAACCGCGGCGACGTACTGAAACTGATATGCGCGACTGCCGACGACGACATGGCGACAATTTCGATCTCATCGTCGGAGATTGAGATCGACGATGAACGCGAGTACCCGTCCTTCACCGCGCGCCACACCCCCTTTCAGGTATACGAACGAATACTACACGAGCGTTTTGGCATTCGTTACTCCGACCATCCGTGGCTCAAACCGGTGCGCTATCCAGTGGAACGGACTCGCCCCGGCAAGAGCATGGAGCACTACCCTTTTTACACGATACACAGCGAAGAACTTCACGAAGTGGGCGTGGGTCCCATTCACGCGGGTATCATCGAACCTGGGCATTTTCGTTTTATCTGCAACGGTGAACAAATCCTGCACCTGGAGATCCAGCACGGCTACCAACACCGGGGAATTGAACGATTGATCGAGTCCTCGAAAGGTCTTCTGCAACGAACGCTTCTCGCCGAATCCATTGCGGGCGATACGGTCGCGGGACACACCGTTGCGTTCGTCAATCTATGGGAGGCACTCTGTGGGTTCCAGCCCACCCGTGATATTCAGTTTGCGCGGACGGTGGCGCTTGAGCTGGAGCGAATTGCAATTCACACGGGAGATCTTAGTGCGATTTGCGCCGACATCGGATACCAGCTCGGAAGCGCAGTATTCGGAAGACTCAGAACGCCTGTCATCAACTTCTTCCAGGAATGGTGTGGCAACCGCTTAGGCAAAGGACTCATCCGTGCCGGAGTAAACCCCTGGTATTTCACGGAGGACCTGGCTGCGGAACTCGAAACATTATTCGATGAATATGAAAACGACCTTCATCTCATATGGAACAAATTCCATCACCTTCCCCCCGCTATGGCCCGGCTGGAAAAAAACGGTGTGGTTTCACGTGAGACAAGTGTAGCGCTGGGAACCGTCGGCATGGCAGCGCGAGCCAGTGGTATCGCACGTGACATCCGCACGTCGCACCCTCACGACTTATATCTCGACTTCCCGTCGACATCGATTGTCAAACATCACGGCGATGTCTATTCCAGGACGCAACTGAGATACGAAGAGATCGTCCATTCAATCACGTACCTTCGGACGATCATGCAAGCCCGACCGAAGGAAGAGATCATACAGCCTCTACGATGGGCGCCGGCGCCCGACTCTTTCGCCATCACACTGTCAGAAGGCTGGCGCGGCGAGATCTGCCATTGCGCCATCACTGGCGAGCAGGGCGAGCTGATCCGGTACGCGGTGAAGGATCCGTCTATTCACAATTGGCCCGCCGTTGCCATGGCGGTACGAAACAATGAGATCTCCGACTTCCCCGTCTGCAACAAGAGTTTCAATTTGAGTTATTGTGGTCACGACCTTTAGCAACGATGATTGAGAATATCAAAATATTATTTAATCAAGGCAGGCAATCAATACCTGATCCTCTGAAAGCTGAAGTCCCGGGTCTTTTCCGCGGCATCCCTGAACTGACTTCAGACAGCAACGACAATGCTCTGAAATCGTTTTGTCCGACGGGTGCGATCGATGTCGCCCCCTTGCGGTTAGATCTCGGACGCTGCTCATTCTGCGGCGACTGTGCGCGCGCTTTTCCCCGGAACATCCGGTTCTCAAAAGACTGGAGAATGGCGACGAATGACCGGGCTCAGCTGGTCGTAACGGAAGGTGCCAAAAAGGCCATAGCACTAAATCCTGAACTGGTACGCCGGGAGATCGCAGGATTTTTCAAGGGATCCTTAAAACTCCGGCAGGTCTGCGCAGGAGGTGACAACAGCAGCGAGCTCGAACTCAATGCATCCGGCAACGTCAACTTCGACATCGGGCGATACGGTATCGACTTTGTTGCTTCACCGAGGCACGCTGACGGTATTGTTATTACCGGGCCGATCTCAGCGAATATGGCAAATGCACTTCGCATGTGCTACGACGCCATACCGACTCCGAAGCTCATTATCCTGGCGGGCACCGATGCCATCAGTGGCGGTCTATTTGCGAATAGCCCGGCGGTGGACCGGGCATTTCTGGACACTCATCGGGTCGATCTCTACATTCCCGGGAATCCCGTTCACCCGTTGACATTCATTAAGGGCGTACTCGATCTCATTCGCACGCGAAGAAAGGCTATCTAATTAACCCATACGTGGAATAATATCCCATTTCGGGATAAATTAAGTTTTTAAAGAGCCTCACAAACGTTTGCAATCGAGTGGGTTCACGTTGGCCTTACATATGCGGGAGCATTGGTTATGAAGGAACAAATGGTTACGATTTCCCAGATGAAAGAGCGCCTTGCGGAGATCACGGGGTCTAGTTTTTTGGTAAAATTCACGCTTCGGAATGGAAGCACGATAGACCGCTATCTCCGTGGGTTTGCCGACCAACAGCGAAACATCATTCTAATCTCTGAGAACGCATACACGCTCGCGCTGGAAATCCTTGAGGTGAAGGATATTCAGACGGCTGAGTTCGGCGGAAATAGCTCCGGCCTCGAACACACAAAACTGCGGCTGTCGAGCGGCTTCAGAGCTTTGCGAAAGCTGAAATAACACAACGTCGCCCTCGCGATACTCAATTCCGGACCCCGCTATCGTCGGATATGGTTATCTTTCGGAAGAATTACCGACGTATAGCTGTATGGTGGAAATTAAAGATGTCGCGGTTGTCCGGGCAGGGAGAGCATTATTTAAGGACTTAAACTTTCGCATACGAAAAGGGGAACATTGGGTTATTCAGGGGAATAACGGCGCCGGAAAAACTGCACTGCTCCAACTCATCGCGGGTGCACTGACTCCCCTACGAGGCACGGTCAGCCATTCGTTTATCGTTGGGGATGACTGGGATACGCGATATCAGCAGCGCCTGGAACATATCCATTTCATACCGACTCACTGGATGCAATCCGCGCTTAGCGGAGCGGTTGATGTATACTATCAGCAGCGCTACTACCGCAGTGACGAATCCGGCATACCCAACGTCTCCGAGATCTTCAGCGACGATGCCGCAAAACTATCATCGCTGGCTCTTCCCGATAACTTCAACATCCACCGACTCCTCGAACTCCCGGTCACCAGACTATCGAACGGACAACTCAAAAAAGTGATCATTCTGCGACAACTCGTCAGAAACATCCCGTCACTGCTCATCCTCGACTATCCATTCGACGGCCTCGATGCAGAAAGCCGCTCGGATCTCAGTGCTTTCATCAACGACATTGCTACACGCTATGATATCCAGATCATCCTGACCGAACACGGAGACTCACTTCCCGCCGTCATCAATCGGCGACTCGTACTCGATCACTTTGAGATCCGGGAGTCAACAAGCGTGATTCCCTCAACGCGCAAGTCATCAACTCCGTTGCCCCCTGCCCTTCCCGCCAGCACCGGCGGAGAACCCATCGTCGACATGCAGGATGTGACCATTGAATACAGCGGCACCAGGATCATCTCCGGGCTGAACTGGCGTATCCAAAAAGGCGAGCGGTGGGCGTTGACAGGAAAGAACGGCTCCGGAAAGACAACACTGTTCAGCCTCATCTTTGCCGACCACCCGATGGCATACAGCCAGAAGATCTTCCTCTTTGGCAAACGCCGTGGCTCAGGCGAATCCATATGGGATATCAAAGAAAGGATCAACTACCTCGGCCCGGAACAAATTCATTTCCTCGACCATTGGACACGTCAGCTGACAGGACGAACATACATCTCCCGGCAAAAGCACTCTGACCCCGAACGCCTCACCGAATTGATCACATCGTTCGCGGCCGAAGCCTACATTGATATCCCGATGGCCGAACTCTCGTCCGGGCAGCTGCAGATGGTATTGTTGATGAACATGTTCCTGGATGACAAGGAACTGCTGCTACTCGATGAACCGTTCCAGTTCCTGGACCCCGACAATCACGCCCGCATCACTACCTACCTCAATCACTATCTGAATGAAGACACCACACTCATCATGATCACCCACGACGAAAAAGATGTGACACGATGGACCCAACTGCGGAAAGTTCTTTGAACCGAGCTACGAGCATCGCCTGGTATTGATAGCTGATACCCACTCGACCTTGCCGCACACCGGACACGAAGCCTCTCCTGCTTTTTGCTGATCTGTGAATCCACAATTGGCACAGGAGAACAACCCGTCATGCGGAATAACCGGACTTTTTTCTTCATATAAACGCGGCAGGAGAGGAAGACCGGGACGGACCTGCTCATCCGGGAAGTAGAATACGCTGATATTCCCCGAAGGTTCGAGGAATGCATACTTGACCTGCCCCAGATGCTCGACCGATTTGAGTCGAAGTTCCGAGAAGAACTCGTCCTGAGCCATATCTTCCTTCTGAAACTTCAGGACCGAAAAGACGCCCTCTTCAACGAGCAAGGCCGCAGATCCCTCCATCAACTGCTCGACACGCCTGCTCTTGGCGGTGAGCCATGTTACCAGCCGGTAGAAGGACGTCACGACGAGGAATACGAGAAGTGCCGGAACGATACCCACGTCCTCGTAGAACATCGGGTCACCCGCGGCAGAACCCAGCGCAATGATGATCACCACTTCGAATATCGACAGCTGCTTGACACCCCTTCTGCCCGTAAAACGCAAAGCTACAAGCAGGAATGCAAACATGACGATCGTACGGAATACTACTTCAATGAGAAAACTGCCCTGAAGGTCATTGAAAAGAATCCTGTTCCAGTCGATACCCGTTTCCATAGTGGCTTACCGGGCGCGTAGATACAAAATGTGTACCGCCTATGGTCCACGGTTCACGGACCGTCAATCGACTTTTCCCAGCCAGAAAGCGATCTTCTCTCTGTTCCAGGTATAGGTCACAGCAACCGAATCACCCCATGCGATCACAGACGGGTATGAAAACTCATCATCTTCGTGTCCTCGATCGAGTTCGGTGATTGAATCCCACGACTTTCCATTGTCTTTTGAGACCGCCAGCGAAATCGGACTGCGTGAGCCCCAGTTCTTTTTGTCAGGGTTGAATATCAGGACGAGTGTATTATCCGCAAGCTTCGCGACATCGATCCCGCTGTTGGGATTAGGCATCTCAGTCTTGTAAACAGGCGACCAGGTCTTGCCATAATCCTCCGAATCGGAACGACAGATCACCCCTGCCGAGCTGCGCAGCAACATGTGTACTTTCCCGGGCTCAGATTCCCACAGTGCGGGTTGTATCACGCCCTCACCGAAATCCGCATCACGTTCCAGCGCGACAAATTCCATTTCCGTCCATGTCTTACCTCCATCCTCACTGCGATCCACAAACGCGTTCCATACCTTATTCAACTCGTTGGACGCAGGCGCCAACCATGTACCATCCGACAAGATGATCGGTTTATTCCGCACGGGTCCGCGTCCGCCTTTATCCCCGGCGACCAGTTCCTTCGCTTCAGACCATGTTTCGCCATCGTCGTTAGAAACCTGATACCACGTTTCCCAGAAGTCGATCTCCTTCCCTACTTTGAAGAAAAGCGTAATGGCGCCTGATGGATCTTCAAACAACACCGGGTTCCAGTGGGCATCCTCGCGGATCTTGGCTACTTCACTCGGGGCAGTCCAGCTCCCAGGCCGTCCTTTCGAAAGCCAGATTCCAACGTCGTCGTGCTTTTCGTAGGAACCCCCGAACCACGCGACGAGAAATTGTCCGTTATCCAATCGCAGCACCGTCGAAGCATGACACTGGGGAAATGGGCGATCGTCACCGAAAACATAATCGCGCGCGACCTCCTGAACCTTGCCATCCGACATACCTGCTGTTTGTGCGTTTTCCTGTTTCTGACCACACGACGCCAACACGACAGCCGTTACCAGAAGAAGTTTTCCAAAAGTGAAGTGCTTCATTATACGTTGCTTTGCCGCAATTTACTGGTATCCCGGCGGAGTAAAAAGGTAATTAACGCAGGACTGGGATCAATTTGCGTTCTCACATGCGAAAAAACTCACAATTCCCACCCTTTCCGGTATTCACGTCTGAGAAACTGATTCGCCTCCGGAATATTTGTGATCTTCATTTTCTCTGCATCATACAATATCTTCTTTCGGGCGCGAAGCGCAACGGCGCCAAGGTTGATGGTTTCCGAAATCGGACCCGCAAGCAGAAAACTGCCCGACGATTGCTTCTTCTCGCGAAAAGCATCGATCCATATATCATCGCTCAGCGGATAGTCATGTTCCGGGAATGCACGACCTTCCATGTAGCTCTTCATGCGCGCTTCCGGCAACAACCTCGGGCCCTGATTCAGAAAGCCGCTGATTATTTTTCCTTTGTCGCCAACGAACATCATTCCTTCATGCGGCATATCCTTGCCATCCGCTTCGAGCTCTTCCGGTGTGTGGGGTTTGATCCCGCCATCGTACCAGAACAGATCGAACGCGGGGAGTGTCTTCTGTTCCGGGAACTTGAACCTCACCGTACATGTATTCGGAAATGCGACGTCATTCACCACAGGACGACTGACACCATCGACAACGGTCCGGCTACTAGGTGCATAAGCTTCCACACTCAGCGGAGCGGTTTCGACTCCCAGCGTCAGGAACATCGGCCACAGACTGTAATGCCCCATGTCGGCAATACTCCCGCCGCCAAAGTCATACCAGCCACGGAACACGCAGTGTGTGTAGTTGGGGTGGTAATCCCGATGCTGGACAGGTCCGAGCCAAAGATCCCAATTGAACCCTTTGGGCACCGGGGGCTTCTCCTTCGGCAGACTCGTCCACTGTGGCCACACCGGACGATTCGACCAGTTGTGAATTTCCTTCAGTGTTCCGATGGCGCCGTCGTCGATCCATTTCTTTACGATGTCATTGCCGGCCTGGCGGCTCCACGCAAGCAAATGAGTGCTGACGCCTGTGGAACGTGCGGTATCAATCGTCAGCCTGCTCTCGTAGATGCGATTAGCAATCGGCTTGTGCATTACAATATGTTTGCCCTGCTTCATTCCCGCGATCGAAATCGCAGCGTGAAGGTGATCCGGTGTCATGACTCTTAGCGCATCGACGTCTTTCTCTTTCGCGAGCAACTCCCGGTAGTCTTCATACGACGCACATCCTTTGTATTTTCCTGATTGCTTTGCGTAATACTTTTCAACTAACTCCTGGCCAAAATCGCGGCCGCCTGGAATACCGTTAAGGTTTTCTCCCCAGGACGAATCGCCAAGTGCCTTTCGGATACTGTCGCGGAGTCCGTATTGCGACCAGTCTACGTAATCGGTAGTGGCTTTGTTTGGATCGCAGACTGCAACTATCTGAACCTTCGGATTAGCAATGAGCGGGATCATTTCACGAAGACCCTGAGTACCACATCCTATATAACCGATCGTGAGTTTGTCACTGGGAGGTATGAATCCGACTCCACCGAGTACATGACGTGGCACAATGGTAAATCCTAAAGAGGCGACTGCTGTGGAATTCACAAAGCGTCGCCTGCTGATATTTCCGGAACGTGACATGTGTAGTGATGGTTTTGGGTTGCGTAATGCATGGATGTGAGATCAAGATAAGATGTTCCACATTTACTCGCAAAAAATATGCGTTGCCCCGGTTCAAATTGTCAGGAAAAGCTTTGCTCATTTTCTTTGACCTGATCTCTGGGCCTTCGATCTTTATTTAAGCTTTCCAAAACAGTCTGATATGCGAAGACCCTCTCGCACAGGCCTGTTGGGATATTGCTATGTCCTGACAGGCCATTCTTCTTTCTTCAACCACAACATCCCAAAGCCACAGTACGCTTTGGCAGCGGCGCTGATCGTGTGTTTAAGCGAAACGTCACCGACCTATTCGCAACGTTACCCGGGCGACCAAATCGCGCACGCATCCCTCAACTCCGACGATCTTGTGCTTTTGGCACACGACACAAATCACTCTGTGCGGATGAATGCGCTGGCTAAATTGCATCGCCACGCACAAACATCGACGGACACGCGCCTTCGAAATACTGTTGTCGACTTGTTTTCGCAGGTCTGTGCCGATGGCAGCGCAGCCGGCACGGGTATCGTCCTCGAATATCTCAAATCATATTCACCTGACGACTTCGGTATCGCCGCCAGGACCCGGCTCGACAAACTGGTTCGCGACGATCACTATCCTCGACTGGAAGATGTCATCCGGATCTGCGCATACCTCGGCGCGCGGGAACTGATCCCGCGTCTCCAATCACTCTCAAACGTACAACACAAACCGGCAATCCGATGGTCGGCAATCGTTGGACTTGTGCGTCTGGGCGATGCCGGCGCGACCTCGGAGATGCTGAGACGGGTCAAACGCCTGCCCGTCGGCGACGATGTCGTCTACCGCGTCCTTCCGGATCTGGCGTTCACACGCCATCGCGAAGCGATACGATATCTATTGGATATCCTGAATAGCAACGCGGAAAACTGCCTGTCACCAGATCCCGGGAATGAGGATCCTATTCCCTGTGCCTACCGCGTGATGGAACTTCTCGCTCCGATTATCAAAGGATTTCCCTTCGCGATTGGAAGGCACGGTGACCTCGTCACCGACGACTACCCGCAAGCATTGAACATTGTTCGCCAATGGTTCCTACAGCAAGACGACTTTGAAATCATAACCGAAGCCTACTAACACTTCCATCGTTATGTTCACATTCACACTCAGGACGGGAGCCATTGTACTCATATCTCTGCTCGCCCTCATGCGCGCTGCTGCGTTCAAGGACACAACTGCTCTGCGCATCCCTGGAAACAATGCTGACGTTCGATTCTTCCCCCACATCGTTCTGCCTGTCATCGGTCATGACGAGTTCATCCCAGAGGAAAATGTGCAGGACTCCGTACTCGAAAGACGGGCATATGCTCACGCATTACTCCGGAAGGTCCTCGAAGGTCAGCGATTCCTCGAATCCCTGGATGCGTTGTCGGAAGTCACTTTGCCAATCGGAATAGTGAAGGCGGGAGGCGCGCTGGATTACACCCTTTTGATCGATCGCGTTGAGTTCAATCGCTACGGTGCGGTCATGGATGTCTACGTTTCACTTGCACTGCCGCAGACAACCATGCGGCTGGCGTTCCATGGAAAGGTACCGCTGTCCGCCACCGGCGGCATCAACGGCAACGCGAAGATCTTTCTACTGGGCGACCACGCCACCAAGGTAGGGTCACACAGCATCCTGACCGTCCGCGGGTCAGATCGATCATATGTGGAGTTCGATTGCAACGGATTCCTGGGTGTGAACCTCCACGCCGGCCTGCAGTTCTCATCGGATATCATCCGTCCGGAAGATGAACATGGCGTTGCTTCAACCGAACGGATGACCATCAGCTTCACGGCCTACACCCAATCACTCAACGATATCCTGGTGAGTGTCGCCTTACCACCGTTCCAGGTACGGGGACTCGATGGATTCGGCTTTCGTGCAACAGAGGCGTACCTCGACTGGAGCGACCTGACCAACCCTGCAGGTCTTTCGTTTCCTGAGAACTACTCCTCACCGTTCCTGTCCGCTGCTCTTGACGAGCTATGGCGGGGCGTGTACATCCGCGAGCTACAGGTGAGATTCCCGCCGGCATTCATGCGTCAGCACGCCTCCGGCAGGATTGTGATCGGCGCGCGAAATATGATCCTCGACAACGACGGGATAACAGGTGAGATATACGCAGAAAATATCTTTACAGACGGAAGCATGAGTGGTTGGTCCTATACGCTTGAACAAGCATCTGTTCACCTCGCCGCGAATACTGTCACCGCGTTCTCCCTCCAAGGGCAGTTAACCATTCCTGTGATCAAAGACCGCGATGGAAAGGATGCGCGGTTCGCATACACTGCACAGCGAAACGCAGCCGGCGACTACGTCTTCGCAGTCACCGTAAGTGAACAACTGAAACTCGACCTCTGGCTCGCCGATGTCAAACTCGCGAACGGGTCGCACGTAATCGTCCGGGAGAAAGAGAACAGATTCTACCCTTCCGCCCACCTCAACGGAGAACTCACAATCAATATATCTTCAAGGGAGCCGAAGGCCATTTTCAACAGCATCAGGTTTGAAAATATGGTGATCGATAGCGAACCTCCTCATTTCCGTCCCGGTACGTTCGGATTCGGACGCGAGGGACATAACTCGACACTGGCTAAGTATCCTGTCGTGTTCGATAATATCGGTATCAAAAGTGAAGAGCACCGGGTGGGCATTTCATTCGATGTCCTGATCAACCTTGGTGGCAAGCCAGAAGATGAATCCTTTGCAGGCAAGGCCTCGATGGTCGTATGGGGCATCCAGGAGGAATTGCCTCAGCGAAACAACCAGGGGCAGCTTATCGGCATCGATCGCCATAACTGGAAGTTTGATGAGGTCGAACTCAGCACCGTAAAGATCAATATCCAGAAGCCGAAGGTGATCGAACTCACGGGAGAAGTCCGGTTTTTCGACGGTGACCCAGTCTATGGCGCGGGGTTCAAAGGCAAGGTGAAAGGGAAGATCCAACGTATCGAAGCAGAAGCCGAGGCTCTGTTCGGCAGAACTGAAACATTCAGGTACTGGTATGGCGACGCGCTCGTAGAGCTGAAGGCAGGTATTCCGATGGTCCCGGGTGTGTTGTCTGCGTTCGGTTTCGGAGGCGGCTACTACTCGAAGATGAAACAAGCTGACAAACCGGTAGAAGGAACGATCGGACGTTCACCATCGGGCATAACATACGTGCCGGATGAGAACTCACTCGGCATCCGTGCCGTAGTATTGCTTGGCACACCACGACCAGAGGCGATGAGAGGTGATGTCGCCCTGGAAGTTGTCCTCAACCGGCACGGCGGCATCAACTCGACAACCTTCACAGGGAGTGCGCGGTTTATGAGTTCAGAGTCGCTCACCGCGCGACAGATCCGCGATCTCGCCTCTGCCGCGGTTGCGGGTGAACTCACCGAAAAACTGGGAAGTCTCGCGACAGGACAAGTCTTTGGATCTCTGCGGCTGCATTTCGATAACATCAATGACATCTTCCACGGAAATCTGGAGGTGTATGTCAATGTCGCTGGCGGGATCGTCCGCGGTGTCGGCGATAACAACAAAGCTGGATGGGCAGTCATACATTTTGAAGAACACAACTGGTACATACACGTGGGAAGTCCGGATCAACCGCTGGGACTAGAAGTCGCGCGGATATTCAAAGCCAAAAGCTATTTCATGCTCGGAATAAACTTGCCTGGGAGTCCACCGCCGCCGCCTCAGGTATCGGATATCCTCGGTAATGTTGATCTTGACTATATGAGAGATATGAATGCGTTGAAGTCGGGCACGGGGATCGCCTTCGGACTGCATTTCCTTGTCGATACCGGAGATCTACGATTCCTCATGTTCTACGGTCGTTTCAGTGCCGGTACAGGACTGGATTTCATGTTGAAACACTACGACACAAAATACCATTGCGCAGGGTCTTCGGGATCGTTCGGAATTGACGGGTGGTACGCCAACGGGCAGGCGTACGCATTCGTGACGGGCACCATTGGAATCCGCGTGAATCTCCGGTTCTACAAAGGCAGATACGAGATCCTTCGCATCGGCGCAGCCACCATCCTTCAAGCCAAGGGTCCGAATCCATTCTGGATGAAAGGCAAGGTGGGCGGTCACTACCGGATACTGGGAGGACTGATCAAGGGACGCTGCAACTTCGAAATTACTATCGGCGAAGAATGCAAGCCGATCGCGGAAGAGAATCTGCTCGAAGATATCAACCTGATTGCAGAAGTGACTCCAACGAACGGCTCGAACGATGTCACCGTATTCAATACACCACAAGTCGTGTTCAACATACCCGTAGGAGAAACATTTGTAGTGGAGGACATGGAAGACCGGAGTCACTATTTCCGCGCGGTCCTGGATGATTTTTCCATCACAAAAGACTCGCGGGTATTAGATGGCCGGTTGATCTGGAATGAAGAGAAAAACGTTGTCGTCTTCGACTCCCATGAGCTGCTACCAGGATCGAGCTCGATCCGGATCGCCGCCACATTATCCTTCGAAGAACGAATTAACGATGTGTGGACACAAGTCAAGTTCGAAAACAAACCCGTCACAGAAAGCATGGAGGCGGTCTTCGAAACCGGCAAAGCTCCCGACTTTATTCCTGCAAGCAACGTTGCCTACGCGTACCCGGCACCGCGCCAATCCAATTACTACCCCCGCGAACACAATGGCGGCTTCATTCAGCTGAAGAGCGGGCAACCCTATCTCTTCGACACAGGCACCGATTGGATTCAACGGATACGGATCACCGACATCGTTGCGAACAGAATCCTTGAGACCGGGTTGTCCTACCACCGCGACAGCCAGCGCATCACATTTGAATTACCTACAGCATTGAACAGCAGCACGGAGCATTTGCTGGAAATCATCCGCATACCGACAGTCGCGAGCGGCATCGATGCGAACGTTACGACCAGCGAACGGGCACTGATATCCGACGCCGACGGAACAACCGTCACAATGACAACACAGACCGCACACGGCAGCGTCGACCAGCCGGAAGAGACGACAGTCTATTCATCTCGCTTCCGGACGAGTATGCACAATACTTTCCGGGATAAAATGGCGAACGTAACCCTTTCACCTGCCATGCGCCTGAGCACCGGTATCAATATATTTCAACTCGTCGCGCGCTTTCAAGGTGACGAACGGATGAGCGAGGACGAACTCGGGGAAAACGGATTCGTGAAAATGCAAGCTATTCTCGATGGGAACCAATGGTATGAAAACGACGTACACCCTCTACTGTACCGCGATTATCCCCTGCTCGGTTGGATGAGTGTGAGACGGCCGGATCCTCATCGCCTCGGAGTTCCACCTGTGTTCGACATATACGGAGAGAACATACGATCCGATGGCGACGCGTCACTCCGAACAACCGTCCCTTTCTTCAACGAACTCGTCGTCTATAACCTCGGCCAATCAGTAGCCTTTGACTTCTACGACCTGCAGCGGCACGCCGCCAATTACGTTGCCGACTACGGTCCCGTTGTACCCGCAGGTATCGGCGCACTCGTTATCGCACCTCTTCCCTACCTCCGATACGGACAATACCGGATTCGCTTCAACTACATAATTCCCGGCACTGACATAACAACATCAGCCTATGACACAGAACTATTCAATCGCATACCTGATCCCGACTGACGTAGACGTCCATCCCGGCGTATTCACGCTTGCACGGATCATGATCACATCGGTCGTTACCATCGCGTTGACGTTCGACCTCATTGCACAGAACAGCCCCTTTCCGCCCGAAGATATCGGTGTAGTGGCACGTCCATCGCAGGACTCAATCACACTTCGCTGGGCACCCCTCACTTACGAACTGTGGCGAACAGCGAACAACCACGGCTATCGCGTCGAACGCTACCTGGTCACGCGGGAAGGGACAATCGCAGCAGAACGACAGCGAACTGTACTCGCCTCGTCAATAATGCCATGGACCGAAGACAAATGGCAACCTATCGTACCTCACAATGAATACGCAGCCGTTGCCGCCCAGGCTCTCTTCGGCGATCGCTTCGAAGTCGATCTCACCCGGCAGGATATCTTCACCATTGTAAACAAGTCCCGCGAAAATGAGCAGCGATTTGCGTTCGCCCTGTTCACCGCCGATATGTCACCGCTAGTGGCGAAGGCAAGCGGGTTGTGGTTTACAGATACCACCGCGCGACCGGGAGAGCAGTATCTGTACCGCATACTGATCAACGGGACTTCTTCCTATGGAAGTGTATTCACCGGAACAGACGACAACGTCGAACTTCCCCGGCCACAGGGACTCGAGGGAGACTTCGCGAAGGAAACGGTTCACCTGAAATGGCATCGTCACCTTACATCACCGTATTCAGCGTTCATTGTCGAGCGCAGGGAGAATGATCATGCGTTCATCCGCCTCTACAATGTGCCAATTACAACCGTGTCACGCGACACACAGGATCACGATCGCTACGAGTACGCTGCAGATTCGCTCCCCGATCCATCAGCGATCTACTCATACCGGGTAAGAGGCATTACTCCTTTCGGTGAAGAAGGGCCTCCTTCGGACATCGTCAGTGGCAAGGCTATGGTCCGGGCAGTCGACGTTCCCTACATCACGTCCGCCGTCAGCGACGATAATATATCCATCCTGATCCAATGGAATTTTCCGGCAACAAGCGATGCAGTAATCCGGGGCTTCGCAATCGAACGATCGCAATCCAGCAATGATTTCGTTCGGATCAACAGTCATGTGATCCAACCCGGGAAAAGAACGTATCGTGACACCGCTGCAGGTGTCGTAAATTACTACCGCGTTGTGGCACTCACATCGGGCGGCCAATCGTATGCATCCCCTCCGTACTTCGCACAACTCGTCGACAGCCTGCCGCCTGCCGTCCCGCGCAACGTATCCGCTACGGTGGACAGCTGCGGTGTCGTCACCCTGGCATGGACGCCGAATGCTGAACCCGACATCTACGGATACAGACTTTTTCGATCATGGACAGCGCAAGACGAGCCAGCACAGATCACGAGCACTCCAGTCCGACCACCACATTACGCGGACACAATACCGACCAACACACTCAACAGGAACATCTACTATTGGATCATGGCCATTGACAATAGCCAGAACCACTCCGCACTATCAACGCCGTTTGCCCTCCCGATTCCCGACTGGATCGCCCCACAGCCACCCATTATCATCGCGGGCGGCCCGGATTCAGTTGGCGCGAGTATCACATGGTTAGCTGCAGGTAGCGACGATGTCATAGACTACCACATCTACCGAAACGATCCATCGCATCAGGGATGGACCCGGGTTGCAACAGTGCCCGCCAGGGCAGACTCCATATACCGCTATACCGACAATACCTGTCCGTCCGGAAAGCACGCATACTACACGATCATATCACGCGACGAAACCGCACTGGAATCCGTGCCGGCACATCCTATCGCCGTCCCCTGTCTTCCACTGACGCACCGGCCGGCGGTGAAGTGGGAAAAGTATCGTTTGACAGGAGATGAACACAACCTGCGACTCGCGTGGCGCAGCGATACGTCTGGCTTGCTTTCCTTCGCTATCTACCGTTCCGTCAATGGCGGCCCACACGTATTGCTACAAACCGTCAGCGCCGAAGAAAACGAACTGACAGACACGCTCATTCCTGGCAACCATTACGAATATCGGATCATCGCCGATTTTATCAACGGCCCGAAGTCGGCCGTAAGCCAGCCACTCACGCTATCCTACTAACACATCCAAGCCCCGGATATGAAAACTATCAAGGCGACACTGACAATATCTCTCCTATGGCTGATGATCCATGCCTCAGCACAGGGATGGGTTGCTCGGATCAACCTGCAAATCAACCATACCAACTACGCATTTGAATCGATCTCAATGGCGACGGTCACCTTCTCTGGAAAAACGGTGTCGGGAAGTTCATCAACGAGCGACCTCTCATTCACCATCTCAGGCGCAGACCCGCTGGTAGGTGACATACAGGTCAGCATCAATGGAGTGGCGTGGCGCCCCTATACTCCTACACACGCAGCCACGGAAACGATCGCAGCTACTTACTCGGGCACTCACGCGAGTCCTTGTATCACACACTTCATTGAAAAAGAAGGAAGAAACCACGCCGAACAAGTTTACATCTGGATCGACATCCACCCACGGTCGCAGATCTCTCACTTCCTGCAAGACTGCGAGCGACTAACGCTGACCTCAAATACGTGTGCAGCCTCCTTTACCTGGGAGGTTAGCGACGTTCTCACCGAAGGTTTTCGGGTGATCGAGGGAAAAAGAGAATCAACCATTTCCATTACCCGGGAAGAACTTGTCGCGCTTGGATTCGACTCACCTTATGGACGAAAGTATTTCAGGGTCACAGGGGCTGTAAATACGACAAGCCAATTGCAACCAGTGGATATCTATCATCCGGGACCGGTCGTGGCGACGGCGACAACCGATCCGCGTTGCCACGGAGAGAATGATGGCTCCGTTAGTGTCACCATGCAACATTCAACGCCGGAGATCAACGACTTCGTCGTAACGTTATTTGATTCGCAAACTGGTCTTCCAATTGCGCAGGACTATCTCGAAAACAAAAATACATTCTCGTTTCCGAGTCTACCGGGCGGCCACTTTCAGATCAGAGTTGAGAACAACAGCGACATCAACCTGTACGGCTCTTGCCGGACTGATCGGACATTTCAATTGCTCGATCCGACGCCCGTTATAGTATCGTCTTCAGTCGTATCCGACTTCAATGGTTTTCAGATCAGCTGCACCAATGCTGCGGATGGCGCCATCGCAGTGACAGCAGCGGGCGGAACTAGTATGTTTCCGAATTATCGCTGGGATCCCGATATCAGCGCGGCAGCCCGGATCAACAACCTGGTAGCGGGAATCTACCGCGTACAAGTAGAAGATTCGAACGGATGTCTGAGTAACATATCCAGTTTCCGCCTGAATGCCCCGGAACCGCTCGACGTCTCGCTACTGTCAACCGGTGGCAAAAATGGATTCGATGTCAGCTGCCATCACGAAAGCGACGGCTCGATCGAAGCAGACTTGCGCGGAGGTGTGCAACCTTATCGTTACGAATGGTCCGACGGCCCATCGACCTCCCACCGGGAGGATCTCAAACCCGGCGCGTATCACGTCGTGGTAACCGACGCAAATCACTGTCGCGCGCAGGCATCTATCACGCTACGCGCACCAGCGCCGATCGACTTCTCGATCGCTGAACTCCGCGGCATCACCTGCACCGGTGAAAATACCGGCATTCTGGAAATACAGTCATTGACAAATACTCAGGGACCCGTCATGGTGAGATGGAACGACGACGACGACCGGTTCACCGTTACCGACAAACCCGGCGGCGTCTATACGGCAACGATCCTGGATCAACAGGGATGCAGTGCTTCGCGAACGCGAACCCTCGCGGTTCCCACACCGGTTGCGGTTGCCGCAGTAGAGACCATCCATCCCACATGCGCAGGCATGTGCAATGGCAAAATAGCTGTCCGGGCATCGGGTGGCACAGGTGACTTCATCTATGAGTGGTCGACTGGGATCAAACAGCATACAATAGAGCATCTTTGTGAAGGTGACTACCACGTGACCGTTCGGGATAGTAATGGGTGCACGGCAGTACTGACCCAGTCAATAAGCCATGAGGGGCCTCGCCTGGAACTCGGCGGCCAGGTGATGTTGTGCAACGGCCAGTCACACACACTGGACCCTGGGGCCTCGTGGCGATCATATCAATGGCGAGGCAGCGACGGGAGCTCTTCGTCTGAGCGGTGGATGACAGTTTCCGACCCAGGTATCTACTGGCTCGAGGTTCGTGATGCGGCGGGTTGCATTCTTCGCGATACATTTCTGGTGAACAGCACGGAAGACTTGCTGCAAGCAAACTTTATGATCGCTTCGGAGGCGTTCGTCATGGATACCATCGTAGTCATAGATATCACCTGGCCACTGCCCGAGAGTACGCAGTGGTCCTTCTCCGAAGACATGACCCTGTTGGCCCAAACGCAGGATATTGTCTACGGACAATTCGCACAGGTGGGAAAGTACACGATAGCGCTGGAGGTCGCTACCGGAGCCTGTCGCCACCAGCTCGAAAAGTCGATCACGATCTCCGATAGGGACGACCCATCGGAAAGCAACGGACGTATCAAGGAGTTCGTTACCGATCTATCCGTATACCCGAATCCGAACAACGGGCGTTTCGAGGTCGCGATAACATTCGGGAAAGCGACACCGGTAGTAGTTACCTTGCTTGACCAAATGAATTCTTCCGTTGCCTACCGACGGAGTGAGCAATATGGAGAGCACCAATATCGACTGCACATTGACGCGCGTCCCTTGAGCGCCGGAATATACACAGTTCGCATCGATCACCGGGAAGGATCGGTTTACCGGCGGATCATCGTCAAATAGCCGGGGTCAGAACTGGGTTTCTGCGGACCGTATCATTCCTTTACCCAGACTCCGTTCAGCATTACCTTCCGGACGTTTCGCATAGCGGTTATATCCGTCAACGGATCCCCTTCTACCGCGATGAGGTCCGCCAATTTTCCTGACTGCACAGTACCGAGGTAACTGTCGATGCGGAAGAATCTGGCGTTCTCAGATGTGGCGGCAATGATCACCTCCATATTCGAGAGCCCCGCTTCCTTCAACATCTCCATCTCGCGCTGGAAGGCAAAGCCAAGATCAGCGTAGGGTACGTAAGAATGAGAGCCAACGACAATGCGCACGCCACGCTCACGTGCCATACCCACCAGTTTAACCATGTTTTCAAAGCCTCGTACCGCAATGCTGTCAGCGCGGTCGGCGCGCTGCTCAAAGATAGCCAGTGTCGGCGTGACGAATGTCTTCTTCTCAACAAGGAAAGTAAGCAGCGAGTCGACAACGGCGTTGTCGTCGAGATCCAGAGAACTCCACATTTCATAACGTCCCCATCGCCGCGCATTCTTGTCAGCTAACACTTTCTGCTTGTACACTTCCACATCACGGGCCGGTGCAAGCACTGCCCCGAACGTTGTGATATGCTCAATACCGTCGACGCCGGCATTTATCGCGTCCATCGCATTCGTTACCTCCAGATGTGCTGTCACCGGGATCCCGTGTTTCTTCGCGCGTTCACAAACTTCGCGGATCATGCCAACAGACAGACCATAGTATGCCTTGATCACCGTCACGCCTTGCGCCGCGAGTTCGTCAACAGCGAGTCCCGCTTCCTCAGCGTCCCTGACAATACGCGCGTCCCTGGGATAGGCAGGTGGATTTTTGTCGAGATGCGGGCCGGAGAGAAAGAGACGAGGAAGAGCCTTACCGGAGGCACGCAAGCCGTCATAGGCTTCAATCCACTCGCCCGGGTCGCGGACTGATGTCACGCCATTGCGGAGATAAAGCGTCGTGAGTGTGTCGCTGTCTTCATCGTGGTAATGCGCATCGATAAGGCCGGGCAATAGCGTGAGATCACCGAGTTCGATTATCTCCGCCCCGGGAGGTATCGTGATGTCCTCCCGCTTTCCCACTGATTCGATGACATCATTCCTGACGATGACACATGAATTCAACAACGGGGCGCCCCCGGTCCCGTCTATCAGCGTGGCCCCTACCAGGGCATAGATACGCTCCCCTTTCTGAACTTCGTCATGATTGACAGCGCGGATGACGCGAGCATTAGCAGGCATCTTTTCCTGTCCCGGACCACAAGCCCCAAACAGAACGACAACAAAGATTACTAGTGGAAGCTTCATTTTACTCTTAAGTACAAGCACGGAGAACACAATTTTTGAGTACAGTAACACGAAGAACACAATGAACTAGAAAGAACACGATGTTTTTAGTTTAAATTTGCTCAGTAATCGATGGGTGTCCAACCGGATTAACGGGCATGGCCAAATAACATACTTTTTTTCAGAATCACACAGTCATATGTCAAATCTCACTCAAATCATTCCGATCCTTTTGCTGGCAACATATAGCCTGAACGCCCTTAGCCAGACGAGCCCACCATTTGTCGCCAACTTCGACGAATCCCGTGTGCCCGCCTACACACTACCCGATCCTCTCGTAATGGAAAACGGGAAGAAGGTGTCTGATGCGAAAACCTGGAACTCGAAGAGAAGGAAAGAGATACTCCAACTATTCCGGGAACACGTTTACGGTAAGTCTCCTGGAAAACCCGAGGGTATGCGTTTCGTCGTTCGGTCGATCGATGCCAAGGCACTCAACGGGAAAGCCATCCGAAAAGAAGTAAGAGTACTGTTCTCCGGAGAAGAGGATGGGCCCTTCATGGACATCTTGATCTACCTTCCCACGCACGTCAGGAAGCCGGCGCTATTCCTTGGCCTCAATTTCTACGGGAACCAAACAATTCACAGTGATCCGGGTATCACGATGTCACGTGCGTGGATGAGACCCGGTAAGGATTTCGGGATAGTCGACAACCGCGCGACTGAAGCTTCTCGCGGAGTACGATCAAGTCGCTGGCCGGTAGAAACGATACTGGCTCGCGGATACGGATTAGCGACGATTTATTGCGGGGATATTGATCCGGACATTGACGACGATTTTCAGAACGGCGTTCACCCATTATTCTATCAGGGGGGCCAACGCCGACCAGCTCCGAATGAATGGGGTACCATCGCCGCCTGGGCATGGGGGCTAAGCCGTGCGCTCGACTACATTGAAACGGACCGCGATATCGATTCTAAACACGTTGCTGTCATGGGGCATTCCCGACTTGGCAAGACCTCCCTCTGGGCAGGCGCCGAGGATGAACGCTTTGCGATCGTTATCTCAAACGACTCGGGGTGTGGAGGGGCCGCACTATCACGCCGCGTATTTGGAGAGACCGTCGGAAGTATTAACCGCACCTTTCCACATTGGTTCTGCGGGAACTTCCGCCGCTACAATGAAAATGAAGCAGAGCTTCCCGTAGATCAGCATATGCTACTGGCACTCATCGCACCTCGCCCGGTTTATGTCGCCAGCGCCGAGGAAGACCGATGGGCTGATCCGCGAGGTGAATTCCTGTCGGCCAAGCATGCCACACCTGTATACAACCTTTTTCACAAGCAAGGGCTGCCCGCTGACGAAATGCCTGCCGTTCATGAACCGGCGATGGGTACAGTCGGTTATCACATTCGCGAAGGAAAACATGACGTGACGCCATACGATTGGGAACAGTTCTTGAATTTCGCCGACCTGCATTGGGGTAGAAAAGCTTCGAAATAGCGGGGATGGAAATCAATCTGCAAGAGGCACGGAAATTTAAGGGAGTGAAGAACTTCACTTCCCCCTATGCGCGACATTGCAGAAAGTAAGCCACTTGCAGGAAACTCTATAGCGTTTACCTTTCCGGTAAGAGAAGCGACACTAACGCGAAAGAATACGCACGTTGAAACCCTTCGGGGGGTTGCCATCATACTTGTTGTACTGGGTCATATGATCGGGTATACCAGCACCGGGGGTATGCGCGTCAGCGACGATTCATTCCTTCGTTACCTTTACTACTCTCTCGAGTACGTGCGACTCCCCCTTTTTACGGTTATATCAGGGTGGGTCTATGCCAACAAACCCATTGTCCACAAGGAAGGAAGAGGGAAGTTTCTCAAAGGCAAACTCAGGCGTTTGTTGATCCCGATGTTTGTGATCAGTACAATCCTGTTCCTTTTTCGGATGGTGATCCCCGGAACGAACACAACGCCGGATCTGTCGCAATTGCCGCGCAATCTCGTGTTGCCATATGACATCTACTGGTATTTATTCTCCCTCTTTATAATATTTCTCCTGATCAGCGCATTTGATACGCAGCCGTCGTTCAAAAAGCCGGGCGTCTGGTTGTTCACACTGGCATGTTCATTTGGGTTTCTGTTCATCTCCGAAAACCTGCTTGATCCTGTTCGGAATCTTTTCAGCTTTAAGGGAGCTGCGTATCTATTACCGTTCTTCCTGATCGGAATCGGCATCTATCGTTACAGCGATACTTTACTAAGTGGCCGCATATCGGTAGTTGCGCTAGCCATATTCCTCGTTTCAACCATACTACAACAGATGGCGTGGTTTGGATACTTCCCCGAACAGGAGAGACACAGCCTCCTGGGAATGACCGTGGGCATCACTGCAGCATTGCTCCTCTTTCGATTGAAATTCAGCAACAGACTTCTCGTCTATATTGGTGGGCATGCGTATGGCATTTTCCTGTTCCATGTTTTTTTTACCGGTGGTACCCGAATCGTGCTGGAACGACTCGGCCTGACCAGCCAGGCGCTTATTCTTATCCTGGGTGTTATCGCTGCAATCGGGTTCTCCATCGCCCTGGAGATACTCATAAAGAAATCCGCCTTCCTGCGCTTTTATCTCCTGGGCCTGGGAGAGAATAAGCCAGGCAGGCGGTTACCAGACACCACCCAGGCGACATCCCGGGAAAGTAACCGCCAATAGGAGACCTTCCTTATACATAAGGTGATTTGATCACGCCAATGGTTCTCACATTCTGATTTTTTCTTATAGTTTTGGCCCTGATTCGCGTTACCGGCGCGAACACGTCTAAACCTGTCTGCAAATGATACAAATCAACAATGACCTGAAGCCTTCAGACCTCAATCAAAAACTTCAGAAGTTCTGGGAACTGTCAGGCGAAAAGATCCACCTCATTCAAAAAAACTATGATGAACGGAAGGGCTCTCCTGTATTCACTGTAGAGGGGAAATACACAACCCGGGGCTGGACAGAATGGACGCAAGGATTTCAATACGGATCGGCTATCCTTCAGTTTGATGTTACTGGCGACACCTCGCTTCTCGACGCCACGCGAGCCAAGATCGTCGAGGTGATGGCGCCACACATCAGTCACATCGGCGTACACGACCATGGCTTCAACAACGTAAGTACGTACGGAAATCTTCTTCGTCTCATGCAAGACGGGAAATTACCCATGAACGAATGGGAGAAGAACTTTTATGAACTGGCGTTGAAGATATCCGGCGCTGTTCAGGCAAGTCGCTGGACATCGATCAACGATGGCGGATTCATCCACTCGTTCAATGGACCCCATTCGCTATTCGTCGATACGATTCGCACGTGTCGCGCGCTGATACTCAGTCATGCGCTGGGTCACGTATTCCAGGGTGAAGGAGACATTAAGATCAATTTGCTTGAGCGAGCAATTCAGCACATGGAAGCCACCGCTCGATACGCGATCTACTACGGTGAAGGACGCGATTCATACGATATCCCGGGAAGAACGGCACACGAAAGCGTCTTCAACGTAAAGGACGGAAACTATCGCTGTCCCAACTCGCAACAAGGTTATACAGGATTCACCACGTGGACACGTGGACTGGCCTGGGCTATTTGCGGATATGCCGAACAACTGGAATGGTTAGAGGCCTGCGATGCAAATGCGCTCGATGCTTTCGGTGGTAAGGAGGTGATCAAAGCCTTCATGCTAAAAGCAGCGAAAGCCACCTGTGACTTCTATATCGACCACACGCCAACGGATGGAATACCCTATTGGGATACCGGGGCACCTCAATTGCACCGGATCTCTGACTACCTTGACAAACCGGCGGACCCATACAACGAATTTGAGCCAGTTGACAGCTCAGCTGCAGCGATCGCTGCACAAGGCCTTTTGAGGTTGGGTAAATATCTCGGGAAGTCTGACAAGAACGCATCACAGCGCTATTGGCAAGCCGGCCTGACGGTCCTGAATACATTGCTGGACGAACCTTATCTCAGTACCTCTCCGGATCACCAGGGACTTATCCTGCATTCAATTTATCACCGCCCGAACGGGTGGGATCACATTCCTTCCGGAAGTAAGATCCCGAACGGTGAATCGAGCATGTGGGGTGACTACCATGCACGCGAAGTCGCATTATACCTCCACCAGGTCATCCGCAATGAAAGGTATTACACATTCTTTAACTGCCTGTCATGAGTGCCGCCCCCCTCTCCGGTCTTTCCCGCTTGTGTGTCCATACGATCACCACCAAACCGTGGACGATTGAACAAGCTGCAGCGAATTTTTCTGCTGCCGGCGTGAAAGGAATTACTGTATGGAGAGATGCACTCGATGGACGTGATATAAAAAAGACAGGGCAACTCCTTCGGGATCACGGGCTATCCGTAGTATCGCTTTGCCGAGGAGGGTTCTTTCCTTCAACAGACGCGGGGAAGCGAATGGCTGCGATCGGGGATAATCGCCGGGCAATTGATGAGGCCGCTGAACTGGGAACCAATATGGTTGTATTGGTCTGCGGCGCAGAACCTGCGCAAACACTTGACGAATCGCGCAAACACATCCGGGAAGGTATCGAAGCAGTGTTGCCGCACGCAGCCGCAGCCGGAATAAGACTGGCAATCGAACCGTTGCATCCGATGTATGCCGATACACGCTCGGCGATCAACACACTCGGCCAGGCGAACGACATGGCTGAGTCGATCAATTCGCCGTGGGTCGGCGTCGCCGTGGATGTGTACCACCTGTGGTGGGACCCGCATCTCGAGCAGGAAATCAAGAGATGTGGACGGAATGGCCACCTTCACGCCTTCCATATCTGCGACTGGAATGTACCTACAACGGACATGTTAAACGACCGCGGACTCATGGGCGAGGGCTGCATTCCCGTGCGAAAGATAAGGGGTTGGGTCGAAGAAGCCGGGTTCTCCGGTTTCAACGAAGTGGAAATCTTCTCCCACCGCCTTTGGAAAGAAGATCAGTCTGTGTTCCTGAAAAACATCATCACAGCATACCGGCAGCACTCGTAAGCTGTCGTACCAAGATCAATACGAAGCTAAACCACAAAATAAGCAATGAAGCAACACACAGTAGGCGTTATCATGAACGGCGTAACAGGTCGTATGGGAACCAACCAGCACCTGTTGAGGTCTATGGTTGAGATCATCAAACAGGGCGGTGTAAAGATCGGACCGGGTGAGACCATCATGCCCGACCCGATACTCATCGGACGCGACGTAAACAAGCTGGAAAAGCTCGCCGCTCTCTCCGGCGTAAAGAAATTCTCAACGGACCTCGACAAGGCATTAGCCGACCCTCACTACAGCATCTACTTCGATGCACAAACTACGGGACGTAGAGCAGACGCGATCCAGAAGGCTGTTAAGGCAGGCAAGAATATATATTGTGAAAAGCCTATCGCTGTCGACACCAAAACAGCGCTCGAACTGGCGGAGCTTTGCGAAAAGGCAGGCGTAAAGAACGGCGTCGTTCAGGACAAACTCTGGCTTCCAGGGATTCTGAAGATCAGACGCCTGATCGATCAGGGATTCTTTGGAAGGATAATGTCTGTACGTGGAGAATTCGGGTATTGGGTTTTCGAAGGGGATACGATCCCCGCGCAACGGCCTTCCTGGAATTACCGGAAGGAAGACGACGGAGGAATTATCGTTGATATGCTTTGCCACTGGCGATACGTCCTGGACAATGTATTCGGAAAAGTGAAAGCCGTATCATGCCTCGGTGCTACGCATATTCCGGAACGAATCGACGAACAAGGTAAAAAATATAAATGCACAGCGGATGACGCGGCGTATGCCACCTTCGAACTGGAAAATGGCGTCATTGCGCATTTCAACTCGTCTTGGACGGTCCGTGTTCGTCGCGACGATCTTCTTACCCTTCAGGTCGACGGCACGAAAGGATCCGCAGTCGCAGGTCTGCGTGAGTGTTATATCCAACACTACGGCAATACTCCGAAACCAACCTGGAATCCCGACATCCCGCAGCCCATCAACTTCTTCGAAGGGTGGTCCAAAGTTCCGGATCAGGAAACATACGACAATGCCTTCAAGGTACAATGGGAGTTGTTCCTTAAGCACGTGGTAAAAGGCGAGCCGTTCCCTTGGGATCTTCGCGATGGCGCACGCGGAGTACAACTCGCTGAGAAAGGACTGGAAAGCTGGGCAAAAAAATGCTGGGTCGATATCCCGGCCATCTAAAACCTCATGTGTTATGAAACGAGTTGCATTGGTTACAGGTGGAAGTCGCGGTATTGGCTTTGGCATTGCGCACGAACTGGCAGATAACGGCTTCAATCTGGCTGTTAACGGTGTCCGCGACGAATCCGCTGTCAGCGAATCCTTGAATGAACTTCAGAAAAAAGGTGCGCGGGTCATCTACTGTCAAGGGGATCTTGCCTCTTCCAGCGACAGAAAGAACATTATCTCGAAAGTGGAGCGTGATTTCGGAAGACTCGATGTATTGGTAAACAACGCCGGCATTGCACCTCGCGAGAGACGTGACATCCTCGAAGCAACCGAAGAGAGTTTCGACGACGTACTATCGACAAACCTGAAGGGAAATTATTTTCTCACTCAACTCGCGGCGAACTGGATGATCAAGCAGAAAAAAGCCGACGACACATTTGCCGGCTGCATCGTCAACGTTTCTTCTATTTCCGCGACGGTCGCATCCGTTAATCGCGGTGAATACTGTATTTCAAAAGCAGGGATCAGCATGGCGACACAACTCTTTGCAGTACGTCTGGGAGAATTCAACATACCGGTCTACGAAGTTCGTCCGGGGGTTATCAGTACCGATATGACCAGCGGGGTAAAGGATAAGTACGACAAGTTGATATCGGAAGGGCTGTGTGTCACTCCACGCTGGGGGTTGCCGGAAGATGTCGGTAAAGCAGTGGCATCGCTCGCAACCGGAAACTTCCCCTACTCAACAGGGCAGGTCATCATGGTAGATGGCGGCCTGACATTACCCCGGCTTTAATTCAATCAAGATATACCGGGGCGGTCTGCTGTTTGACAAGATCGCCCCGGTATAATAATAACTATCGACGGCGATCCCGTGTCGAGGTACGACGCCCCTCTATCCTCTTCTTTTCTATCGCCAGGAACTTCTCATATTGCTCTTCAGTCAAGACCTTCTTAACTGAAGATCGTCGCTGCTCCATGATCTGCTTCTGTTCCTTCGTCCGCGCTTCTCGCGTCAGCGTGGTATCCGCCCGCAATTCCCGGAACTTGTCCATCATCTCTGCATGGATCCTCGTCATCTGTGCGGATTGATCATCGGAGAGGCCGAGTGAGGTTTTCATACCATGGATGCCGGAGCGATGTCCCTGGCGTGCATCAGTTCTTCCACTCCTGACTGCTGGCTTGCTGTTCATCCACTTGTCGTATTGCTCCTTCGTCAGGATCTCCTTGATTTTTCTCTCCCGGTCCTCGGCAAGTGCTTTACCTTTTGTCATCATCGCTTGTCGTGTCAGGGATGTATCCCGAAAGATCTGTGCATGACTTTCCCTGAACTCCTTATTTGCTTTTGCAAGCCTGGAGGCCTGGTCGTCTGTCAGAGACAGTTCGGTCTTCATCCTCGCCATCTGCCGGTCGGCCATGGTTTCACTGGAGTTTCGCTGCGCCAGCACACTGGCTGAACACAGGATCGCTGCTGATAGCATTAGCATGTACTTTTTCATAGTATTTCCTGTTTATGCTCTTAGACAACGGACAACCCTCAAGGTTTAACGGGTAAATAGCATACTTCCGTTCTCCTTTCAGTATCTTGTCAGTATCTTGCTTGGCATCGAAAGATAATCCATGAACTTCCCGGATAGGGCCATCGAAATGGGGACAAAAAACAGAAACAAACACGAAGGAACTCTCATATAGGATGGTGTTAGAGGTTAGGCAAATACAAATCAGAAAATAATATCAGCCCTGCAAACGTTCGCTCCGGAAAACATTTTGTGGCTTTGAAACCTTTTGGTTTGAAATTAGTTTGTCTATGGATGGGCTTTCGCCGGATACAAAGCCTTCTCGTATGAGTCGCAGACAACAGGTTATTCTTATTCTTATTCTCGGAGCTCTCTCTACTATCAGTCCGTTCTCGATCGATATGTACCTGCCTGGCTTCCCTGCGATTGCCAAGGACCTGAATACTTCCATCCACATCGTCCAACTTTCGCTTACCAGCTACTTTGTCGGAATTGCCGTGGGCCAGTTGCTATACGGTCCTTTACTCGATCGGTTTGGCCGGAAGCAACCACTCTACGCCGGACTTCTTATCTATATTGTTGCGTCTGTCGGATGTGCGACTACAGGGTCTGCCGATGCCCTCATTGCGATGCGGTTTTTTCAAGCTATAGGTGGGTGCGCCGGGATGGTAGCGGCACAAGCGTTGGTACGTGACCTCTTCCCCGTGGAGAAGACGGCTCAGGTATTCTCCTGGATAATCCTCGTGATCGTAGTCTCGCCTATGATTGCCCCGGCCGTCGGGGGCTACGTTACCGTAGCCTTCGGATGGGAAGCGGTCTTCATTGTACTCGCAGTTCTGGCGCTGCTCTTTCTGGTGGCCGTTTATGTTTATCTCCCTGACGGACGGAAGCCGGACCCTGATCTCTCGCTCCGGCCTGCTGTTGTCACCCGGAACTTCCTGGCTGTTGGCAAACAACCACAATTCCTGCTTTATACAGTCGCAGGTGGTATTGCCACAGCCGCCCCCTTCGCCTATATCGCGGGGTCTGCCGATGTATTCATTAATATCTATCAGACCAGCGAACAGGAATATGGTTGGATCTTTGCGTTCATCGCTTTCTTTGTTATCGGGTCATCGCAGCTGAACCACTTGCTGTTGCGGCACTTCACCAGCGAGCAAATCATACGGACAACATTGACCAGTCAAACGGTTATCGGAGCAGGATTACTGCTACTGACACTGTTTGGTGCGCCCAACAAATACGTGCTGATCGGTTTTATCTCGATATTCCTCACAGGTCAGGGATTGACGGGGCCAAACTCAAACGCATTGTCACTTGCTCCATTTTCCCGACACGTGGGAAGCGCCGCATCGCTATCAGGAAGTTTCCGCATGGGAATGGGAGGAATTGTCACCGCACTCGTGAGCGTTCTGCATAACGGTACGGCTATTCCGATGATCAGCGTAATGGTAGGGTGTGTCTTTTTAGGTTTCGTGGTTTTGCTTCTCGGTATCCCCTATATCCCTTCAGAGAGCTCCACTCCGATCGGTGATGATACCGTGACAACCTAACGGATCACTGCACTCCGATCAACGCTTGACGACAAATTTAATTTCGAACACTCCAGTGCCCCGAGTTGTGTCCGAACGTATAGCCTACATGCAAAGTGAGCATGGGAAACAGCGGTCCCACCTGATAGCGTCTGTTCCCGACCGTGTTGACGCCGTCTATCTTATCGATAAAACCCAAGCCGATCCACGGCTTCAGGTAGAACGCAGCGTTCCGCGGACGCCAACTATACCCGCCGTACGTCATGGCGACAAACGCACTGAAGCTGGCTGTACCACCTCCTTCGAGATGATTCCTCACACGATAGTTTTGAATGCCGATCTGTTCTCCGATGAACCACCCGGCATTTGCGTCAGATAAGTATAATTCGCCATACAATGAGTAAGCGCTTCGAATCCAAGCATCCCAGCCGTGACCGCGATTCTTCGAGTCAAGATCAATTAAGGCACCCGGCAGGTCCATCGCGTAAGTTCCCACTCCGATCAGGAAATGTTCACTGAACACCGGCTGGTAGCGGAGGTGGACCGAATATCCCTCCAGGAAAAATGCGATAGGATCCGCCTCGATCGAAAGGCGTGCATCATAGGCACCGGAAAAAATGGGAATATAGTCGTACGCCTGAGCAGACACACGGAAACTTCCGCATATCACACATCCTACAATCAGAAAGACACGTATAAATTTAAATTTCATGGCTCGTTGTTCTTCAACACCATCAAAAAAATGTCATTCCCGATAAAGTCGTTGCGCGACTGCTTGCTTCACTCGACAACTTTGATCAACGTGCCTTGCCGCACGCGATCGTTAAGCTGCATGCCGTTGAGAATAGCCAGTTCCTCCAATCTTTTATTGTCGACGCCCGCCTGTACAAGCGCGTCGGAAAGCGTCGCTGTTCGTGTCACTGTCCTGATCCGGACCCGCTCCGGTTGTCGATTGATCTTCGACGGATCCGTTAACCGATTGAACGTCTCCATTGTCGACTGAAAGAGCGCAGCATACTTATCAAAATTCTGGATGGCTGAAACTCCGATTAGACTGTAGATATTTTCCCCATAGTGAATGAAGTACAAGAGGACGCCGACGTTCTGCTGCTCTCCCTGTTGTCGCCCAAGCACCGCAATCGCCGGCAGTCCGTTGACGGTCGTTTTGCGTGATTCGGCAACCTCTATGTTGTATCCTTCCACAGTCGTTTGTGTAGCATTCTCCAAACTATTACCTTGAGCTAGTCGCAGTATCAGCGCAGCGGATCCGTCCTTCGGTGCCATCTGCACTTGACTCGGTGTATTCTGGATGCCCCAGCCTCCGGGAATTGTGAATTGGAATTTCAGATCTGGGTGATAGAACACGTTTCCTTCCACAAAACCCTGTTTCGGATCATCTCCATACACGATTCCATCGATCATCCTCAAATAACTGTCGCGGTTAACGGAAAGCTCTTTCCCGCTCGACTTGCGTTTCCAGTCATCGGCCAATTTTTCCACCTTCGCCTCGCGGTCGGCAGGATCGGGGTGCGTCGACAGAAATGTGGGTACGGCCTCAGCGCCACTGCCCAGCCGGTCTAGTGTCGAGAAGAAGTGGGCCATCTTACTCGCATCGTATCCGATCTTTGTGGAGTATTCAACACCTAACTTGTCAGATTGACTTTCGGCGTCACGTCCGAACTTGAGAAAAAGCAACTGGAGCCCTGTCTGAGCAACATCGGCCATTTGAGCAAACTCGGGTGAAATGATTGACCCTGCGATCAAACCAACCTGTCCAAGCATTGCGTTGCTGTACTGTTTTGCGGAATGGCGAGCAGTTATATGGCCGATTTCATGTCCGAGTACGCCGGCGAACTCCGCCTCATTATTGAAATGAGCCATGATGCCGCGGGTGAAATACACATATCCACCTGGAACAGCAAACGCGTTGACAACCGGTGAATCAACGATCTTGAATTCAAACGGCAACTCTTTGCGATGAGAGATGGCCGCCATCTGTTTACCTTTCTCGTCGATAAAGCGCTGCAATTTCTCATCCTGGTATACTCCAAAGAACGCCACGATCTCCGGATCTGACTGCTTACCCATGGCGATCTCTTGTCCCTGCGACATTAACATCAATTCGCTCCTGCCCGTCACCGGGTTCTTCGCACATCCATCCAGCAGTAAGAACAAGATCACACTGAGAAGTCCGACACCTAACCTTTTCATAGCCTGGTAGTTATTTTGATCGTCACCAAAAAGAACTGTTCCAAAGGCCTGGCTAAACACCGACTGTGTAGACCGCATTCCTCACAGGTGCTTCGAAAGCCCGGATTTTTTGTCGATTCCGGCTCAGAGGCTGCTCATCGGACTATGGCACGGTATTTTTTGAAACTACGTTGACTATAACAGTCAACCTTCAGGTATAGGTTAGGTAAATAAAATCCCCCGGAAGTCGTCCGGGGGTTTTATTTTTTTACAACTTCTCTACCGCTTCTCTCAACCGCGTTTCCAGAAATTGGAGGTGGTAGACCGTCCTCGGATCGTCCGCCTTTCGCCTCGCCTTTCTGACAGTTCCCTGGATCTGCGACAATTTGTTCCTGGCAAGCGGAATGGCGTCGCGATATTCTCTGCCTGTCTTGTTGGAAAGACTGATCAGCGCCTCGATGTAAGCACGCTGAAGATTTCGCCGGTACATCTGGATGGGTTCCTCTTCGGCAAATTCAGTCCACATTGCACGATCGATATCATCAAAGTAGTCCATCAGTCGGTATGCGCCGTCTCCGTATACCGCCTCCTGTTCTATCATGCGGCGCAGTGTATTTGTATTGAATAGGTAATTAAGCACCCGGTCTTGGAAACGCGTGACTGTCTGAGCGGGTGAATGCCCCGTGCGCATTAAAATAGCGGTATCAAGAAGCCAGGTCGGAGGCGTAAACACATGCTCCCGGATGAAGTCAAGCGCATCGCGCTGCAAAGTGGGTGACACCCCTTGGTACACTGGCTCGGGTTGACTCGCCAGTCGCGGTGTCGCATACACCCCACCAATGTTCGCAAGCGCGTGACCAACGTAGTAGTCAAATTGCCGAAGGACGCCTGTATACAATTCCGTCAGTTCATTATAGCCTTCACTTTCCCGATATGTCCACTGCATCAGGTTCGCGACAACCCGCTTAAGATTCTTGATCCCGTATCGCCCAGCTTCCATAGCATCGTCGCCAAGATCCTCGGTCTGTGTGCGAGGATCATCCGACGAGAATTCAGATCCAAACCACAATGCGCGGTTGTCCGCCATCTTATCCACGATCCACTGGTTGAGGACCGGTCTTTCTTGCTCGGGGCTGAGGTCCGGATACCAGCGGTATCCCCACTCAATAGCCCAAAGATCATACGCTCCTATCCTGCTGATAAGTCCGCGTTCACCAACGCTATCTTCTGGTTGCGCTACATAATTAAATCGAGCATAGTCCATTATGGAAGGCGTGTGACCATTCTCTTCCAGCCAGTCCCGGTCGCGAAGATTTTCAACCCGCACTGTTGAACTGGCACCAAAGTTATGCGTGAGCCCGAGTGTATGTCCCACTTCATGGGCTGCGACAGAGCGGATCAGTTCACCCATTAGCGCATCATCAAACGTCATTTGCTGCGCCCTTTCGTCAACCGGGCCGCATTGAATAACATACCAGTTACGCAGGATAGACATGAGGTTGTGATGCCAGTGGATATGACTCTCGAGTATCTCACCACTTCGAGGATCTGTTACAATAGGCCCTGCCGCATTGGCAATTGATGAGGGTTTGTAGATGATGCCTGAGTGTCGTGCATCCTCAAGACTCCATATCGATCGATTGTCGCCTGGTGCAAAACGCGCGTGAATAGCATCCTTGAATCCCGCTCGTTCAAAAGCAACGCGCCAATCCTCTATACCCTTGATAAGGAAGGGAACCCATTTCCTGGGAGTAGCGGGGTCAATGTAATAGATGATCGGTTTCTTTGGTACTACCAGTTCCCCGGCGAGATATCGCTCCACGTCTTCCTCCTTCGGTTCGAGCCTCCAACGTTTAATGAAACTTACGACTTTTACGCCCTGCGGGTTCGCATCGTAATCGGTATAGCGTTCTGTAAAGTAGCCGACACGTTTATCGGAAAAACGCTTCTTCATAGGCTGCTCCGGAAGCAATACAATAGACGTATTCAATTCCATGGTGAAGGTCGACCTTGAGTTAGCCTGTGTATAGGTTTTTATCGTGCGGACCTCGACGTTCATCGGGTACGAATTGATATCCTTGATATAGCACATGTTGCTTTGCAAGGTTCCAACCAGCATCGACTTTCTGGCGGTTGCACTAAAAAACAGAATGTCATTGTCGCCATTGACATAGGAAGTCACGTCAATAACACTCCCATCGCCGCTTGGCGAGTAAGCTCCTATACCGAACGCCGCTACAAGCGGTTGTAGGTTCGAGCGAACTACGGCGTGATACATTGCATCCGTAGTGTCGCCTGCCTGATCTTCATACGTTATCCTTCTGAGAAAAAGTTTGTGACCCGGCCCTTTTTCAAACCGAATGATCGTACTGCCGATCTGATCGCCGGCGAATCCCGTGTGACCCGGCCGGATCCCTGCCGCACCCTGTGCAATACGCGCAACGACCAGCAGATCTCTACCCAGCACGCTGTCCGGGATCTCGAAGTAGTAGTTGTCGCCGACTTTGTGAACGGAGAACAAACCCTTCCGGTGCACTTCGCGGTTGCGCATCAGATTATAGAAGTTCCGCGGAGCAGTCAATTGTTCGTTTCCTGCGGGAACAGACGATGGAGTCTCTCTCCTGACAGTGTCTCTTCGTATTGTATCCTGTTCCAATCGGCTCAAGGCCTCCAGCGTTTGCGCACCGGCGGCAAGCGAACATATCACACCAAAACAAAAAAGAATGAAAAATCTCATACTGGAAAGATTAAGCGAGCGTATCGACGCGGTGTATCACTGGGCACTTGCAAAGTAACAGCATCGACCTGTCGATAGTGCCAAAAAAAATCGCAATCAAGCGTCAAATAGTACACATTGTGTTTATCGGTATGTTGTCATCTTTGTCACCGGGCATAACATTTTAATTGCAGTTACTCGCAAGCAATGGACCAGATCGGTCCCGACGCCCAAACATCTGAACAACGTTAGCAGCTATGAAGGAAGTATATTACAAGGGCCAACCCTATCAATATCGCATTGTGGAAGCGGGTGAAAAAAAGCAGTTCAACCTATATCAGGGCGGCGTGCTGAAGTACTCGGTCGAACAAGCAGAACTGGATATAAGATCGATCGTAACCTTTATACTGGACTCCTATTATCGGGGTATTACAAAACTCCCTTATAAGAATGGCACTGTGGAAATAATTCCGCACCAGGTGAACATACAATCAATACGTTCAGAATCATGAATATTAGAAGTACAATCGGCGGATTAGCAGGGGCGTGCGCCTTGACCGTGTTGAACGAAGGGATGAAGAAACTTGATCGGGATGCGCCTCGGCTTGATCTGCTCGGCATGAATGCCGTGGCTCGTCTCGTCAAGGGGAATGACATCCTTCCGAAAACAGCAGGAGCTATCTTTCCGGCCGCGCTCGCTGCTGACCTGGCCACCAATACCTTATACTTCGGCATGGCCGAAGCTCGTAATCAGAAAGATACCCTGATCAGAGGGGCATGGCTAGGTCTTATCGCAGGAGTGGGCGCCGTTATCTTGCCTAAAACTCTAGGGTTACAGCAAGAAGCCACCGCGCGAACTCTCAAGACCAGAGCGATGACGGTGTCCTGGTATTTTATCAGCGGACTCGTTGCTGCCGCGGCCATAAACCTGATAGGTCGTAAAGCAGAAGTGTGTGAACATGCTAACGATGAGATCGATACCGGCAAATATGAACACACACCGGCAGACGCTACTCCAGCTTAAACAATTTGTATCCGATCGTTAACTGGATCACGCGGTTCTGATACTTGATTTTGTCGCCGCCTGGCACTTGTGTTTCCACTACGTCGCGCACACTGAACAAGCCTACACAATACCGAACGCCAAAGATCAACTTCGGTGTATCCAGTCCCAGTCCCCCGTCGAGAGAAAGATCAAATCGATTGTTATACGTGCTACTGACATCTCCGTGCGTCGACCTCGCGGAAAACAAATAGGCGGGCTCAAACCCAAACTCGGCGAACACGTGCTCGCCCAACCGATACTGTCCCAGCAGTGGTAAGGTAACATAGTGCAAATGGATGTTCTCGAGACCCCTGACTCCCTTGTTGCTATACAACAGCTCCCCCGAAATTCCAAAGCGATCTTCCAGCATCGTACTGACGAACACACCGGCGTGAAGGCCCGTCTTCAGGGTTAAGTCGCGTTCAACGTCCGGGTTGACGTAGTTTGTCATCACAATTTCCGAGATATTTAGTCCACCCTTGACGCCAAATGAAACCTGGCCCGCTACTGAAAGCGGAATGAACAGAACGATAAACGTGGCAGATGTGATGATCCCAAACACTTCATTTGCAAGGTACCAAACCTTTTTCAAAAAGAGTCTACCGCTGGAACGACAAACTCGAGGAGCCCTCCATGCAGATCGATAGAAACCTGCACAGGTGCGTCGGGTTTGAAGTATTCGTCATCCACGTGGACGTGTCTGCCATTCCAGGACATTTTGATCTTGCTGGCCTTCAGAATGGGAAACTCAAACGGAACATTGACACCTTCGCACTTCTGGCGGACGTAGGCAGCGAGGCGTTTTCTTTGAGATTCCGTGATGAGAACGATGTCAAACTTGCCATCTCCAGGATCGGCACCTGGTGCCAACTCCAGGTTGGGACCAATCGAACGGATGTTCATTACCTCAATCAAAAGAAACTCACCGGAATAATCAACGCCATCGAGGTGCAAGTCGCACTTCTTCAATGGGGCACTCAATACGAGATCAAGTAAAACATTCAAGGCAACGTGTAGCTTCTCCTTAGGATCTTCGATCCTGTTATGTCCCTGTTCCTCCATTTCCTTCATCAACTTTGGGAACAAACCACATCCAAAGCTCTCAAGAAAAAAAGTGGTTTTCGAAAGACACTCGATAGTACCAACGTCGAACTTCCGCGTAGCTGCGTTTCGCCAGGAGTTGATGATGCGCGTCATAGAATCATTCATTCCCAACGTCCTGGCGATATTGTTTGCGGTACCGAAAGGCAGTAGACCAAGAGGAAGCCTTCTCTCCAGCGCCGGTCTGCTCAACATCGCTTCCGCGACCTTTCGAACGGTTCCGTCACCTCCTGCCAGTATCAAGAAATCAATTTCAGCGGTGTCGAGATCCTTCCACCGAAACTCTTTTGTGGATGAATAGCTACACTTGAATCCCGCCGACTCAACCTGATCGACCAGTTCCTTTCTTGAAGTTTCCCCTTCACCTGCCCCTGGATTGTGCAGAACCACGGCTTTTTTCATCGGATTTCTTATTTTTCTGCGGCGCAACACCGCATCAGTCCCTCCGTGGGTGCGCATATTGCAGAATACTCTCCGAAAGGAGAGACACTCCAGTTTCTCTCAGCTAATCGCATACCCATACCAACCGTGAGTTAAACTAGAAATGAGAATCCTTCTGACAAACGACGACGGGATCTACAGTCCTGGATTATTGGCCCTGGCAAAAATCGCCCGGGAATTCGGTGAAGTCCGGGTGGTTGCCCCGGATGTAGAGCAATCTTCCATGGGTCACGCTATCACCGCGACGCGACCGTTGTCATACAAGAAGTCGCCGATTTCATTTGATGGTATCGAGGCATACCGGGTGAATGGCACTCCGGCCGATTGCGTGGCTTTGGGCACCCATCTCTGGGATAAGACCGATGTGGTACTATCGGGTATAAACATGGGGTCGAACCTCGGCAATTCCATGTGGCACAGCGGTACGCTCGCCGCTGCAAAGCAAGCAGTACTACTCGGCATCAAGGGAATCGCGCTAAGCACGCCGGCGGGAAAGTCTGAGCCGGAATGGACAACACTGGAGCCCTGCCTCAGGAAAGTTCTGTCTCTGCTCTTACCCAAGGAGGAGCTATACCTGATGAACGTGAATTTCCCGCGACATCCCGACGGAATTCGATGGACACGTCAATCGGTACGGCTATACGACGGCAAGGTAATTCCCGGTGAAGATCCGATGGGACGAAAGCATTACTGGTTCACAGTCGCGCCGCTTGAAGCTGCTGAAGAAGGTACCGACCGATGGGCAGTAGAGAACGGTTATGCGTCAATTACACCGTTGCGACTGGACTTGACGAACGAATCCGAACTCATGAGAGTACTATCGGAAAAAACCGATTTAGAATAGCCTATCCGAAAGAAAACACTTAACTTAACACAAGTAAGATTCAGAAAACTAATTCAGAGCATCATGAAAAAAAGAAAAGCAACAGCTGTCTGGCAGGGGTCCGGTAAGGATGGAAAAGGGCATGTAACTACCCAAAGCACAACCTTGAATAAGACGCAATACTCATACACGTCTCGCTTTGAGGAGGGCGTAGGAACAAATCCTGAAGAACTTATCGCCGCCGCGCATGCGGGTTGTTTTGTTATGAAGTTGAGTTTCGTGCTGGGAGAGGCTGGTTTCACCCCCGAGGAGTTGACCGCTATCTGCACCGTCACCCTTGATGGCCATATCACGGAATCTCACATCCAGTTAACCGCTAAAGTGCCGGGAATCTCATCCGAAAAGTTTGCCGAATGTGCAGAGGATGCAAAAACAAATTGCCCGATCTCCCAGTCTCTCAAGGCGAATACAACGCTAGACGCAAAACTCAATTGAGTCCGGCGCCTCGCTTGTGGCAAAAAAAAAGCCCCTCGACTCTGTCGAGGGGCTTTCGCTTGAAAAGTGTGATCTATTAATTAGCTAACCTTACGTTAACTGCATTCAATCCTTTCTTTCCTTCTTTCAGCTCGAAAGTGACTTCATCATTTTCATAGATTCTGTCGACGAGCAGGCCGGAGATGTGTACAAAATACTCCTGGCCGGTTGCTGTTTCCTTTACAAAACCGAATCCTTTGGTTTCGTTGAAGAATTTTACGATTCCTTCTTTCATTAAGTGTTGATAATTAAGTAATAAATGTTTGCAAAGATAGATATAAAAATTCCAATGCTCCGAGTTATTCCGGAATATAAATCAACGGTCGGTCACCGTGCCAGCCAGGGAACGGGTCCAGAACTGGATGGAATCGGCCAATGCCGGGATCAAATCGACCTTACCGACGCGAAATGAGTGGTCAGCGCCCTCAAACGTCAGGAGAGTAGCCATCGGCAGGTGCTGACACGTGTCGGTGATCAACCCGATCTCAGCAAGGGTGTCCCGAGTACCCTGGAGGAAAAGCATGGGTACTTGAACTTGCTTCAAATGTTCGGCGCGCTTAGTACCGGGCTTGCCGGCGGGGTGCAGGGGAAATCCTGCGAAGACGACACCTTTAACTGGTAAGCCCGGGTTGCGCGAAAGGGCTTGCGAAGTCATGCGGCCTCCAAACGACTTCCCGCCGGCAAGAAGGGCTGTCCGTGGAAAATGTGCGTGCGCGGTGTCGAGAGCCCTGACGACCGCCTTTTCTGCAACTGCCGGCACATCGGGCCTGCGTGAGCCCTTCTCCATATAGGGAAAGTTGAAGCGCAGGGTCCCGATCCTGCGCTGGGCAAGCGCCTCCGAAAGGCGGACCATAAAAGGATGGTTCATTCCAGCACCGGCACCGTGTGCAAATACGTATAGGTAGTCCATCTCTTCACACTCAAGGAAGGCGCCGGTTACCGAACCTATTGAATCAGACACTTGGATTGTCACATTTGCGGGTGTCCCAGGCGACATAGGAATAGGGCTTTGGGATAGTTGAAATAAGGGTAAAGGTATATCTTTACACTCTCAATATACCAAGTCCGATGTCCGAAGAAAAAAGCCTGAACTTCCTTGAAGATATAGTAGAAAACGATCTGGAGGCGGGAACGTATGAGCAGATAGTCACACGCTTCCCCCCGGAACCGAACGGATACCTCCACATGGGGCACGCCAAGAGTATCTGCCTGAATTTCGGTCTTACCCTCAAGTACGGCGGTCATACGAATCTCCGGTTTGACGACACCAATCCTACGACCGAGGAAACCGAGTACGTTGAAAGTATCAAGAATGACGTGCGCTGGCTAGGCTTCCAGTGGAAGAATGAGTTATATGCATCCGACTACTTCGAACAGTTATACGCCTTTGCGTTAGGGCTCATCGACAAGGGCCTGGCTTATGTTGATGATAGCAGCAGCGATGAGATCGCGGCACAGAAAGGAACCCCTACCCAACCGGGGACTGACAGCCCGTTCAGAAGCAGGTCTGTTGAGGAGAATCGCCGATTGTTTGAAAAAATGAAGCGGGGCGAATACGCCGACGGTGCGAAAGTGCTCCGCGCGAAGATCGACATGGCCCATACAAACATGCACATGCGCGATCCTATCCTTTACCGTATCAAGCATGCACGCCACCATCGCACAGGTGATGCCTGGTGCATTTATCCGATGTATGATTTCGCGCACGGCCAAAGTGACTCGATCGAAAAAGTAACCCACAGCATTTGTACTCTGGAGTTCATTCCCCATCGTGAATTATACGACTGGCTCATCAGCAACCTGGAGATATTCCCGTCTCGCCAATACGAGTTCGCCCGGCTGAACATGACGTACACCATCATGAGCAAACGGAAGTTGCTTCAGCTTGTCAACGAAAAGCATGTCAACGGATGGGATGACCCACGGATGCCGACCTTGAGCGGCATCCGACGACGTGGATACACGCCGGAGAGTATCCGTGAGTTCTGCGATAAGATCGGCGTGGCAAAACGGGAGAACCTGATCGATGTGGGCTTGCTCGAGTTTTGCGTCCGGGAACACCTGAACAAAATAGCACTGCGCCGGATGGTTGTTTTCGACCCTGTCAAGGTAGTAATTACCAACTACGGTGAAGGGCAAGAAGAAATGCTGGAGAGTGAAGACAATCCCGAGGCTGACGTCATTACAAAACGAAAGATCCCTTTTAGCCGGACACTGTACATTGAGCGGGAGGACTTCATGGAGAATCCGCCGAAGAAATACTTCCGGTTGGCGCCAGGACAGATGGTGCGACTAAAGAGCGCCTACATTATCCGTTGTGACGAAGTGGTTCGTAACGCTAACGGAGACATCTCCGAACTGCACTGCACGTACGTGCCCGAAAGCCGCAGCGGATCGGACACTTCTGGCATCAATGTAAAAGGCACTATCCACTGGGTCAGTGTTTCGCATGCCACCCGCATTGAAGTTCGCGCCTATGACCGGTTGTTCAAAGTTGAAGATCCCGGACAAGCAGAAGGTGACTTCAAGGATTACTTAAATCCGGCATCTCTGCAAGTGCTGACGAATGTGTTCGCCGAACCGGCCCTCGCCGAAGCAAAGGCGGAGGAACGTTTCCAATTCCTGAGGAAAGGCTATTTCTGTCCCGACCCGGACTCCTCGGCAAGCAAGTTGATCTTTAACCGAACGGTCACATTGAGAGATATGTGGGCGAAAGGAAATAAGGCCTAAAACAAAGTAGCCTCCTGCACGATCTCCTTCGTGATGTTGTAAAACTCTTTGTGGATGTTGAACGGCGGTTCTCCATTCTGTTCTTTGATCACATACGACCCGTCTTCTTGCATGATATAGGCGTTGACGTTATCCCTCAGGTTAAACCTCAAATTGTTGATCGCCTGCTTGCGAAGGATATCCTCTTCGAGCAAAAACAGAGACTCGATCCTTCGATCGAAACTCCGAACCATCGCATCAGCACTGCCGATGTATACCTTCGGATCTCCTGCGTAGTGGAAATAGTATATCCTCGAGTGCTCGAGATACTCGCCGACGATGGAGATCACTTCAATGTTCTCGCTGACACCTGCTCTCCCTGGTCGCAGGCTGCACATCCCTCGAATAATGAGTTTGATTGGCACGCCAGCCTGGGAAGCCGCATAGAGCTCGTCGATAAATTCCTTGTCCTGAAGCGAATTCAACTTGATCACAATACCCGAGGGGATCCCCTGCCTTGCGTTCTCGGCTTCACGCTTCACCAGGTTCAGAAGCTGGATCCGCATGTCACGGGGCGATGTGATCAGATTACGATATGTAGTCGGTTGTGAATGCCCAGTGATGACATTAAAAAACTCCGAGACATCGTTCGCATAAACCTCCCGGGTTGTCAGGAGGCCAATATCGACGTACAACCGTGCTGTGTTCTCGTTGTAGTTACCGCTGGAAAGGTGTACATAACGCGTCACCTTATCATCGCCATAGCGCCGCACGATCAACAGAAGCTTGGTATGTGTCTTGAGACTACTCACGCCGTAGATCACAAAGCAACCCGCCTTTTGCAGTCGCTGTGCCTCGCGCAAGTTGTTCTCCTCATCAAACCGCGCCTTTACTTCAAACAGCACCGATACATGCTTGCCGTTCTCCGCTGCCCGCAACAGAGCTGCCGTCACTCGTGACTCGCGCGCAACGCGGTAGATCGTGATCTTGATCGACAGTACGTATGGATCGTCAGCCGCCTTTTCCAAAAGCTCCAGTACCGGCTCCATCGAATTGTATGGATGATGAAGCAGGATATCGCGCTCTTGAAGCACTTCAAAGAGGTCACGGGTCCCCTGTTCGGGAAAATTCAGCGGTTTCACAGGCTCGGGCAACTGAGCACGTTTCGACTTGAACTCCTTGTGGTTGACGATCTGCAGCAAACCGGTAAAGTCCAGTAAACTCTCCTTCGGAACGTAGAAAATATTGTGATCATCGAGGTCCCATTGGATCTTCAAAATGCGCATCATCCAGGGGTCGGGTTTCTCCATTACCTCCAACCGCACAACCCTTCCCGACCGACGTGTCTTCAGCTTGCGTTTGAGATCCTCCAGGAAGTTCGACTCGATGTCTTCACTCTCTTCGAGTGTAAAATCCCCATTTCGATTGATGCGGAAGAGATTGATACTGGCGATCTCAACATTCCTGAAAAGGTTGTGAACATTATAGCTTATAATATCCTCCACCGGGACAAACAATGTCTTATCCTCGGTCACGATCTCATAGAATCGCGGAAGATTGTTCGGGACTTGTATGAAGCTTACTTTGAACTGATTCTGGCTGTCGCCAGGATTCTTGGTCACGACACCGAAGAGCAATCGGTTGTTCATCAGCACCGGGAAGGTGTGATAGTTGTCGAAAACCATAGGTGTCAGCATCGGGAAGATGATGCTGCTAAAATACTCATTGACCTTCTGAGTATTTTCCACAGACAAATCGGCGTAACCCAGGATAGCGAATCCATTCGTCTCAAAAAGCGGCTTCAGCTTCTGTACAAAGTACTCATTCTGGTCGTTGTAAAACCTGCGTGTTTCAGCGAGCAAATGAATGCGAAACGGCTCCTCGCGGAGACCGTTGTAGTCAAAACGCTCCTTGCCATAGTCGATATAGTTATACAGGCTGCCCAGTCGGATGGTGCAGAACTCGTCGAGATTAGATGCCGTGATCGACAGGAAACGAAGCCTGTCGAATATACTTCGGTCGACGTGCTTGGTCTGATCCAACACCCGGTAATTGAACTGTAACCAGCTCAAGTCACGGCTTATATAATTACTCTCTTCAATTTGTTGTGTGATCTTATCAAGGGACAATACCGCCTCACTCATAGCAAAAACAATCAGAATGGTTCTAACAAAAGATTAACGGGCAGTAATAATACCGCGCCGATACAACGCCGCGGTATCTGGCTGGTCAGCTTCAGATATCTATCCTGGCATACTTGGCATTCTTCTCGATGAATTCCCGCCGGGGAGCCACTTCATCGCCCATCAGCATGGAAAACAAGTGATCAGCTTCGGCTGCGGACTCGATGCTGACGAGTTTCAAAGAGCGCCTCGCCGGATCCATAGTAGTAGACCAAAGTTGTTCGGGGTTCATTTCACCGAGACCTTTGTAACGTTGAACATGGACTGATTCGTCTTTGCCGCCGCCGAGTTCTTTTACAAGAGCTGAGCGCTCTTCCTCGGTCCAGCAGTAGCGTTCTTCTTTTCCTTTCTTCACCAGGTAAAGCGGTGGCAGCGCAATGTAGACGAAGCCTCTTTCGATCAATTCGCGCATGTAGCGGAAAAAGAACGTCAGGATGAGGGTTCGAATATGGCTCCCGTCTACGTCCGCATCGGTCATGATAATCACCTTGTGATAGCGCAGTTTGGTCAGGTTGAGAGCCTTGTCGTCGTCCACTGTTCCAAAGCTGACCCCAAGCGCGGTGATAATATTCTTGATCTCCTCGTTATCATAGATCTTGTGCTCCTGAGCCTTTTCGACGTTGAGGATCTTACCGCGCAGAGGAAGTATCGCTTGAAAATTTCTATCACGCCCCTGCTTGGCCGAACCTCCCGCTGAATCTCCCTCAACGAGGTATATCTCACAGATACTTGCGTCAGTACTCGAACAGTCAGCGAGTTTCCCCGGGAGCCCTGTTCCCGTCAGTACGTTCTTGCGCTGCACCATTTCGCGAGCTTTGCGTGCCGCATGACGCGCTTGCGCAGCCAGGATCACTTTGTTGACAATCAACTTGGCTTCCCGCGGGTGTTCTTCCAGGTAATTGGTGAGAACTTCACCGACCGATTGATCAACGACACCCATCACGTCAGAGTTACCCAACTTGGTCTTCGTCTGCCCTTCGAACTGCGGTTCGGCGACTTTGATCGAAATAACCGCGGTCAGCCCCTCGCGAAAATCATCCCCGCTGATATCCAGCTTAAGTTTATCCAGCAGTCCCGTTTTATCCGCATAGGTTTTCAACGTTCTGGTGAGCGCACGACGGAATCCGGCAACGTGTGTACCACCTTCGTGGGTGTTGATATTGTTGACGTATGAAACCAGGTTCTCTGCATACGACGTGTTGTAACTCATGGCCACCTGCACCGGCACCGTTCCCTTGTCATTCTCGATATAGATCGGCTCGGGGATCAGTTTCTCCCGGGTGGAATCGATGTAGCCGACAAACTCGCGTAAACCACCTTGAGACAGGAATATATCGCTTCGCGGCTCGCCTTTCTCGTCTTTTTCGCGCACATCTGTCAGTCTGATCTCAATACCTGGGTTGAGAAACGACAACTCACGAAGCCGTGCGGCAATTGTCTCGTAGTTGAACTCTGTCGCCAGGAATATCTGCTTGTCTGGTCGAAAGTGAACGGTCGTTCCCCGGCGCTCAGAGTCGCCGATCACCCGTACAGGGTATTGCGGCGCTCCCCGCTGGTACTCCTGTTCGAATACCTGTCCCTCCCGGTAGACGGTGACATGCAGCATCTCCGACAAGGCATTTACACACGATACCCCGACACCATGCAACCCGCCGGATACTTTATAGGTATTCTTGTCGAATTTCCCTCCGGCGTGCAGCACGGTCATGACCACCTCCAGCGCGGAGCGCTTCTCCTTTTCGTGCATGTCGGTGGGAATACCCCTGCCGTTATCTTCGACTGTTATCGAATTATCGTCATTGACCGTTACCTGGATCAGATCGCAATACCCACCGAGAGCTTCGTCGATCGAGTTATCTACAACCTCCCAGATCAGGTGATGCAAGCCCTTGACCCCAACATCTCCAATGTACATAGCGGGCCTTTTCCGGACAGCCTCCAAACCCTCTAAAACCTGGATGTTATTGGCTGAGTACCCAGCCGGGACTTTGTCTTGAACTTCGCTCATTTTTCTTGATTAGAACCGCCAAAAATAACCTTTTTTGCCTCTGAAACAGCATATTAGCAGCGAAAAAAGTCAACATATTTTCCCGCAGGAAAACGGGCCCGAAGCCGTCGATTTTGTATCAATACACTGCCTTCGAAACAGAAGAAATTCTCTGAGCAGAAAACGTGGAGCTCGACGACGAACCGCCTGTAATGCTAACGCGTTTCCTGCCATTAAGTTCATTTTTTTCCGCCTGAACAGTGATGAGTAACCGGAGTATTTTCGGTAACTTACTAGTACCACCAAACGCCAGGCGCCATGAAAAATTCTCTCATCTCAATGGCCGCTGTCTTGTGTCTGTCGCTGCCGTCGTCCGCTCAGAAAATACCCGACGAGGAAGCGATCAAAGCCGTCATCGCCAGGGAAACGGCCGCGTATTTCAGTATAGATTATAAAACCTGGATAGACAGCTGGTCTCACGTACCCTACGCATACTGGTCGTATGCCGACAACGAAGGCATTAACTACTTCGAGGGTTGGAAAGCGATCGTCGTCGGATTCTCCGATTATTTCGTCACGTCGAAACCGACAGCAACCGAAGTTGAAAGGACGTGGGAAGACCTTCGTATCTACAAAGACGGGGCGTATGCCCGGTTTAAACAAACCATTATCACGGATGGCATCCGTGGACAGGAACAAACCGAGATACGCCTACTGGAGAAAGATCCGAATGACAAACAATGGAAGATTATCCTCGTTGGAGTTCTTAAGAAGTGATTTGCTCGACACGAACGGTCAATTGTATTCGTACGCCCTTAATTAATACTGGTTACTCCTCAGTAAAACCAGCGTGCAGCCCTGGATTGTTTCTATCCCTTCTGCCTCCGCCCGCTGTATGAATTCTGTATTCTCAGTACCGGGGTTGAATATTATCCGCTTGGGCTTAAGTCCGAGTATGTAATCGATATGCTCCGCCTGACGTTGCGGACCGATATACAAGGTCACCGTATCAACATCCTCAATCGCTGGTTTCTCAAAAATATCAAGGATCTCTTTTCCAAACACAACACCGTCCCGCACACCGACTGGCACAATTTCATGATCGTACTCCCGCAACATCTGAGCGGCGAGGTAGGCATAGCGACCCTGATTTGTGGTGGCGCCAATAATGACTGTTTTCTTCACGCAGTTTTGAATTTTATGACAAGGTCGTTGAAATCCGTTATATCGCTACAAATTAAAAAGTAACTTGGTTCCAAAAATAAAGAAATGCGATCGTTCATTACAGCAGCCCTCTTACTAACAATTGCACACGGATCGCCGGGTCAGGCAGGCCACGAAAAACACTATCACTATACCCTTGACCTCACGAATGTTGTTAATGACAGGGTGTTCATCGAACTTGCTCCTCCTCCTCTGAAGGGTAAAACCAGCACCTTCTACTTCCCTAAAATCGTACCCGGCACTTACGCAGTAGAGGACTATGGAAGGTATATCACCGATCTGAAGGCGTTGGACAAGAAGGGTCGGAATCTCACTGTCGAAAGAAAGGATGATAATGCATGGATTATCCGGAAGGCCGGAAAAGTGAGAAAGATCACGTATTGGCTGGACGATACCTGGGACACAGAGATGGAAGGTCC
>CAYTMU010000026.1:0-2566 GCA_964438975.1 uncultured Roseivirgaceae bacterium | reverse complement strand
AAACAAATCGCCGGCAGCATCCGCGAGGTATTGATGGCTCAAAGCGTGTTTCTCGACGGGGCATTACCAGTTGATAAGTATGCGTTCATCTTCTACTTTACGGACAAACCGTCCGATAGTTTCGGTGCACTGGAGCATTCATCGTCTTCGTTTTACTATTTACCCGAGACGTCGATCGATCAGATCGATCAGAAACTGCGCGATTTCGTCGCGCACGAGTTCTTCCACATCCTTACACCACTGACCGTTCACTCAAAAGAGATCAGTAGTTTTGACTACAACGATCCGCAGATGTCGCGACACCTGTGGATGTATGAGGGGGTCACTGAATATTTTGCTTCTCTCGTGCAAGTGCAGCACGATCTTATTTCATTCGAAGACTTCATCCAGACACTTCGCGAGAAAATGATAATGGCGGATGAGTTCCTGGATGATGTGCCATTCACTGAAATCAGCAAGTTCACACTCGACCGCTACCACGATCAATACTATAACGTATACCAGAAAGGTGCGCTAATCGGACTTTGTCTTGATATAGAACTCAGAAAAGTCTCTGGCGGGGAGCGCGGCTTGCGCGATTTGATGCTCGACCTTTCAAAAAGGTTCGGAAAGGACAAGCCGTTCGATGACGACAGACTGTTCGACGAAATTACCGCAATGACCGACCCCGCAATTGGCCAGTTTTTTAAACAATACGTCCAAGGTAGCGACCAACTACCCTCCGATGCCAACTCGAGAGGATACGTGGACCCATTGCCATATGAACAGATATTCGCAGATGTCGGCATCATCTATGCCCGGGAACACTCGTTCGAAGATCTGAGTCTGGGGATCGATAACCGAGACCTCGGCCTCACCTACGTGGACGAGGTACCAATGCTACAGATTGCAACCACAGCATACCTCAATGAAATGGGACAAGCGCTTGGATTTCAGGAGGGTGACATTCTTGTGCAGATCAACGGCGAAAATATTCCCAGGCTTGACGGACCCGACGTCGGTGTCTTTGTTCATCAAATGCTGATGAGTCTGCAGGAAGGTGAAGACCTGACATACACGGTGCTAAGAAACAATTCCAACGGCGAACGCAAGGAAACAACACTCGCAGCACCCGCACAAACCGTGAGTGCTACACAACGCCATCTGCTCGCCCCTGACCCCCAGGCCACACCTGAGCAGCTCAAATTGCGAGACGCGTGGCTGGAACCGTGAGACGCTCACACCCTCCATTCCCTCTTCATCTTCCTCCCTAACAGCTTATTCGCTTCGCGATCCTTCCTGAACTTCTCTTTCTCAGGGTCCCATTCAAGCGTTCTTCCCAGCTGATATGCAATATTCCCGATATTGCAGACGGTAGCAGTACGGTGACCGACTTCGACGTCGCAAATCGGCTTCTTTCGAGTCCTGATCGCCTGCACGAAGTCCTCGAAATGGTTATCGCTGACGTAGATCTTGTAGGCAGACCGATCGAACACTTTCTCCTTGAGCGTTTCCGGTGTCGTGCGAAGGGTACCGCGCTGAACGAAAACCTCCCCCTCGCTGCCAAGGAAATGACAGTAATTTCCCTTGTTCGTTTGATGGATCATTTGCACGCCATTGACATACTCGAACACCAATCCCGACGAATTACCCGGGCCGGGTACAATCACCTTGACCGGTCCGCTGTGGTCCATGTCCAATCCCCATTGACCAATGTCGAACATATGCGCTCCCCAATCCGTCATACCCCCACCACCAAACTCCTTATAATCGCGCCACTTCGGCCAGAAAGTAGCATCGATGTCCGGTGCAAGAACGTTGTTGTACGGGCGATCGATGAAGTTAGGGCCCATCCACAATTCCCAATTCAGACCTTGTGGCAGTGGCTCTGGCTGAAGGTCCCAATCCTTTGGCGGCCCGCCTACGCTCACAATGATCTTGTGAATTTCGCCAATGGCACCACTGCGAACGAGTTGCACAGCCTGCGTGAACTCGGGGAAGGATCGCTGCATGTTTCCAGTCTGGAACACGCGGTTGTGTTTTCGGGTTGCCTTGACCATCGCGCGCCCTTCCTTCACTGTAAGAGACAGCGGTTTTTCACAATAGATATCCTTTCCCGCCTCTGCGGCATGTACCGCCATTGATGCGTGCCAATGGTCTGGCGATGCAATAATCACAGCATCGACATCTTTCAAAGCCAACAGCTCCCGGTAATCGGCGAACGTAGCTGTAGCCGCATAACGCTCTTGTCCCGAGAGGGACGCATAAACCTCATTATTTAATTGTGCAAGTCGTTCCAGCTTCAATGCATAGGGGTCCGCCGCAGCGATGATCTGGACATCGGCTATCGCCGAAAACCGTCGCCGAAGCCCACTTGATTGGCGGCCACACCCGATGATACCCATCGCGATCTTGTCACTTGGCGGCACGTATCCCCGGCCACCCAGCACGTGTCGCGGTACGATCAAAATGGAGGAAGCGAGCGCCGCATTCCGCAAAAATTTTCTTCGGCCAATTCGGTTGTTTATAGACATGTGGAGTGTGTTACTGAAGTTGAAAGAACGCCATTATCGAAAGCTTTTCAAAA
>CAYTMU010000025.1:39380-55681 GCA_964438975.1 uncultured Roseivirgaceae bacterium | reverse complement strand
GACTGTGGACCATCGACCGTGGACTACTCGATGCCGAACTGCGCCGTAATCTGCGCTTGCATCTTTATCTTCCGGAAAGCGGTAGCTTCTTGCTCCTGCATGTCCGCTGCTGTCATCGAAGCTTTGCGCAACACAACGTTGGCGGTCTCCATGTAAGGTTGTCCAAAATCGAAGTCGCGTACCATGAGCGGTTTCCCTACAGACGAACCGATCGACTGGAGCAGCGCCTCGGCTTTTCCGCGTGCGGTTTTCAGCGCTTCGATCTTAAGCTCAAGTTTGATCTTCTCGTAGTCGGAGTGGTGGAGCCTGGTGATGTCGACAGCATCCACTTTCACAGACGAAAGAGCCTCAATAAAGCGTTCGAGTTCTGTGGCATTTACGAGTTTGATCTGAAAAGTCTTTTCACGGAATGCTTCCTTATCCTTACGCCTGAACTTCTCCAGGCCGGAGCCGACATCTGCCAACTCGATACGTTTACGGTCAATACCAGCCTTCTTCATCGCATCGTAGAACTCCTTCTCCAGTTTCTCAAGCGTGATCTTCTGACGGCTCTCTTCGAACTCCTTCAGTCGTATCTGAACGTATATCTCGTTCGGCTCAATTTCCCGGTAAGCAGTGCCGGTCACTTCGATAAAAGGCTCCTTAAAAGTATCCTGCGCGGCTAACCCGAACGGGATCAACAACAGCGCGACAGCAATCAAATTTTTCATATAAAGATCGTTTGATCACTTAGACACAATAAATAGGCCAAAGGTATGGAGCGGGTATGCCCGTATCCATACTTTTGGCCTGATAATCACCTCCCAGATCGTTACACGATCTTGGCTACGCTGGTAATCACAGCGCTTAGCCGCACGGCTTCGAATATCCGTTCCTCCTTCGATCCAAGTTCGATCAGGGAGTTCTCGTGTGATTTGACACACATCTCACAACCATTGACCGCACTCACGGCAAGACTCATGAGTTCGAAGAACTCCTTTCCGGTAACCGGCCGAGCCATGATGTTCATCTTGATTCGCGCAGGGATCTCGTTGTACTTATCCTTGTTGATGAAATGTCGAAAGCGATAGAACACGTTGTTCGCACTCAACAGGGACGCACAGGCAACCGCCTCTGCGATCTCAGCCTCGCTAGCACCTTCCGCCACTGCGTTCTCGCGGAAAAACTGTCTCAGAACGCGACTACCGGCATTGATCGCGAGGGAAACCCCCAACAAAGCGATCTCCTTCCTTGATAAATGCTCGCTTTCAAACGAATTCTTGAAGTTCAGCTTGAGGTCGGTCACATAACGCGATTTGCCCTCCTCCAGCATATCCAGCGCCTCGGTACGATAGTGCTTGTCTACTTTAATGAATTCCAGAAACTCCTGAGTCGTCTCTGAATACGTCAATATCTCTTCCATAATTAAACGCTGAGAGTTTCCTTACCCTTCTCCCAGTTACAGGGACACAATTCATCCGTTTGCAGTGCATCAAGTACACGCAATACTTCCTTCACACTGCGTCCAACGTTGAGGTCGTACGCGCTAACCCAACGCACAATACCCTGGGGATCGATAATAAAGGTTGCGCGATAGGCTACCTTCTCATTCACTTCGAGGATGCCAAGGTCTTCCGCAAGCGATTTAGATGTATCAGCGAGCATGGGGAACTTCAGATCCTTGAGATCTTCGTGGTTCTTACGCCATGCCAGGTGAACAAATTCCGAGTCGGTTGAAGCTCCGATGAGGTTTGTTTCGCGGTCGCGGAACTCACCGAAGTTTTTATTGAATTCTGCAATTTCTGTAGGGCAAACAAAAGTGAAGTCCTTCGGCCACCAGAACATCACAGTCCACCTTCCTTCATCATTGATAAGGTCATCCGAGGAGATATCAAAAAACTCCTTCCCTTTCTCCAGTGAAACAACAGCCGTCTTCTTGAACGCAGGGAACTCCTGCCCGATTGATAAAATACCTTTTGTCATAGTACTTATTGATGATTTTAGTTTACGGCGACAAAGGTATAAAATTAAGCATATAAGTCACATCAATATTAACTATATCGTTATTACATTTGTCTATAATCGAAATTCAGACTAAATGCAATCGTATGAACCTTCAACAACTTGAATACATTGTTGCGCTGGACATTCACCGCAATCACTCGCGGGCAGCGGAGCATTGCCATGTGACGCAACCGACCCTGAGCATGATGGTGCGGAAACTCGAAGACGAATTAGGTACCCGGATCTTCGATAAGAGTCAACCCTTGAAACCTTCCGCCGCTGGCGAGATCATTATTAGTCGGGCCCGGCATATTCTGCAGGAGATCAGGAATCTCAGAGCATTCGTCAGTCACGAGAAGGATTCCATCGACGGCGAATTCCGGCTGGGTGTTATTCCGACGCTCGCCCCCTACCTCCTGCCCCGCTTTCTGAACGAATTCCTCGCAAAGCATGCCGGCACCTCATTCACCGTTATGGAAATGCAAACGGAGCAGATTATCCACCATCTTAAAACAGGCAGGCTGGACGTTGGTATTCTCGTCACCCCCTTGGACGACAAGGAGATACGGGAAATACCGGTATTTTACGAACCTATCCTGCTCTACACGTCGCCGGAGCTGAAGTACTACAAGCAGGAAAAGGTAAACCTCAAAACGCTCAGCACCGAGAACCTGCTCCTCCTCGAAGAGGGACATTGCTTCCGGGGCCAGGTGATGAACCTATGCCCGGCCAAAGGGCAGCGTCCGCACCACCAGCTGAACTATCAAAGCGGGTCATTCGAAACCCTGAAGGGAATGGTCGACAACAACTATGGTTACACCCTTATTCCGGAGCTCGCCGTCGACACGCGACGAAAACAGGTAAAGCGATTTACAGGACCTGAGCCTGTTCGCGAAGTGAGTCTGGCTGTCCACGCTGGTTTTGTCAAAGAAACATTGCTGGCCCGGCTACGCGAGGCGATCCTCCGCTCAATCCCTGCGCATTTCCGCAAGAATGAAAAATACATCCGGGTAAGATGGGACTAACCTTGACATCGGCAGTGTAGGCATCGCCGAATCACGAGTTCAAACGTATGCGCTACGCGTGCTATTTACACAGGAGAATATAGTGAAAAAATAAGCGATCGAAGGAGCGATTCTTACGTATTGATTGTTGAAGATGTAGAGATAATCCGGGTGTGCAACGACCGGAATATTTGCCAAAAGACATGACCAATACAACGAACGCTTACCGAAAACCCAAAGTACTCGTCATCGGCGGAGGATTCGCCGGAATAAACTTCATGCGCCACATTTCCCCCAGGGAATTTGACGTAACGCTGATCGACAAGAACAACTTCAATTACTTCACACCGTTGCTATATCAGGTCGCAACGGGCTTTCTCGAGCCTTCGAGCATTAGCTATCCGCTAAGAAAACTTGTTAATGCAAAGGGTTTCAATTTCCGCCAGGGAGAACTTTCTTCTATCGAAACTGCTAATCACAGTATAAGATTGGCTGATGGTGATGAATTGGAGTACGATCACCTCGTAATCGCTGCAGGCACCCAAACAAATTTCTTCGGGAATACGGGAGTACAGGAACGCGCCTTCGAACTCAAGGAAATTTCAGACGCTCTTTCTATGCGCAACGCTCTCATTCGCGTATTGGAACGGGCGTCAGTCGAAACCGATCCTGAGGCACGGAAGAGATTGCTGACGATCGTGATCGCAGGGGGCGGCCCGACAGGAGTCGAGGTGGCCGGTATGCTCGCAGAAATGAATCAGCGAATTGTCGGTGCGGACTATCCCGAACTAAAAGACGAACGACTGGTCATTCACGTAGTAGATGGCGCACCCTATCTTCTGGCACCCATGAGTGACAAGTCTCATCGCGCAGCATATGAGGTGCTCTCGGAGCTTGGTGTGAAGGTGCATCTCAACGAACTTGTGACCCGCTTCGAAGACGAAACCGTCTATCTCTCCGAAAGGGAGCCAATTGAAGCGTCAACCCTGATCTGGTCGGCCGGTGTCGTCGCCCGGACGTTCGATGGTATCCCCGCTGAATCCGTCGGAAAGGGTGGCCGGTTGATCACCGATGAGTTCAACAGAGTTAAAGGATTTGACGACATCTACGCAATCGGCGACATCGGGGTACAATTCACCGATCCGACCTATCCTAACGGACACCCGCAGCTAGCACAACCTGCCATACAACAGGGCAGAACGCTCGCCAGAAACCTCAATGCGGCGACCAGAAGAAAAGCTCAAAAGCCGTTCAAGTACTTTGATCGGGGAGATATGGCGATCATCGGAAAGAGTTACGCCGTCGCCGACTTGTTCAAACACCGGATCCACCTTAGCGGACTATTGGGACTTCTCGCGTGGCTCTTCATTCACGTTGTTTCGCTTGTGAACTACAACAACAAGATCAAAACACTTTACAACTGGACAATCGCGTACCTGACGTCGGATCCCTCGCTAAGAATGATCTTTCATCCGAATAACAAACGACATGTTTTCCGCTCGGAAGGAACCTCCACTATTGCGGTTCGGAAATCACAGATGGCCTAGCACGGCCTGTACTGAGAGTAGTCAAAAAAAAACGGGGTAACCATGCCGTACTTCAGCTGGTTACCCCGGCGATCGTCAGATCTTCTATTCTGTTACATACCCGGTATTTTGTTCCAGGTTAGGATTGGTATCCATCTCACCCTGCGGAATGGGGAGGTACTGATGGCGCGACTGCACATTAGCCGCAGCCCACGGTTTTACCTCCTTGATCCGTTCGACGAGGATACCCCAACGTTTCAGGTCAAACCACCGCTGTGCTTCCGCAAACAGTTCCAGCAATCTTTCGTCCCGTATCTTCTGACGAAGCGCCTCCTGACCCAGTCCTCTTTCAATTTCGCTCGCGTTGGATCTTGCGCGCACGAGGTCGATTCCGTAATAGACTTCGCTGGCGGGACCTCCCGACTCGTTCACCGCCTCTGAATACATAAGCAAAACATCAGCGTAGCGGATGATAGGCCACACCGCATCGGCCTGGTTATGTGAGAACCTGCCCGTAAGGGGATCCACGAACTTGAATGTAAAGGGATAGTTATTCGGCGTAGTGGCTGTAGACGTACCTGTAACAGCGCCAGACGTATTGTACCTTGTTACTGTGTATTCACCCCGCACCATCGTCGCTCTCCGTTCATCGTCTTCCTCGAACATATCGTACAGGTAGGGCATGATCGCACTTTGGTTGTTGCCTCTCTGCCCGTAGATATCAGGGTTGGGGCTCATCTGCCCGTGAATGAATCCATTTAACCTTGCGATGTTGGCCCTGAAAAGGATCGAAAATACATCTTCGACGCCCCCGGCATTTTTAGGCTCGAACGCTGCCTTGTAGTCCGCGATCAGCCCATAACCTTCCGTGTCAATAACATCCTTGAATTTAGCGGCGGCAAGACTAAAATAACTGGCAGAAGCTGTTCCCGGTGTGGTTGCCATTTCCAGGTATACTTTGCCCAGCAATGCCTTGGCTGCGCCGCGTGTAGCTCTCCCGATCTCACTGGGGGAAAGTTCTCCTCTTCCAGGGAGTTTCGCTTCGGCAGCTTCGAGGTCTTCAATGATCTGCGCAAACACCTCGGGGATCGTCGCCCGAGTAGGAAAGAACTCTGCATCCGACGAAGTCAGCAGTGGCACACCTCCATACGTCCTTACAAGGAAAAAGTAGAACAATCCGCGGAGGAATTTCGCTTCGGCGACGACCCTGTCCTTGAACGCGCCTTCTTCAAAATCAGCGATCCCGTCGAGCAGGATGTTTGCCCGTGTGATACTCTTGTAAGGCCCCGACCATTTCATGTCGACGAACCCTTCGGTGGTAGTCCAGAGATAATCGTCAAACACATTGCGATCGGTGGCGGTGCTTGTTCCCTTGAACATATCGTCACCCATCCATCCATACGGAATGATCTGACGTTCCCGCCAGAAATTCTGAGGGCCATTCTGCACGCTGTTCAGCAACTGCATCAAACCCGCCTCCGAACTGGTGAGGTTGGAGACCGCGGCAAAGCCTTTCGGTTTCTCCTCGAGAAAGTCTTCACAGCCCTGAAACACCATCGCAAAGGCCATGATCAATGAAAGGAAGCTATATTTTTTCATAGTCATAAAATTCATGTGGATTTAAAACGAAAGGTTGAGGCCCAGGATGAACGTTCTGGCGCGTGGATAGCTTCCCGAATCCATATTCAGCACGGTAACGCTACCCGCTACATAGTTAACCTCCGGATCATAACCCGAATACTTGGTAAACGTCAGGAGGTTCGTGCCACTCGCATACAGACGCAGACGGCTGACGCCGAATTTTTCCAGCACACTCGACGGGAGATTGTACCCCAGGGTTACTTCCCTCAAGCGAACGAACGCACCGTCTTCGAGATAGATATCGTACATATCGGTGGGGAGATAGGCTCCCACCCGCGGAATATTTGTGTCCTGATTATCCGGTGTCCAGGCGTTGTTGAAGTCTACGTGATGATTTCCGTAGGTCTGCGGGTTGTAATATCCCGTAGCCGCTGTGCGATTAAAGATCCTGTTTCCCGATACATACTGCAGAAATACAGAAAGATCGAAGTTCTTGTAACTAAGACGGTTGTTTAAACCCCCAAAGAACTTCGGCTGAGAATATCCAATGATCTCCCGGTCGTCGGCATTCACATCTCCATCACCGTTCCTGTCGATCATCTTCACGTCACCGGGCTTTACCGCTGTACCAAACTGCGTATAGCTCCCCAGGTCCGGGTCGTCGGTGTTCCACAGGCCGTTGGTGTTGTAGCCAAAGAATGTTCCGAGGCGCTCGCCCACCCGCATGACCGACATGGAGTGCGCGGTTCCGAGGTTGAAAATGATCTGGTCGACATCGCCGAGATTCAATATCTCGGAGTTCTGAAATGTACCATTCACACCCACATTCCAGGTAAAGTCGCCACCGTGCGCCGCGACGGCATCCAGCCCAAATTCAAATCCGCTGTTGCGGAGACTTCCGATGTTCGCCTGCATCGTAGGCTGGCCAGTTGTGCTCGGTACGGGTTTGTTGAGGAACAGATCATTCGTCGTCTTCTTGAAATAATCCAACACGAACGATAGTCGTCCACCCAGCACGCTGAAATCGACACCCACGTCGAGCTGCTCAGTCGTCTCCCATTTCAGACCGCGATTCTCGAGACGAGTCGGCGCGAATCCAACCTGGTTTGCAAATCCGTAGATCACTCCCGGGTTCTCGTTATCGAACGCGGCGAGGGACTGATAGGGTCCAAGCGCTTCGCTTCCCGATATACCGTAGCTGGCGCGGAGTTTCAGATCGGTGAACAAATTGGTCTGCTTGATAAAGTCTTCCTCAGACAACCGCCACGCCACTGCACCTGAAGGGAACAATCCCCACTTATGATCCCGACCGAACTTGGAGTTTCCGTCATACCTTCCATTGAACGTAAGCAGGTATTTATGGGCTATGTTATATTGTACGCGACCAAAGAACGACACCTGCCTCCACGCGCTCATGTCCGACTGAGGTGCCCCGGTTGTACCGGCGGATCCGATATTGTGGTACAGAAAATCATCTACGGAGAAATCGCTCCCGCTTACTGACAGTGATTCGCGATCGAAGCCCTGTACCGTCATACCGCCGAGTACCTGCAGGGAATGGCTACCGAATTCCTTGTCGAAGCTCAGATAGTTTTCGTTCAACCATCCGATATCATTGGCGATGGAGATATTCGCATTCCCACGGTTGCCGAAATTGTTGTGAAAGACCGTAGTCGGCGTATACCGGTTACGTTTGTTGTCCATAATATCAAATCCATACGTCGACCGGAATTTCAGTCCTTTCAGGATCTGAAACTCAGCATACAGGTTGCCGTTGATACTGTTAGCGAGTGATCTCGCGTGCACATTCTCCAACTCAAACAGCGGAATCGGACGAAGAAGGTCTGAAAAATCGGTGATCGTGGGTAACAGCTTCCCGTCCGCGTCGTATGCCGGTTCGGTGGGCTGCAATGAAAGCGATCTTCCAACCATCGGCCCGACATCCGAGTCGACGTTCCTGATCTCCTCTCCTTGCTGAATCGTGCGGTTTATACGGGAAAAACCGAGGCGCGCACCGATGCTGACTCCTTTGCTCGCCTTTACGTCGACGTTAGCTCGAACGTTAAGGCGGTTATAGTCCGTAGCCGCCATGATCCCCTCCTGGTCAACGTAGCCGCCGGAGATATAGTAATTTACGTTATCGGTACCTCCGCTTGCCGAGAGCGAATATTGCTGCCACAGCGCCGTCCTGAAGATCATGTCCTGCCAGTCGGTATCGTACTGCAGATTGTCGATATCGGGAAAAGTCAACGCCACACTACGATCAGTGTCCAATGCGTTGACAAATCGCGCGTAATCTTTTGCTCCCATCATATCAATGGTATTGCTGCGCTGCTGGAATCCCTGAAACGCATCGAAATTGAAACTAGTCTGGCCTTTCTTTCCCCTCTTGGTCGTAACAAGCACGACACCGTTGGCCCCGCGCGAACCATAGATCGAAGTCGCCGACGCATCTTTCAATACTTCAATGGATTCGATGTCAGTAGGATTCACCGTGTTTATGTTTCCACCGATAAATCCATCAATGACATAGAGCGGTTCGTTGTTGCCCTGGATTGAGTTCGTACCACGAATACGAATGTTCACTTCTCCGCCCGGATTCGCGTTGCTGTTCGTCACGAAGACACCCGGTGCGCGTCCCTGAAGGGCTTGATCGAGGCCGATCACAGGTACCTGTGCGATCTCAGCAGCACTTACGGATGCGACGGAACCTGTGATGTCGCGCTTCTCCACTGTACCGTACCCTATCACAACGACCTCCTCGAGTGCAGTCATGTCATGACTGAGCGAAACATCCACCACCGAGCGATTGCCGATCGCCACTTCCTGCGTCTGATATCCGATGAAGGAGTAGACAAGAGTAGCGGCAGTATTGTCAACGGCCAACGTATACTCCCCGTTTATATCGGATGTCGTTCCGCTGGTGGTCCCCTTAACAAGGACATTGACTCCTGGAAGGGGCTCGCCGCTATCGCCATCGGTAATTTTGCCGCGCACGGACTGCTGAACAGGTGCGAAAGATAGCGCGGGCCGTAGGGCGTCTGTATTATCGATCCGAATCGTGAGATCCGACGCCGCCCACGTGTATTGTCCGGTCAGCGACATCATCGCCATCAGGACAAAACTTGCTGAATACTTCATAAATAGATTTGATTTTGGTCCTTACATTGGTTTTCCAGTCCTTGATCAGCGTGGCCAGATCCCTGGCAACGAAATCGATTGAATTTTTTCTGATCCTCCTCAAGACACCCCAATTCTGAAAATGACCTCGCGATGGAGGGAAAATTTCAGGGACGGGCGGAGTGAAGCGCCAGGGCTGCGGAGGGCTGAAAATCAAATCAGAAAAGGATCAGGAGGAAAGCGAGGGATTTTCAGCGCCTGAATAATAAGGGAACCGCTTTGAGCTTTGGCGCAGACTAAGAGCTGGCTTTATGCAATTCAGCTTTTTTCCGCATCTTAACATAAAGAACCGACCCTGTACCGATGAAACACCTTGTACAGATTGCCCTGGCAATCGCACTGTTCCTGACCTGCTCTCCTGCCCACGCTCAAAAAGCCGACGTCAATAGCAAATTATGGAACAGTGTCTACCGACACGAACTTAACGGTCTGCCGGAGTCGGCCTTGAAGGTGGTAGACTCGATCTATTCTTTGGCTAAGCGCAGCAATAACCGGAATGAGGTCGTCAAATCGCTTTTGTATCAATCCAAATTCGCCCTTACGATCCATGAAGATGCGGAACTTGCGGTCGTCGCGAAATTTGAACGGGAGATCCGTGAAAGTCAACCTCCTTTTACCAATCTCCTCGAGTCCGCCCTGGCAAATATCTACTGGCAATATTTCAAGGAGAACAGATGGAAGTACTACGAACGCTCAAGAACAACTGCTCCGGTTAACGAGCGGGACTTCAGGACGTGGGACGAGGCCGCGTTGTTCCAGGTAATCCATCAACACTTCCAACGCTCCCTGGAAAGCGCAAACGTCTTGCAGGAGGTCCGGCTTGAAACGATCGAAGAGCTACTGATCCAGGCTGACAATTCCAGGAAGTATCGCCCTACACTGTATGATTTCCTACTACACAACGCAATCGACTTTTACAGGACGGGGGAAAGTGAATTGCCGGCACCGTTAAACGAGTTCATGGCATCGGACGAAAGATACTTCTTCGATTTTGAAAAGGTCAACATCGAATCAGGCGATGCATTATCACCGCTGCGCCAGGCGCTGATCCTGTACCAGAACTTACTCTCCTTTCACCGGACGCGTGGTGACACTGCCGCATACGTGAACCTGCAAACAGAACGCATCGGATTGCTCGCCGAGCATGCAAACCGGGATCGATCCAACACCCTGCGGAAGATGGCATTGCGACAGATCATAGCCAACTACCAGTCCCATTCCGCTTCTACCCTTGCGATATACGAACTTGCGTCTGCACTTTACCAGGAAGGAAATGTATACAACCCAGGCATCCATACTGACACCGTTCGATCGTCGGCTCAGGCGCTGAGCCTTTGCGATAAGGCCATATCACTTTACCCGGAAAGCGATGGAACAAGGAAATGTAAAGCACTGAGAGATCGCATTCTGGAAAAGCGATTATCGTTAGTAGTGGAGGAACACATACCTATTCGTAAACCGTCGATCGTCTCGGTAAGCTACACGAACATCGATACGCTCTATTTCAAGGTATACGCAGTGACGGACGATATCAGGCAACGCATACAAGGCAGCGTCCGCAATGATTCCACTACCTGGTCGGAGATCAGTTCGCTATCACCGGAACTACAATGGAATGTCCAACTGAGAAATTTGTACGACTACAGGTCTCATACCACCGAAGTTGTAATTCCAGGATTACCGCGGGGAGAGTATATAATATATGCCAGCCCGGTCAACAGTGACACCTATCATCGACAGATATTTGGCTACACGTTGATCCAGGTAACGAATATTGCGCTATTGGACTACACGTCCGACGACAGGCACCACTACCGCGTTGTCAACCGCAACAACGGCGCAGCTTTGGTGGGCGCTGACATCCACCTGAAGACCCAATATCCCGAGCGGGAACGAATACAACTCGATACCCATCTGACCACCGGTAAAGATGGAGAAGCTGCACTGGCTAAGGCAACGCATGCCTCAGGGTCGCTGATGGCAACAGTCCGCTACCATGACGACGAAGCGTCCTTCGGTAACTACTACGTCTATTCATCGTATACCAGAGACCGCCCGGAGAAGTATACCCGCGCACGTACGTTCCTGTTCACCGACAGAAGTATCTATCGCCCCGGGCAGACCGTATACTTTAAAGGTATCCTGATCAAGACCACTGACAACACGAGTTCCGTCGTTCCAGGCCAGTATCTCAGCATTACACTCGACGACGTAAACGGAAGCGAGATCGGTTCACTCCGTCTGAGAACGAACGCATTCGGATCTGTGAGCGGCGAGTTCAGGTTGCCGTCCACAGGCCTGACGGGCGAGTACACATTGTCCGCGGATGAAGACGACGAGGCTGATAGCAAATTCTACGACAACCTCGACGATTTCGTCTATACTGAGCACTCAATATCCGTCGAAGAATATAAGAGGCCGTCGTTCGAGGTAACCTTCAAGCCTGTCAAGCAAACATTTGCATTACACGATACCGTCAGCATCGCGGGCAAGGCAGAAGGGTATAGTGGCTCCGCGATCTCCGCAGCCAAGGTCGTGTACCGTGTAACGCGAAAGGTACAATACCCACGCTGGCACTACTGGAGGTTCGGCGACTACAACTCCGACGACGCCGAGATCGCCCACGGTGAAACAGTCACAGATGGAAACGGCGAGTTTTCGATCGACTTCCCCGCCCTGCCGGACGAGCAGGTATCAGCGAACGACGGGCCGGTATTCGTATACGAGATCACGGCGGATATCACTGATATCAGCGGAGAGACGAGAAGCACGACCACAACTATCAGGGTCGGATACCACACCGTGGTTGCTACGATCACGGCAGCGGAGCAAGTAGACTTACGGAAACCAGACAATGAGATCGATATCAGGACGGAGAACCTGAATGGTGAGTTCGTCCCATTGAAAGGCAAGATCGAAATCCACAAACTCCAGGCTCCTGACGTCCCGGTTCGCACGAGACCCTGGTCAGCACCCGATCTTCCACTTATGACAGAAGCGGAATTCCGCAAACTGTTTCCGCATGATTCCTATTCAGGATCGGAGGACCCGAAGACCTGGCCAATACAACATCGCCTTATCGAACTACCTTTTGACACCCGGCAATCGAAAGTGGTGCAATACCGCACCAACGCGACCTGGCCACTGGGACACTATCGCATGGCGCTGACGGCGACTGACTCTATTGGCCGCGTTGTCAACGACTATACCTACTTCGTTATCACAGATGCCCGAAGCAAAGCAGTAGCCGACAACGCACTCCTCGTTTTCGAAACGGACAAGCCGTCATACCAGGCAGGGGAAGTCGTGAGACTGAGGATTGGATCAGGCTCTCCAGATGCAACGTTCTATATTCATGTTGAAAAAGACCATGCTATCACAAAGACCTATATCGAAAAAATTTCAGGAAACACGCGCACCATTCTGATTCCCGTTACCAGCACAAAAGAACGGGGATTCGCCATCACATGCAACGGGGTAGTCCACAACTCGTTGGTAAATCGAACGATCAATATACCCGTCAGCTCATCACATGAACATCTTGAGATCGAGACCGCAACCTTCAAAGACAAACTGCAGGCGGGAGCAAAAGAAACCTGGAGCTTTTCGATAAAAGGAGCCGACGGTGCGCCTAAAGACGCAGAGGTACTGGCCTCCATGTACGATGCGTCACTCGACCAGTTCAAATCTCATCAGTGGTCGTTTCAACCAATCGAACTAGCGCCCTATTTTTCGCGCACCTACGTCAATGGGCGGCAAAGTTTCGGTAACACATCCTTCGATATAAAGAATGTCAACTACTGGACACCAATTCATCAGCTTCAGTACTACGATCAGTTCGACTGGTTTGGATTCAGCTTCAACCGGAACTCGTACGTGCAACGTGCCTACCTTGACAGACTCTACTCAACCGGCATTGCACTTGGCGAACCGTCGAAAATCGTTCCCAGGAATACAAAACACGCACAGCCCGGCCTTATCTACGGCAGAATTGTCGACGATGAAGGAAATGCATTGCCGGGGGTAAACGTGATCATCAAAGGAACTACTATCGGCACTACATCGGATAAGAATGGCAACTATGTCATTGCTGCCAGTAAGAATAATATTCTCATTTACAGTTTCATTGGGTTTGCAACCGTCGAAACACGTGTTGGCAGGAAAAATACCATGGATGTCTTCATGGAGCCCGACATTATGGAACTTTCTGAAATAGTGGTGACCGCTTACGGCATCCAGACGAAAAAGCAGGCACTCGTCTCGGCAGCTGTGGTAAAGCTCGAGGAATCATCGGAACTATTATTTTCCAAGGCAATATCAGGCAGAGTCGCCGGCGTTCAGATCGAAAGTGATGGGGAATCATATGATTTGATGATCAGGGGCATCAGCAACTTGCCACCAAATGCACGACCGCTATACGTAGTCGACGGAATAGTAGTCAACCAATCAACAATTGCCCAATCAGACGTTGCTGGCATCCAGGTATTGAAAGGATCGGCCGCCACCACGCTCTACGGAGCCCAGGCTGCGAACGGTGTCATCGTCATCAGCACGAAGTCGGGTCAGAACAAAATGGATGAAGAACTGGCGAAGGTAAACACCAGGAAGAATTTCAATGAAACGGCCTTTTTCTTCCCACACCTTTCGACGAACGAGAAAGGCAACGTTCGATTTACATTTACCACTCCGGAATCACTCACACGCTGGAAGCTGCAACTCCTCGCCCACACAAAAGACCTGCTTACCACCACAAAGACCCTGCAGGCAGTCACGCAGAAAGAGTTGATGGTGACCCCCAACTTCCCACGCTTCCTAAGGACAGGTGACGAGGTGGTGCTGGTGGCAAAGATCGCGAATCTGTCCGGGAATAAACTCAATGGTAGTGCAGGGCTGGAACTCACAGATGCCGCGACCGGCAAGAATGTCGATGGTTTGTTTGCCAACACGATCCGGAACAGGAAGTTCACAGCAAGTGCACGGACGAATATCGAAGTCTCCTGGAGATTGAAAATTCCGGATGGTGTCGGCGCACTTCAGTACAAGGTGATAGCTAAATCAGGGAGCTTCAGCGACGGGGAGCAGAACGTGTTGCCCGTTCTTTCAAACCGCATCCTGGTTACAGAGACCTTGCCCCTTTTCGCCCGATCCAACGAATCCAGGACCTACCATTTGGCAAAACTCGGCACACCTTCCGCAACGGCGAAGAATCACCGGCTCACACTTGAAGTTACCTCGAACCCCGCCTGGTACGCCATACAGTCCCTTCCTTACCTGATGGAGTTTCCACATGAATGCTCCGAACAACTCTTTGCAAAGTACTACGCCAACACGCTGGCTTCGTACATAGTCGAATCCAACCCGGCGATCCGGGAGGTATTCGAAAAGTGGGCATCGTTAGGAGAACCGTCGAGCAGTCTTGCGAAAAACGCAGAACTAAGGTCAATCCTCATCGAAGAAAGCCCATGGCTGCGGGATGCCGTAAGTGAAAGCGAACAGAAGAAACGACTCTCCCTCCTGTTCGATGCAAACAAGACAAGAGGGCAAATGATGTCGGTTCTGAACAAGTTGAGCGAAATGCAGTTCAGCAACGGTGGGTTCCCCTGGTTTGCTGGCGCACGATACCCCAACCGTTACATCACGCAGCACATTGCTGCGGCATACGGCCATCTGAAAATGCTCGGCATTCCCGACTACGGAGGCGAAAAGACGATGATCGCGCGCGCGGTCTCCTACCTGGACGACGAAGTAATAAAGGAATACGAGGCCGTATTGAACGAAGCCCATCATCTGGCAGAGAAGGCGAAGGGCAGCGATGAACAGCGCCGCATCGTTGCCGAACACCTGTCGGGAATACGTCCTTCTGACCAGGTAACACACTACTTATACATGAGAAGCTTTTTCGACAGTATCCCGAAGAGGGAGAAGCTGGCTGAAGCGATCACGTACTATCAACAACGGGCAGCAGACCTCTGGCAAGACTTCAACTTGTATTCAAAAGGAATGATCGCTCTCGTTCAGCATCGGAACGGGAATGTTTCGGTCGCGCAAAAGATAATGCAGTCGCTAGCAGAGAGTGCGGTCAAGAGCAACGAACTGGGAATGTACTGGAAGGAAAACACCGGAGGAATGCATTGGCATGAAGCCGCGATCGAAACCCAGGCATTGTTGATCGAAGCCTTTGCCGAGATCACTGTTGACTCGGCGCGTTACATAGATGAACTACGTCTGTGGCTTCTCAAGAACAAACAGACGACGCAGTGGAAATCGACGCGGGCGACGACAGAAGCCGTCTACGCGTTGTTATTACACGGATCGGATTGGCTTACGCTCAGCGACCAGGTAGACGTAACGGTGGGAGCGATCAACGTAACAACAGATCGAGCGCAGGAACCCGAAACGGGGACCGGATACTTCAAGACTTCGTGGGAAGGCGATACGATTACGCCGGAGATGGCGACAGTAACATTCTCATCCAAAGGAGAAACCACGGCGTGGGGCGGGTTGTACTGGCAATACTTTGAAGACCTCGACAACATCACATCCGCAGAGACTCCATTGACGCTGACGCGCAAGTTATTCGTGGTTTCCAACACGGACCGAGGGGAACTCCTGACTGACGTCGCATCCGTCAAGCTAAAACCAGGCGACTTGCTTCGCGTCCGTATCGAACTGACTGCCGACCGCGCCATGGAGTTCCTCCATATGAAAGATATGCGTGCGGCAGGACTGGAGCCTGTCGATGTACTTTCAGGCTACCGCTGGCAGGAACGATTGGGATATTATCAAAGCACCCGGGATGCTGCGACAAATTTCTTTTTCGACTATGTGCCCAAAGGCGTTTATGTATTCGAATACAACCTCCGCGTGAACAACAAAGGAAACTTTTCAAATGGCATTGTGACAATTCAAAGTATGTATGCCCCCGAGTTCAGCAGCCATAGCGAGGGAACGAGAGTAGCTGTGCCCGCCGAAGCTTTCGACGATCGCTGAAGCGTTAGCGAAGGCGGTCAGTGGTGAGCAGTAAGGG
>CAYTMU010000025.1:29628-39280 GCA_964438975.1 uncultured Roseivirgaceae bacterium | reverse complement strand
CGCTTACACGTCTGAATATCTACGATGACGAGATCGGTACAACCCGTATTATCGGAAACATCTCGCCTTCGTTCGAGATCATCAAAGGTCTCGTGTTCAAAATGAACCTGGGAATCGATCACGTTCGATCTGAGCGCGACGTACAGCAAATCCCGAGCACCTCTCCCTTACAAGTCGGAAGACTCGACTCGTACTACAACAGTAATAACAACAGGCTGATTGAAAACTACCTCACGTATGATTTCTCTACTGATGTTCACCGCCTTTCGTTGTTAGCAGGACATTCGTATCAGAACTTCTTTATTCAAGGTCGTAACTGGGCCATCGGGGGTTCGCCGGATACCGGCATCGAACCGAAATACGATCCGGGCGATGGCACCCTGCTCGATCTCGTGAACTACCGGCCCGGTGGTTATGCGACACGCAATGAACTTCAATCTTTCTTCGGTCGCACGAACTACAGCTTTAATTCAAAATACCTCGTCACGGCCACCCTTCGGGTCGACGGTTCTTCCAAATTCGGCGAGAACAACAAGTATGGATCGTTCCCGTCATTTGCCCTCGGCTGGCGACTAACTGAGGAGGATTTCCTGAAAGGCTCATCACTCTTCAGCGATTTGAAACTACGTGCTGGCTGGGGCCAGACAGGTAACCAGGAAATTCCTTCGAAAATCACAAAGGCATTTTACACATCCACAGTATCCTCTGCAACAAGCTACCCGCTCACTGAAACGGGAGCTTATCCTCCCGGAACCACCTACATTCGCTTTGCTAATCCGAATATCCAATGGGAGGTCTCGACACAGACAAACATCGGTCTCGACTTTGGACTACTTCAGGGCAAGCTCACGGGATCGGCGGACTACTTTCATAAAGTTTCGGGAGATATCCTGATGGAAGTTGTTCCTGGTGACCCGATACAACCCGCGGAGACCTACTGGACAAACGTCAAGGACATGACCATTACCAACAAAGGACTGGAAATTGCCCTTGACTATCGTCACGAAGGAGCGAGTTCCTTCAGCTACGGGTTGGGAGGAAATATCACATTCATCGACAACGTGGTTGAAAAATCGCCTTACACGTTAATCACAACAGGAGTGGCGCAAGGCTCCGGTCTGAGCTCGGCAACGATCAATGGATATATGAACGGGCAACCTATCGGCACATTCTACATGAAAGAGTTCGTGGGAATCGATGAAGATGGTGAAAGCATATACCGCGATGCGGTCCCTGACGGACAAGACAACGACCTGGATCGCGTCGTAGCCGGAAGCGCGCTTCCCAATATGCTCTATAACTTCTATGGCAGTGTCGGGTATAAGCGCTTTGATCTCTCTGTTAACTTCAATGGTGTTTCAGGTAATAAGATATATGACAATACCGCCAACACAAGCTTCTACCGGGCGCGCCTTGCAAAATCAGTGAATACCACGTCCGCCGCCATGGAGTTTCCGAATGAAAGCAATACCAATTCAGCGTCGGTATCGACGCGCTATCTGAAAGACGGTGCCTTCCTGCGGCTCAACAATCTCTCCCTAGGTTACACTTTCAATACCGAAGGATTAGGTATAGGTCAATGGGTCAGAGCTCTCCGGGTGAGTCTGACTGGTCAGAACTTGGTCGTGTTCACTAAATACGACGGTTATGATCCCGAGGTTAATACGGATCGTAGCAGTGAGGGAATCACGTCATACGGAATCGATTACATGAATTATCCAAAGGCAAGAACGATTATGGCTGGCCTCAATGTGACATTCTAAAAAGTTACGACTTATGAAAAAGATATCATTATTCCTGTTCGCATTCCTGATGGCAATGAACAGTTGTACCGATCTGGGAGAAGAAGTGCTGGATGAGTCGCTCACCGGCGGCGTTACGCCGGACCTGGCTGCGGCGGGTAGCATTGCACCGGTATACGCGGTACTGCCAAACTTGTTTCTGCATACCAACTACTTCGCTTTACAAGAGATTTCCACCGACGAAGCGATCCTGCCCTATCGCGGAGGAACTGACTGGGGTGACAACGGCATCTACCTTGAAATGCATCGTCATACGTATACGAGCGCACACGTCCGGATACGCGACGCATGGAATTCTATTGTTGTCCAAGGCGTCACACGAGCGGTATCAGCAATCAATGGGCTGCCCTCCATCGACGATCCGAACGCTGCCGTTTACCTGGCGGAAGCCAGGGCTATGCGAGCATATTACTCCATGCTAAGTCTTGACTTGTTCGGGTTGATCTTCGTAAAAGAAGATCCCTCCGAGCAATCCAAGATATTCCGCGGCAGCGAAGCCGTCGATTATATCGAGAAGGAATTCCTCACGGCACTTGAAGGTGTCAGGACCGACGTCGGCCCCGGTCGCATTACGAAGGGAGCTGTGTGGGGATTGCTCGCACGCCTGCACCTCAATGCCCCCGTGTATCGCAATATCTACGCGGATAATTTCGATTTCGCGAAGGCTGATATGGACAAAGTGATCGAATACACAACCAATATCATTCAGTCAAATCAATACCAGCTTTCCGCAGAATACTTCGAGATCTTCGACGACGAGAATCACACAAACAAGGAGTTGATCTTTGCGGTTGACCAGCGTGCTGATCTGAACGGACACAATCGACTGGCGTATTTTTCGCTTTCCGGCGATCAGTTCCCGCTGCCGGAGTTTCCGCAGGCAAACGGCACTGACGGCCCTGCGATCACATCAGACTTCTATCAGACGTGGGTAAACGCGTATGGAGGGGAAGATCCTGCCACGAAAGACCCGCGGTTCTTCAAGCACAACATGATCATACCGGGAGATTCCTGCATGAGCGCGAGTGAATTCGAGTACAATCGCGGTATCCTGAGAGGACAGCAATATGGACTGATCACTACCGCCCATGGCCAACCTTTCGCACGCTGCGGAGACGGTAGCACGGGCTATAAGATCAGCAAACTGCGCAATATCACCCGGTCTGATAAAACCCGGAAAGTGGATTTCACGGAAGAAGTGGACTTCTCCACTGAAGGCAGTGCCTACAGCGCGGGCTATCGCGTTTTGAAATATGAGTTCAGCAAGAAATCACAATCCGGAAGGAACTACGGCGAAGCTGACATCTCGATCCTGCGCCTCGCTGACGTCTATCTCATGCGTGCGGAAGCCAGGTTGCGCAACGGCGACGCCCCTGGCGCACTGAACGATGTTAACACCGTCCGGGCTTCACGCACTGCCCGTTTCGCGCCTCCGGCATTGGGGTCAATCGACCTTGATATCCTGTTTCGCGAACGTGGTTTCGAATTATACTGGGAGATGATCAGACGTACCGATATGATCCGCTTTGGCAAATACGAAGATACCTGGACGGAAAAAACGAGCACCGATAAAAGGAAAAGGATATTTCCGATTCCCCAATCTGCTATAGACGGAGCTTCGGATATGCCAGGATACCTGGTGCAGAACGATAGCTACTGATCCTTGAGCTGACTAAATAATACTGTGGCAGTGATGATTCACTGCCACAGTATTTTGATACCACGAAAGAGGGTACTACCGGATAAACTTTGCCGAATAAAATTTATTCCCGGCAGTCCCATATACAATATATACAGACGCCGGGTCTAGTGCAGAGATGTCAATTTCGGCGCGAGAGCCACGCTCCCCTGATAGAAATGTTGTGTGTTGAACCCTTCCCATCATATCTACGATATGGACGGTCTCCAGTGGGTTGTCTGAATCGATCATGAGCAATGTGCGCTGCGGATTTTGAAACACAGAAAGCGACTCCTTATTCTCTTCAGCCACACCGGTGGTCAGACTTGAAATATGCAGCACTGCACCACCACCCTGCGCCAACCCATATACAATCTTAGACTGATTGGTCACAACAACAAATTCGCGAGTAAGCGCTTTGGCATTGGTAGGGGTCGTCGTATTGTCGCGGATTACCTCCGCAAAGAACTCCCCCTCCGGCAAGAACGAAAAATCAACTTCTACGTCGCGGGCTTCTCCGTTTGTCATTGCCGCTACATACCAGCTTTCGTCCTTGCGCTTCGCTATCGCAGCGTACTTTCCAACCTCCGCCGAGAGGGGTATTGTCTCATCCCAAACGGTAGGAATTCTCGAAATAAACCGGATCACATCTGAAAACTTCCTATACTCTGTTGGCGAGTCACATAGATAACCCAGGGGCTGATCGAAGAGTACATACATTCCAATCTCGTGGGCACGCGTTCCCATCGACATCGGGATCCCTACCGGAGTCGGTGTAAACTGTGACCGATGCACGTTACGCATGGAGCCTGGCGTATAGTCAAGCGGCCCGGCCAGCATGCGGATAAACGGGAACTGCAGGTGGTAGTCAGGATTGGGCGAATCATCCCATTTGTTGCATTCCTGCCCCCGCACTGCTTCGAAATTAACAATATTGGGATAGGTGCGCTGCAGACCCGTGGGTTTGGAATTACCATGAAAGATCACCATCAATCCAAGATCCGCACATTTCTGCGCAATCTGCTCCATCCAGTTGATGGCAACCTGGTCATCGCGTTCGATAAGATCTATCTTGACCCCGGCGGCGCCGATCGCCTTGAGTTGTGCCAGTCTTCCCGGACTCTCGATCGGCATGTTGATAAAATCCCAGAGGATCACTTTCACGTTCTTCGTCGCTGCGTACTGGCAGATCTGTGAAGCAAAGTCCGTGCTCCAACCGGCATCCATGGTAATGTACTCCAGACCATACTGCGCGGCGAAGTCGACATAGTATTTATAAAGATTGAAGTTGAGATTATTCGGACCCGACGGTATCGAGGTTGTTTCAAGGATAGCATCGTGCCACCATTCCCATGCGGATTTACCAGGCTTGATGTAGTCGGTATCGGTAAGAACGGAGGGCTTGGCAAGTTTGTAGATCAATTCGTTATTGAGCAGGGTCTTGTCGTCGGAAGTTACAATCACTACGCGCCAGGGATACTCACGTGTACCGGAAGTCTTCGCAAGGTAATTCTCTCGCGTCAGCACACGGTGATATGCGTAGATGTTATCCGGTTCAGAAACGGTCTTAGGATATTGCGCCCACTTCCCCTGCATACCCGTCGCAGTCCGCTGCAAATACATACCCGGATAATCAAACAGATCAGACTCGGCAACAACAACCCGAAGGCCGTAGGCGGGATAAGAGAATAACACAGGTGTGACCGCGAACCGGTTGGCGGCAATCTGATTGATAGAGTTATACGTATAGTAGGATCGCTCCCAGGACTGCATCGCGGCATCGGCTTCGGGAAAAATAACACCAGGTGTTCCGGCAAAGTCAAATACAGCGCGTTCGTAGTCCACGACAACCTCGCCACCGAGGGTTGTTGCAAACCGCCACGCCACCCCTTCGTCATACGCCCGGAGTATGAGCGAGTAATCTTGTGTGAAATTGATCTTCATCTCGGTGAAATGTTCGGTCAAAGTAGCATTCTTTCCATAGAGCGGAGTGATCATGTCATTGACCTCGCGTGATTCCGTATTCAGTACCGTAGCATTCTCTCCAAGGACAAGTCCCGGACTCAAGGAAAGTGCAATCTCTGAAGGATTGATAAGAGGGGTGCCGTCATAGGATACGCTGTACTCAATAGATGTGCCTATATCCACCGACAGCCTCAGCATACCATCCGGTGACGTCACCTCGTATTGCTGCGCATAACACCCGATTGCGAAAAAAATTGCATGGATAGTGAGCAGTACTCTAAATTTCGTAAAGTGTTTCATAGCACAATCATTAAGTCATTCCTCAACACCAAACCTATAGCATATCATCTCATTGTAAGACCTTCCCGGCTCAAGAACCGATGAAGGAAAATCACTGTGATTGGGGCTGTCAGGGGGATATTGACACTCCAGGCAAAGTCCGTCGAATGGTTTATGGAACAAGTTCCTGTTGTTGAACTCCGCGCTCGTTAGAAAGTCACCTGTATAAAACTGTACCCCCGGGTAGGTTGTGGCCACTTCCATGACTCGTCCCGAAGCGCTGTCACTAAGTCGGCAAACTGCTTGGTTCCCCACGTGATCGCGATCAAACAGATAGTAAGTATTCAAACCGGTCATTATTCCATCAGCGATCTCCAATCGCTCGTGAATCTTGTGACCTGAGAATTCCTTGTTCCCGGCTTGAATAATCTCACCTGTAGGGACATGGTGCCTGGAAGTCTCGAGCACCCTCGTACTCTTTATGGTCAATATATGATCAAAAATGTCATCGCGGGTGGGCGAAAGATTGAAGTAGGCATGATTGGTGAAGTTTGCCACCGTTTTCTTATCCGTTGACGCGATGTATCGGATTGATAGCTCGTTCTGGTCATTCCATCGGTATTCGATCTCGAACGCAAGATTGCCAGGGTAACCGCCTTCCCCATCTTCGCTAAATAGCGTGAAAAGAATTTTATCGCCATGGACCTGATATGCGAATACGCGGGAATTGAAACCATTCAACCCGCCATGAAGACTATTATTTCCATCGTTTCGCTCAAGTGTGTATGTGCTGTCATCCAGTTCAAATTGCGCACCGCCGATGCGATTTGCAAACCGTCCTATGGTCGAACCGATGTAACAAGTATCAACCAGGTATCCTTGTAATGACGGATAACCCAGTACGACGTTCCCTGGCACGCCATGTTTGTCGGGGACAACTACCGACACCAATGTAGCCCCATAGTTGGTCAATTCAACATACGCGCCGGTGTCGTTGGTCAATCTGAAGAGCATAACATCCTCGCCCCGGTGAGTTCCCCATGGCTTCTGCGTCAGAGATCCTTTGCCTTCTGTCGTCATACTTTTCTTCATTGCTCCTCGCCCACTTCTATACCCATCGAGCGACGGACTCCTACTCCGCCACCACCCGGAAGACGACGCTTTCGTACTCATTGTACATCGGGAATCGCACTCCATACGTCATCAGGAATTCCCCGCTAAACCGTTTGTCTTCAAGAGTTGAGAACCATGAGTACTTTTTGGGATCCTTGTTGACTTCCTTCAATGAGTAAGTCTTGGCGGGATCCAGTCCCCGCATTTGCAACACCTGGAAGTCCCCGTAAACTCGCTTCTGCTTAAGATAAGAAAAAACCAAAGCCTCCTTCTTATCCGTCGTGGCATACATCAAAGCCACGCGGTTGCTCTCATAGGGAGACAACAGGCGGTAGAGGTCACCGTCCTGTATAATGTGCTTGATCGCATTATACTCCCTGATCGCATTTCGCGAAAACTCCTTTTCATCCGGTGACATGTCCTTCGGCTGGAGATCCATTCCCAGTTTTGCAGACATTGCGACATCGAACCGGAACTTCAGTGGCGTAATACGCTGTGTAATATGATTGGGTACGACTGACACGTGACTGGCCAGACCTATAGGAGGAAAGAAATGGGTCGTTCCCCACTGAATAAATATCCTGTCCAGCGCATCCGTATTGTCGCTGATCCAATATTCATCAAAGAAAGGCATCGTGCCGTAATCTATTCTTCCACCTCCACCGGAGCAAAGCATAATATGCACATCCGGGAATTTCTCCCGAACCTTCTTCAGCACAGAAAACAAACCTTGCGTGTATTTGATCCACAGGTGTGATTGCTTGTCGCGACTCAGATAGGCAGAGCCCGCGTTCGTGATATATCGGTTGCAATCCCACTTCAGATAAGCGATTCCAGGATTCGCCGTCATCAGGTTGTCCACAACGCCAAACACGTAATCTTGCACTTTCGGATTAGACAAGTCCAATATGAGCTGGTTCCTGCTCAGATCGAGATCGCGATTCGGAGCAGTTATCACCCAGTCAGGGTGCTTTTCATACAACTCGCTTTTTGGATTGACCATCTCAGGTTCAATCCAAATGCCGAACTTGATCTTCTTTTCGTCGGCCTCGCGGATCAACTCACCAACACCGTTCGGCAACTTCTTCTTGTTTACGGCCCAGTCACCCAAACCGGCCTGGTCATTGTTGCGCGGATATTTGTTGCCGAACCATCCATCGTCGAGCAAGAACAAGTCAAAGCCCATGTCAGCCGCATCGCCGATGATCTGCTTTAATATTGTCTCATCAAAATCGAAATAGGTCGCTTCCCAATTATTCAGCAAGGTAAAGCGGGGACGCTCGCTTTTGTATATCCCCTGATGATTCCGGGCCCACGTATGAAAACGCCGTGTGATCTCGCCCTTCCCGGACGAACTGATCGTATAAAGAAGCGCCGGCGTCTTGAACACCTCCTTAGGCTGAAGGACATACTGCGATGCAAATGGATTGATCCCGGCCAGCACCTTCAGATTCTTCTGCGCATCGGTTTCAAACGAGAGCTTCCAGCTTCCGGGCCATGCGAGGGTGCCGCCGACGACCGTTCCGCTCTCCTCTTCAGCGGGACCATTCAGTCCCAGGAAGAAAGCGGCATGACCAAACTGGTTAGACCGCACGCCCAGCTTCGATTCAAGCACTTTGATCCCCTCGACCAGTTTCTCCTCTTCCATATTCATTTCAGTAGCCCAGTTGCCTGTGAAGCTGGTAAGCCAATAGGAAGATTCTCGGAAGGCTAGTTGCGCGGAAAAGAAGTTATGAAGTGTGACATCCTTCCTTTCATGATGGATGACCTCCATCCACTGTTCGACTATATCCTCCTTTGCATACGCCTTATAAAAGAGTGTCGTCGTAAGCGGATAAAACTTGTCCTTCAACACAATTCGTGTAAGCGTTACATCGTCACCGACTTGATTTTGCTCATGGCTCTGATAGACGAGTTGCGTGGTGAGATTCCCATCTGCATGGACCACACGCAACGCGGGCTCGTTCACATAGTCTCCTCCGTAAGATGGATAAGCGGGAAACGGCGTCATCTGAACACTCTCATGTGCGCTTTCCTCAATCCTGTCACCATAGTAACACTGCCGTAGTTCCCCATCCTTCTCCACTTTGTAAATCAAAGAGGTATGACTGGTCTGGATAACGATTGTCTGCGCGTTTGCACCCGATACCAGGACGCACACCACAATCAGTGCCTTCAGGAACTTCAGGGACCGTTTCGCCGCCTGTCTTGTGATCATTGTAAACATCATAGCTAAGCTTTCTCCAATAACAACTTCTTCCGATCCATCGTCTGCGCTTGGAAGCAGGGATCAATCAAAAACAATCTTTCTTATCTTGTGATTATCTTTCTCAGCCACATAGATAGTACCATCTCCACCAACCGTCAGATCAGTGAGATAATAGAACTGCGCCTCTGACACGCCACCATCAGCCGAGCCACCTGTCGTTCCTGCGATAGTTGTGACCACACCCGCAGGAGTTACTTTCTTCACCTTGTGATTGTGCGTGTCGGCTACATAGACGTTCCCTTCCGCATCGGTTGCAACACCATACGGATAGTTGAATTGAGCCGCGGCTCCGGTGCCGTCAGTATCACCCTGCGACTCGCCGGCCAACGTTGTCACAACACCGTTCTGCGTTATTTTCCGTATCCTGTGATTGCCGGCGTCAGCTGTGTAAATATTTCCTTCGCTGTCAACTGATACAGTATAAGGTTGGGAGAACTGTGCAGCAGCTCCTGTTCCATCGGCAAAGCCCGCAGTACTGCCTGCCAAGGTCGTCACCTCGCCAGAAGGAGTTACTTTCCTGATCTTGTGATTGTCTTTATCCGCTAC
>CAYTMU010000025.1:0-29528 GCA_964438975.1 uncultured Roseivirgaceae bacterium | reverse complement strand
GCGAGGAGTGTTGTCTCCCCGTTAGGCGTGATCTTCCGTATAGCATGGTTGCCCATATCGGCAACATATACATTTCCATCGGCATCCACAGCAACAGTGTGCGGCTGGGAGAATTGTGCGGCAGAGCCGAGTCCGTCGGCAAAGCCGGAAGTGCTACCTGCCAGGGTACTTACAGTAGTCGAAAGAAGGTATTCGAATGATTCGCTCTGCACGGTATTGCCGTTCACAGTCACTTCGATGTTGCCGCTGCCAGCCCCTGCAGGTATCACGATCGTAAGCTGAGTGACGGTCGCGTTGACAACGGTGGAGGCTATGCCATTCAATGTTACAGTGTTCTGAGATGCCGTTGCCCTGAAGCCAGTTCCGGTGATCACGACCTGCGTACCTTTCGGCCCGGAAGTGGGGGCTATCGACGTCACGGTCAATTCCGGTTCGGGAGGTATGACGGTAAACACCGGGCTTTGCGCTGTTCTTCCCTTTGAGATTACCACCAGGTTGCCGCTTGTGGCGCCTTCTGGTATCGTGACCTTCAACAACGTCCCAGTCGCCACGAGTACCGGACAATTCTTGCTATTCAGCGTTACCACGTTTTCAGCGGCGATCGTACTGAAACCCGTTCCATTGATGTTCACTTCTGTACCCTCTCCACCGGAGTTTGGCGAAACAGACGAGATAGTGAGTTCGGGAGGAGTTTCTTCTTCGTCCTTGCTGCACGCCACCGCAAGTGCGACGATCACTAAAAATGTCACAAGGCGGTAAAGAACAGGAGTGCTTCTGAAAGCAGCGCCTGCTTTAAATTCGGTAAGATTTGTTTTCACGGCGTCCTTCATTTTAGGTTATTCGATATGTATCTGTAGTCAACCCGCAAGGGCTTCTACGTATTCTAGTTATTGATTGGTATATCCCTCGTTCTGATTCTCGAGGCCGATATCCTCATTCTGGAGGATCTCAAACTGTGGGATCGGGTAGCGTTTGTGAAAAGGACGGATCGTCCCGCTTTCCCTCGCCCATTGGTTGCGCGCCGAGACCAGATCCACCAGTTGCCCATAGCGATTCAAGTCCATTCTTCTCCATCCCTCGAAACAGAGCTCGCGCATCCTCTCATCCAGTATTCTCGTCCGGAACTCGGATTGCGTCATACCTTCGTTCCACGCCTTATCCGGTGGTAGTGTTCCACCCCAGGCACGCTCTCTTACCTTGTTCACTTCGATAACCGCCAACCCGGTGCTCCCGGTTTCGTTCAGCGTTTCGGCGTAACAGAGGAGAATATCAGAGTAGCGCAAAAAGAACACGTTCTTGCCAGAGTACCAGAAGCTGTTGGTCCCGTCCAGGCGCTGATCTTCGTATTTCTTAACATGCGGGTCGAGTTCATCACCACCCATCCAGCCTTCCACCACGGGTGTGGCACCGTGGTAATCAAAGTCATACCGGATGCTCTCATTTCTCCTGAGGTCTCCATCCTCCCAGACGCCGCCTTCATCAACAGTCATATACGCGTATTCCGTTGGGACCATCAGATCATAGCCACCGAAGTAAGCGTATTGATCGAGGTTAGCCAGGGCACGCGATCCCATCTGCCATTGGATCTGGTTATTATCCGGCCACACGGTGCTGAACTGGAACGAGTAGATCGACTCGGACGGATTAGGTTTAGCGGGATCCCACAGGTCTGCATAATTCGCGACAAGGCTGTGTTTACCACTGCTGATCACCGCTTCAAACTGCTCTTTTGCTTTTTCGTAATCACGGAATCCTGACTCCTCCTGAGCGTAGAGATAAACCTTGCCCAACATCGCATACGCTGCTGTCTTCGTCGCCCTTCGTGCATCGCTCTGAGTATCCGGTAGATACTCAATCGCAGTTTTAAGATCGGTGACGATAGCGTCATACACAACTGGCAACGGCTGCCGCGCTGTTCCATACTCGCTGAGCTTGTCGAGATCGATGACGGGAATCTCGCCCCAGTACTGTGCAATCTCAAAGTTCAGTGCTGCCCGGATAAAAGACGCCTCTCCAAGTAAGAGAAGTCTCCTGGCGGGATCTTGTTGATTGGCGTTCAGCGAATAGATCGCGGTCGCCGCTGCGCTGATCACTGGCCAACGACTGTCCCATTGTTGCGCCAGTGCATTATTGCTCGGTGCAAGGAAGCCGTCATAACGGTCGAGCCCGGCCTGACTGGCCTCCGTCCTTACCTGATAGGCACCCTGTTGCGACTCGTCGGTTCCCAGCGAGAACATAAAACCGCCTCTGTCTTTTTTAGTGTTGCGCCAGCTCGTGTACAACCCCATGATGAGTGGTTCGATGTTGTCAAGTTCGGCATACACTTGTTCCTGGGTAAGGGCGGTCTGCGGCTCTTCGGTCAGGAAATCCGAACATGAACTGGAAACCAGCAGCACAAAGGCCATTGCTTTCACTAATCCACTATTGATCTTCATAATGTTATCTCTTTTGTCTTACGTTGAATATCGACTCTCAAAAACCGATGTTGATCCCTGCCACATACATCCGCGACATCGGGTAATCATCTCCTCCTTCCGGGTCGTATCCCTTGTATTTCGTGTTCACGAAAAGGTTACTTCCGGTGAAGTAAATCCGCAGGTTGTTCATCTTCGCTTTATTGACAACATCAAACGGAACCGTATAAGCCAGTGTAAGCGCTGAAAGCCTGAGGAAGGAAGCATCCTGTACGCCCCAATCGACATCGCTCAGGTTATAACGACCACCTCCGTTGTAAGCGCGGGGCACATTGGCATCGGTATTCGCGGGCGTCCAGCGATCCAGCATGTCGCGATGAGCGGCTGATATACCAGATCCGTTCATAAATCCTTCATAGAGATAGCTGATGCGCTTAGCACCATAGTTGTATGTGAATACCGCATTGAGGGAAAAATTGCGATACGTCATATCGGTGGCGAATCCACCGTAGAACTTCGGATCTCTGTTCCCGACGATATACCGGTCATCATCGTTGATGATATTGTTACCATCCCTGTCCAACGGAAGGACGTCGCCCGGTCGTACGATTCGTCCGCCCAGTTCCATCGCCGCCACCCGGTCCATGTCGGATTCCTGTGCAATCTTATCGAGCTTGTAGACATAAATGGAGTTCAAGGACTCGCCGAGGAAAAAGTTTCCTTCACGTTGTATCTCAACGCCGGTAAAACCACCCTTGTTATAAATAGCCGGCACGTCCCCGTATAATTTAGTGATCTTGTTTCGGGCGGAAGATATATTGCCCGAGACACTCCACGTAAACGGTCCGCCTTTGACGACATCGACCACAGCGCCCAGTTCGACGCCCTTGTTCTCCAGCGCACCGATATTGGAAATGACACTGCTGAACCCGGTCGTAAGTGAGAGCGTACGCTGCATGAGAAGGTCCTCGTTATCAATGGTGAAGTAATCCAGCGTAAGATTTACGCGATTGTCCATCAGCACCAGGTCGAGGCCGATGTTCAACTGCTTCTGCTTCTCCCATACAAGCGCAGGATTGCCCAGTCGTCCATCGGATACATACGTCACAGATCCGCTTGTGTATTGTGGATAGAACAATGTTTTGTAAGCGAAGTTGGGTATGTTCTGGTTACCGGCTATTCCATAACCGGCGCGCAGTTTGGCGATATTTACAAAGTTGAGATCCAGGCTGCGAAAAAATTCTTCTTCTGCGATATTCCAGCCGACCGCTACCGAAGGGAATACCCCCCATTTATTGCCCTCGTCAAACCGTGACGAACCGTCGTAACGAGCCGTAACCGTAGCAAAATACTTTTCATTATAGGAGTAGTTGAGGCGCCCGGTGTACGACATGAGCGAGGACGTAGTGAAATTGGAGCCCATCTGGAACTGGTCGCGCAGGTAGGCGCCGCTGACGTACTTGTACGAGAAATCATCGGTGGCAAAACCTGTCGCGTTCAGTTGATTATAGTCCCAGTTATTCTGCTGCAAACTAAAGCCCGCGAGCGCGGTAAGATTGTGCTCACCGGAAAGCGCCTGATACGTGATCGTGTTGTCCCACTGCCAGTTAAGCCAGTGATCGTTACGCTGAGTAGCCGTGCCGTCTGTCGAGTTCCGCACGGATTGACCGATGTCGCGCGGCGTATACCAGAAGTCGCGCTGATCCATAATATCGGCGGAGAATGTCGATCGGAAACTGACATTTTTGACAGGGCTGATACTAACATAGTTGCTTGTCATCAGGCGCGTTTGGTACCCATCACCGTCGATCCGCAGGCTTCTCACCGGGTTGTAATGATCAATAACTTCCAGGCCCGCCCATTTGAGGTAATTGATCGTGTCATCGATCGGCAACAATGGATTGGCGGCGTTAGCGATGTTGAACACGCCCCCCTGCACATACGTTTCGTGACTCCTGGCGTAGGTTGTATTGGTTCCGACCTTCAACCAAGGTTTAATATTCTGATCAAGGTTGACCCTTCCGGTATAACGATTGTAGGTCGAGTTTTCCATCAACCCTCTGTTGCGGGTATAGTTAAAGCTTATGAAATACGATCCCTCGTCCGTGCCCTTCGAAAAACTGACATTGTGGTTTTGCTGTTGACCCTGACGAGTGACCTCATCCAGCCAGTTGTAACTCTTCCCTGTATTGTAAGTCTCGAATTCATAATCGGAGAAAGCGAGGGAAGAATTCGGATCGAGTAGTGAATTGTTGATATAGTCCTGACGGTCAGCACCCGGGTTGGCGTCCATAAAGGCGTTTGCATAGGCATCTACGCGGAGATCAAACATATCCTGAGCACCCAATCGTGGCATGATCCGCGAAAATTCCTGTATGCCGGTCCATCCGTCGTATGTAACGCGACCCTCACCCTTTCTGCCTTTCTTGGTAGTAACGATCACGACACCATTAGCGCCGCGTGAACCATAGATAGCAGTAGCCGAAGCATCCTTCAAGACATCGATACTTGCGATGTCATTTGGGTTGATCAGATTGATTCCGCCATCCATGATCAATCCGTCGACGACGAAGATCGGATCCTTGCCGAACTGGAGGGAGTTACTGCCGCGTATCTTGATACTGGCACCTCCCGAAACGCCGGCGCTATTCTGGATCAGCACCCCCGAGATCCTTCCGGTCATAGCCTGGGTGATGCTTGCCGTCGGAACCTCTACGAGCCTTTCACCTTCCAGGGCGGCAACCGCACCCGTCAGGTCACTCTTCTTCATCACAGCACCAACGACCACAACTTCATCCAACGTCATGATATCCTGCCGGAGTGCGACATCAACCGTCGTCCTGCCCCCGATGGCTACTTCTTCCGATACATACCCGATAAATGAAAACACCAGTACGGATGCGTCAGACGGAGCATCCAGCGTATAGCGCCCGTCGACATCGGTCACTGCTCCAACGGTGGTCCCCTTAACAAGAACGTTGACACCCGGAAGCGGATCTCCTCCATCCGTCACGACGCCTGTGATCCTTATAGCCTGGTCATCTTCTGACGGAACATCCGCCAGCAACGTGCCGGGGACTATGACCAGCAGCGCGATGAACAACTTCAGTAACTTATTTTTCATATGTTCCTCTAATTATAATCCTGTTTGTGTATTTCAAGCTCTCTTAACAGTACCTGAAAAGGTAAACGCGGGCATACCGTGAACTTCTGTTTGTGGATTCTTCCTGGTAAGTAGATTTATTGTCATAGACGTTCCGTTTGGGTTATGGTTCATATTCAGTGTCGCATTATTTCCGCCTCGAATTGTTCCAGCGTTTTTCCCTTTGTCTCCGGCGCGAACCTGAGCAGGATAAAGAAGTACAGCAGGCATATTCCCGAAAACAGGAAGAATGTCTGCGATGCATCGAGGATATCGATCAGTACCGGGAATCCGTATGCAAGCGCGAAGCAAGCGACCCATAGCATTCCCGTTGCCAGGGAAACCGCCAGTCCCCGTATTTTCGTGGGGAAGATCTCCGAGATCAGCACCCAGGTAACGGGCGCAAGTGTCGAAGCATACGTTGCGATGAAGGCAAGTACAAACAACGTCAACACATAGCCTTCGAAATAGTTGAAATGAAAGCAGAGTCCGACCAGCAAAAGCCAGAACGACATCAACGAGGCACCCGCCAACATTAGCTTCTTCCGTCCGACTTTATCTACCAATTGCATGGCGAGGATCGTAAAGATCAGATTGACCGAGCCGATAATGATCTGCTGAAAGAGCTGACCTCTCACATCCATGCCCGCCTTTTCGAAAATGATCGGCGCATAAAAGAAGATCGCATTCGCTCCGGATATTTGCTGGAAGACGGCAATTGTAATGCCCAGTGCCACGAGAAAACCCACGCCGGGTGCAACCAGATCGGACCACTTACCCTCTACTTGCTGTTGCATTCCACCCTGTATCGTCCTAACAGCTTCATCAGCGTTTTCATGACCGGAAATTTTCCCAAGAACACTTCGCGCTTTCTCAACACTTCCTTTACTCAGCAACCAGCGGGGGCTTTCGGGTACAAAGAACACACTAAGAAAAAACAACAGCGAAGGAACCGCACCCGCGCTAAACATCCAGCGCCAGTTGTCTTCGAGGCCTGCAAGGAAGTAGCTGGAGAAGTACGCCAGCAGAATTCCGATGACGACAGTGAGCTGATTGACAGACACCATCCGGCCGCGAACGGCAGCAGGACTAACCTCCGCGATATATAATGGGGACAACATTGAAGCTGCGCCCACACCTATTCCGGCAACGATCCGCCACAAGATAAGCATGGAGTAGTTGGAGGCCCAGCCCATCAACACAGACGATACCATGAAAATTGCGGCGGCTATTGTAAGTGGAAGCTTTCTCCCAAACCGGTCGGAAACATAACCGGTGACCATCGTACCGATGATACACCCTACGTACAGCGAACTGCCTGTCCAGCCGAGTTGAGCCTCAGTCAGTTGATAATATGGCTGAATGAAGGGGATCGTACCAGAAAATATCGCGATGTCGAATCCAAAAAGGAGTCCGCCAAAGGCCGCGATGAGGCTGATCAAAATTATGTAAGTGTTCTTCTCCACTGGAGCTGTTTGTACAAAAGTGGATGATTGACGCAAACGTTTGAATGGAGAATTAGATTTTAATGATGGACTTTTTTATGGTTTGCGGAAGGAGCTGATCGGAGGGATCAGTGCTTTTTGTTTCGGTATTCAAGAGGGGAAACACCCATTATCTTGGTGAACATACGGGAGAAATAATAAGGATCTTCAATTCCAAGTTTTAGAGATATTTCATTGATCCTCAGTGAAGTGAAGTGAAGGTATTGACATGCGTGCTGGATCTTGAGATGATTGAAATAGACTACCGGCGAGTAGCCTGTCTTTTTTCGGAAGATGCTCGAAAAGTGTGAGACAGATAGATTAATTGACGATGCGATCTCTTCCAGCGTCAGGGACTTGTCGAGGTGATTTCGCATGAATTCGATGGATACATCGACAGGATCCTTTTCGATTCCCTGATGGGCATGAGCCGATGCAAACTTCGCGGTGAAACAAAAGGACGCAAGCAAATAGGAGAAACTGATACCGGAGTATGCAAGATTGTCGAGACTGTATCCAGACTCAAGCGACTCATATATCGAGTCAAAAATGCGCAGACGCTCCTCGATAAAGGGTGAGTACACGACAAATTCCTTGAGCTGACGTGAGAGCATCGCCACAAGTGACGGTGATTGAACGCCTTTGAAATGAATCCAATAGATGGTCCATGGACTCTTCTCATCAGCACCGTATTTGTGCGGCGTGTCAGCAGGGATAACTATGAAGTCGTTCGGGTTGACCTGGAAACGCCCGGAAGGTAATTCTACCCAGCCCTTACCTTCTGTGCAATAGATCAGAATGTTCTGAGAAATACCCCGGCTTCTTTCCCGATAGTGATAACTCGCACGGGGATAAAACCCAATATCGGTAATGTACAATGAATTCACCGGTGGAGTGTAACCGCATAACTCCAGGATCTTCTTCGGAAGGACAATCGCCCGCTGCCCCTCAAAGCCCTCACGTTTTCGGATCGTTTGCATAGTTCTCCAATAAAATTGTCCATCAAAAGAGAAGATTTATCCATTCAGCGTCCCTTCCGACCGACCTAGATTTGCAAAAAACAATCGTTTTAGATGAAAAGCAACAGCACTGTATTCGTTTGGCAAGAAAATGTTGTGATACCGACGTATGGTACGGGTAAACCAGAAAAAAATCCAATGTTCCTGGAAAACCGAGTGTATCAAGGCAGTAGTGGGGTGGTGTATCCCTATCCGGTAATCGAAAAAATACTCGACGACAAGGAAGACAAAACCTATAACGCGTTGTTTCTTGAGAACCAATACCTGAAGATCATGATCCTGCCGGAACTCGGCGGACGTGTTCAAATGGCATATGACAAGATCAAGGAGAGACATTTCGTCTATTATAACCAGGTGATCAAGCCGGCCTTGGTCGGATTGACTGGCCCATGGATCTCCGGAGGTATCGAGTTCAACTGGCCGCAACACCATCGTCCCACGACATTCAACCCGACCGATTTCACGATAGAAGACCACGACGACGGAAGTAAGACAGTCTGGGTCAGTGAAGTGGAACGAATGTTCCGCACAAAAGGAATGGCAGGATTCCGGCTGTACCCCGACAAAGCATACCTGGAGATCAACGTGAAGCTTTACAACCGCACACCCTTCCCCCAGACTTTCCTCTGGTGGGCCAATCCTGCAGTGAAAGCAAATGACCACTATCAGTCCGTGTTCCCGCCCGATGTTCACGCGGTGTTTGATCACGGCAAACGCGATGTTTCCGAATTCCCGATCGCCAGAGGCACATACTATAAGGTTGACTACTCCGCAGGCGTGGATATTTCGCGTTACAAAAATATTCCCGTACCTACTTCCTACATGGCAGTCAAATCCAGGTACGATTTTATGGGAGGCTACGAACACGACACCAAGGGAGGACTTCTCCATGTCGCGAATCATCACGTATCTCCCGGTAAAAAACAATGGACGTGGGGCAACGGCGAATTTGGCGTCGCCTGGGACCGCAACCTGACCGACGAAGACGGACCGTATGTCGAGTTGATGACGGGTGTGTTCACCGACAATCAACCTGACTTCTCCTGGATCCAACCTTTCGAAGAACGGACATTCACACAGTACTTCATGCCCTACAGCGAACTGGGCGTAGTAAAGAATGCCACGAAGGAAGCAATGATAAACTTCGAGATCGAAGGGAACATAGGTGTGTTGAAACTGTATAGCACTTCGGTGTACGAGGATGCCTTGGCAACCATCGAGTACGACGGTCGCGAGGTATTCGCTACGTCGCTGACACTCTCACCCGCGCAGCCGTTTTCGCAATCGATCGACCTGAATGGAAAAACATCCGTCGATAAATTTTACGTCTGTCTTCGCACGTCCGACGGAAAATTATTAGTTGACTATCGACCGGAACGCCCGACTGAAAAACCTGTTCCGAACGCCGCCGATCCGGCGATGGAGCCTAAGGACATCAGTAGCAACGAACAGCTGTTTCTGACCGGGTTGCATATCGAACAATACAGGCACGCAACCCGCAGAGCAACGGACTACTATGAGGAGGTCCTGCGTCGTGAACCCGGCGACGTGCGCAGCAACAATTCTATGGGACTATGGCTCCTGAAACGCGGACAATTTTCCAAAGCAGAACCATACTTTAACAACGCCATCTCTACACTGACGAGACGCAACCCGAATCCATATGATGGAGAGCCCTACCTGAACCTTGGTATTTGCCTGGTCCATCTTCAGCGTTACGACGAAGCGTTTGACGCGTTCTACAAATCCGCCTGGAACGCCGCGTGCCAGGACTCTGCTTATCTCCACCTCGCGCGAATCGCAGTGCGAAGAGGGAATCATGAAGAGGCCCTTCAGTTGATCGGTCGATCGCTCACGAGAAACTATCACAGTCACGTCGCCCGCCACCTCAAAACATCTATCCTTCGCCGACTCCGCCGGCAGGAAGAAGCGTCCGATTGGGTGAAAGAGTCACTTGCACTCGATCCATTCAACGTCGGATGCATATTTGAAACGTACCTGCTTCAAAAAGAAACCGGAAATGCGCAGGCCAACAAAACACTCGATCAACTAAGAACGCTCGCACGCGGCTATACCAATACTTACATCGAATACTCACTCGACTATGCACATGCGGGGCTATACAGCGAAGCCACCGAATTGCTTGCGCTCGCCGTAGAGCATAGCACAGAGGGATACCCGATGATATACTACTACCTCGGCTACTTCGCGGACAAGCAAAATGACAATACCGAAAGCATCAAATGGTACAAAAAGGCAGCGGAAGCGAAACCTGATTACTGTTTCCCCAATCGCCTGGAAGACGTCAATGTGCTAGCGGCAGCTACGGAAGCAAATCCGGAAGACGGATATGCGTCATACTACCTCGGCAACTTCTGGTATGCCGCGCGCCAGTATCCCGAAGCAATAGCCTGCTGGGAGAAAGCCGCCACGATCGCGCCCGCCTTTCCTACTGTATTCCGCAATCTCGCACTCGCATATCACAACAAGCAAAACGACCCGGCTAAAGCATTGACAGCACTTGAAAAGGCGTTTGCACTGGATGTGACCGATGCCCGCGTACTGATGGAACTGGACCAACTATACCGGAAACTGAACAAACCGCATGGCGAAAGACTTGCTTTCCTCGAGAAACATCTTTCGCTGACAGAAGAGCGCGATGACCTCTACCTGGAACGCGTTACGTTGTACAACCATATCGGCGAACATGAAAAGGCACGGCAACTGATGGCCGTCAGGAAATTCCATCCGTGGGAAGGTGGCGAGGGCAAGGTTGTGGGGCAACATCTGATCTGTCACATCGAGTTGGCGAAACAATCTATCGCAGAAGGAAACTTCGAACACGCATTGACCTTCCTCGAACAGGCGGAGGTTTATCCACACAATCTGGGTGAAGGCAAGCTCTATGGGGCGCAGGAAAATGACATCTTCTATCTTAAGGGATGCTGCTATGAAGCACTGGACCAACCGGATTCGGCACAGGAGTTCTTTACAAAAGCAACGGTAGGACTAAGCGAACCGTTGCAGGCGGTATACTACAACGATCAGCAGCCTGATAAGATATTCTACCAGGGACTTGCCTGGAAGAAACTCGGGGCGTCTGAAAAGGCTGATCAAATATTCGACCGCCTTATCAGCTTCGGTAAACGCCATCTTGCAGACACTACCGGCGTAGACTATTTCGCAGTATCGCTTCCAGACTTCTTCGTGTTCGACCAGGACCTGGATGTTCGGAACAAGATCCATTGCCACTATCTCATAGCACTCGGCTGTCTCGGATTCAGCAATGGAAAATTAAACGAAGCCGAAGAGCATTTCAACACCGTACTTCGGTACGATATCAACCATACAGGGGTTATTATTCACAAGAAGATGCTCCACAGCAACGTATTAACCGATTAATCCGATGCCTGATGCTTCTACAGACCTCATGGCGGCGGCACCGGACGTAAGGTCGGCATTCCAAAAACTCTTCGGGGGCATACCCCTGATAATAAACTCGCCGGGGAGGATCAACCTGATCGGCGAGCATACCGACTACAACGACGGATTTGTCGTTCCGGCAGCGATCGATAAAAGTATCCGGTTTGCGATCGCGGCAGGGCAGGGTCCGACATCGGTAATTTACTCCCGGAAGTATGACCAATCATTGGAGATAGATCCTTCAAATCCTGAAAAGGTATCATCACCTTCATGGGCCAACTATCTTTTGGGAATTCTCTTCCAGTTGAAAGAAAGAGGAATAGGAGTACCATCGTTCAATTGTGCTTTCGATGGTGATCTTCCCACAGGTGCAGGGTTGTCGTCTTCAGCAGCGATGTCTTGCGGATTCGCGTTTGCACTCGATCAACTGTTCGATTTAAAGTTAGATCGGCGCGAGATGATCGATATGGGTCAGTGGGCAGAGCATCACTATATCGGCGTCAAGTGCGGCATCATGGATCAGTTCGCCAGCATAATGGGACGCAAAGATCACGTAATACTCCTCGACTGCCGTTCGCTGGAATACAGCTACTTTCCGATCAACCTCCGGAACCATATCCTCCTGCTCTGCGACTCTGGCGTAAAACACTCTCTTGCTTCATCGGAATACAATGTCAGACGCAGCGAATGCAATCAAGGCGTGACCATCATGCGGGAACGATATCCATCGATCACGTCGTTGCGCGACGCCTCAGTCGACATGGTTAAAGAAAGCAGAGACATCCTTCCTGGCAAGATCTACTCGCGTTGCCTGTATGTCACGCAGGAAAATGACCGCGTATTGAAAGCACGCAAGGATCTCCTGGAAGGACGACTATCATCGTTCGGCGAAAAAATGTTCAGGACACACGAAGGACTTGCAACGTTATATGAAGTCAGCTGCGCAGAACTGGATTTCCTTGTCGAGTTGGCAAAGTTGCACCCGGGTATAATCGGCGCTAGAATGATGGGAGGAGGCTTTGGCGGCTGTACCCTGAATATCGTTGAACGGGACGCAGCAACGCATTTCACCACATCCGCGAGTGAAGCCTACAAAAAAGCATTCGGCATAGACCTCATTACGCACGCGGTATCTGTAACAGACGGCACAACCGTCGTATCCGCATAGAAATCGACATGAGTTTCGATCTCAGAGAGCATCCCCACAGGCGACTGAACGTGCTTACCGGAGAGTGGGTACAGGTATCGCCTCATCGCGCGAAACGACCTTGGCAAGGACAGGAGGAAGAGATCACCAATGCAGTGAACAATTCGTATGATCCTACCTGTTATCTCTGTCCCGGCAACAAACGCGCTACCGGTGACGTCAACCCCAACTATACCACTACCTATTCCTTTGTCAATGATTTCGCAGCGATCGTACCGGATGTTCCGACAGGAAACATCGATGAAGACGGGTTGCTCATCGCAGCGAGTGAACGCGGAATATGCAAGGTCATCTGCTTCTCACCTGACCACAGCCTGACGATCCCGGAGATGAGCAACAACGCCATCGAGCAAGTGGTAAAGACGTGGATGAGCGAATTTGAAACACTAGCGAGCAATTCATTCATTCAGTACGTCCAGATATTTGAGAACAAGGGAGCGATCATGGGTTGCTCAAATCCTCATCCGCACGGCCAGATCTGGGCACAGCAATCAATACCCAATGAGCCCTACAAGAAACAACAGAACCAACTGGCGTACTATCAGCGGAATGGCAGGACCTTGCTCAGCGATTACCTGGCAAAGGAACTTCACGTGAATGAACGGATCGTCGTGGAAAACGAGCATTTTGTAGTACTGGTACCATTCTGGGCGGTGTGGCCATTTGAGACGATGATCGTTCCGAAGAGACCGATGCAAACCATCGCACAAATGCACGAAAAAGAAGTGACAGCATTTGCCGCAATGTATCGATCGGTAACGGTGAAGTATGACAACCTGTTTCAAACTTCATTCCCCTACTCCACGGGGATCCACCAGGCACCTTGCGACGACCAGGAACATCCCGAATGGCACTGGCACATGAGCTTCTACCCTCCCCTTCTGCGCTCAGCAACAGTCAAGAAATTCATGGTCGGGTACGAGATGCTGGCAAGCCCCCAGCGCGACATCTCCGCCGAATTCAGCGCGGAAAAACTGCGAGCACTCCCTTCGGCACACTACAAATGCAGGACACCCGTCATTTAGTCGGTTTCAGCGCTTGTAAATACTACCCAGTTATCTGAACTTCACGGCAAATCTCAGCCGACCATGACATTAGCACACACACGCAAGGGTATCGCAGGCATCGCATGTCTGCTTGCTACACTGTTTCTCACCACTTCCCTCCACGCCCAACTCTCCCGCGTAGAAAAAAAGATGGTCACCGCCGTAGATCAGCACAACCCGGAAGCATTGAAACTCTGGGAAGAAGTGGTTAACATCAACAGCGGTACGATGAACTTTGATGGAGTATACAAAGTCGGACAGGTATTTCGCAGCCGACTCGATGCCCTGGGATTTGAAACCCGGTGGGTCGACGGGAAACACTTCAACCGGGCAGGTCATTTGATCGCGGAGCACATCAGCAAGTCAAAAAGCAAGAGTAGCAAAACCATTCTGCTGATCGGGCACCTCGATACGGTATTTGAGCCATCAAGCCCGTTCCAGCGATTTACAACCGTAAACGACTCCACTGTTCATGGCCCCGGAGCTGCGGATATGAAAGGAGGGAACGTCGTGATGATCCACGCGTTACAGGCACTGAAAGATGCAGGAGTTCTGCAGAACATGAATATCATTGTCGTGCTAGGCGGCGACGAGGAACTCAGCGGCGATCCATTGTCAGTCGCCAGGCATGATCTGATCGAGGCTGCCAAACGCGCAGACATTGCCATCGGATTTGAAGACGGCGACGGCCGTTTTGAAACAGCGAACATTGCACGTCGAAGTTCGTCCGACTGGAGGCTTGAAGTGACGGGGATTCCCTCGCACTCCTCCCAGGTGTTCACCGAACGAGTTGGAGCCGGAGCGATCTACGAAGCCTCCCGCATCCTGCACGAATTCTATAACGCACTGTCAACGGAACCCAATCTTACCTTCAACCCCGGCGTTATTATCGGCGGCACGGATGTCACGTACCACGAGGATCAAAATGGCGGAACCGCCTCGGGAAAGAATAATATCGTCTCGAAAGATGTTGTCGTCACCGGCGACATCCGTGCGATGTCGCCAGAACAATTGAAGAAAGCACAGTCGGTGATGAAGGAAATTACATCGCGGCATCTTCCCAACACCCGTGCAGAGATCACCTTCGGCGAAGGCTATCCCCCGCTCGCACCCACAGAAGGGAACTACAAACTACTTGAGTACTTCAACAAAGTCAGCCAGGATCTCGGATACGGACCGGTACGCGCCGTCAACCCCCGCGACGCCGGCGCAGCAGACATCTCCTTTACATCAGGCTACGTGGATATGGCGATGGATGGACTTGGACTCCGGAGCTCAGGAGGACACACGGTAAATGAAAAAGCAGATCCGCGGACGTTGCCGATGCAGACAAAGAGGACGGCTGTATTGTTGTATCGGCTTGCTTATGATAGGACTGGGGAGTGACCTCGCCTCCTACCCTCTCCGCCGTTCATCTCACAGAGAGTGCCGCCCAACTCGTCCGCCGAATTGATTGAGGACAACAATTGTCGAATATCCGGCACGAGTCCCGTAGAGACGACCCTTATGGTAGAAACATATTTGGCGGTGTGCTCCACAAGTCCTGTAGGGACGGCCTTATGGTATTGATGGCAATGAATTTTGCATAGCCTGCAGTCGACGGAGACGGTCCATCGATTTTCCGCTAGTTGGCAGAATAGTTTCGGCAGGGGAAGGATTTAAGGTGAGGTGAGCCAACAACCGAACTGATCCTACTGTATCTTAAACCTATCCCCCGGCAGAAACACCGACATTCTAATCCCACTTGCCCCCAGTTTTCCATTGCGCACTACCTTTGACTTCTTTCTATTCTCCAAAACAATGACCTGTGAATCACCTACCACTTCCGCCTCGTTGCCGATAACCAGGATAGCAGTGGATTCATCGATACCGATTCCTTTCAATGTGGGAAACTCTATTACAGCACTGATAAGCCGATTATGTCTGCTCCTCCACACGAAATGCTGATCGACGATTGCACCTTGCAAGAGTCCCAGCCCTTGCTTGGTCTCGATATTTTCCGCTTCAATTGTTCGAAAAGTCGAGCGGTAGTCAGGATGCTTCAGTTCGTTGCCGGTGATCATCACCTTGCTCATCACAGCTGCACCGGCGCTGGTGCCACTGATCGTGCTTCCGCGTTGAAAGGCTTCATGGATGGCCCTTTCAATATCGGTTCCTCGTACCACATCCATGAACCGGTTCTGATCCCCTCCGGAGATATAGACGAGTTTTGCGTTGCGGATAGAGTCAAGCTTCGCTTGCGTATAAGACTGCCCCTTTTCGAAGTTCAGTCCGTAAACAGTTGTTACTCCGCGCTTGATGAACTGGAGACTTGCGTAATACACGGACGAATCCGGTTCGCTGCTCGACATCGGCAGGATGACACCGTAGCCACCCTGCCGCAGTCCTGCTTCGCTGATAATCCTGTCTACCATGGCTTCAGGCCGCGACCCTCCGCCTATGATGAAAAGTTTCCCTTTAGACGCTTTTGATTGTGCCTCACTCCCCTCGACAAAAAGGAATAGCAGTAGCACAAGCAACACAAATTTCCTCATCACTCCATCGATTTGCCGATAACCACGCCTCGCGCGCTGGTGCCGACGTGCCAGGGCTCCGCTTGTGATCCATCCAGGTTGGAGCGCATAATAGTGCTCTTGTTCCGATCGACCCAATAGATCTTATCTTCATACTGGTCATAGGAAATACCATAAACAAGACGCGTGATGGTTGTCGCAACCGTTGCAACACCGGTTCCGTCGAGGTTGGCGGACTTCAAGTGGATATCGTTCGATGCCATATATTCATCAAAGAAAATCCGATCGCCGATCACAATGATACTTCCTCCTCCCTGGCCGCCTGCCACGATCTCCTTCTCGCCCGTGCCATCCAGGTTCTTCATCCACACCCCGCCGTCATAGTTGTTCCAATAGATAGTTTTGTTTACAGGATCAATTGAAAGTCCTTCGGGGTCATTCCCTTGCCCCGTCACAAAATCCTCAAACTGTCCAAGATCATCGCTATCGAGATCACCCCTGCGAATACCGTTACCAGTATCCCAGTAGAGGTGATTATTCTCATAGTCAATAGCCAGTCCGTTCGGATCGCCGATCCCCGACCTGAATTCTTTCAGGTTCTTCCCGTCCAGGTCGGAGATAAATATCTTGTCCGCACCATAGTCGGAAACATACAGCTTGTTGTTCACCGTGTCGATCACCATTCCGTACGAATCCTGTAACGTGGTAATGCCGATCGAAGCAACCACGGGTTCATGCTCGTTGATCAGTGCAGTAAAGACCGTTTTCCCGTTGGTAAAGAATACCGGGGTACCCGTGGCATTGGGGTCCTTGATCACAATTGTCTGCGTAAACTCATTGATCTCCAGGGAAGACTCAGTCACAATCACAAGGTTGACCCTGTAAACGCCGGGGTCGCTATAAAGATGCACCGGATTCTGCTCTTTGGACGACGTACCGTCTCCAAAACTCCAAAGATATGTCACCACCCCCGCGCGTTCGGGAATGATGCTTTGGTTTGTAAAAGTTACCGTGGCGGGAGCGAACTCGTCGTTATCGATTGCCTGCGAGAACTTAGGGACGGTACTCGCCGGCGGCACCGGGAAGTCATCATCTCCGCATCCCTGCAGCCATACCAGGCCGACACACGCGATAAGAAGAAAATAAATTCTGTTTGTCATGTGCTGCAAGTTTACTTTTTCAGGAATAGTCCGCGGGGGCTCGACAAGCCTGACTTAAGGACAGTTTTGTGCGACCCGTCAAGATTCGCCTGGGTTATCGCGCCAGAGTCTCTGCCCGACCAGTAAAGTTTTCCGTTCTCATGGTCGATGGCAATGCCGTATATCCGGGAGCCGTTGTCGTCAATTGTCTCGATATTTCCTCCATCCAGATCCGCGCGCAGCAATAATCCATCGTTTTGTTCGTCGAAATACAGCTTGTCGTTCACCGTATCCACGTAGAGACTGTATCCGTATACACCTTGTATAATTGGCGTCGCACCCGACCCATCAAGATTGGCCACATAGATATCTTCCAGCCAGTAGTCGTAGTAGTACATTTTATTGTTCTCAACATCCAGCGAAACACCGGTGAACGCCGCACCCTCCAGCGACACGATGTATTCCATGTCAGTGCCATCGAGGTTGGCGCGACCAATGTGCGCCACATCGTCGTCATCCACATCCTCTGCCCAGTATACCTTGCCGCCGGCGACGTCCAGCGCCACCTGGTACGGATCAAACAATCCCCCTACTATTTCTTCCAGGTCCGTGCCATCGAGATTAATGCGCCAGATCTTGCCTTCGCCTGTCACTTCAAAATCACTGAAGTAAATTTTCTCATTCACTTCGTCGTATGCGAGCCCGGCTCCGGAGAAACCAGAAGCATTCAGAAAGAGTCCCGCTTTATCAGGCGAATTGAGACCGAACCGGCTTATCGTCCCGGTTCCCGCTTCCACGTAAAACAGTTCCGGATCCGGAAGGATAGTGATCTCGATGCTATAAATGGTCGATCCCCCAGCGCCGGTAGACAGCAGACTCGCGACAAACGTGCCGGCTGAGCTATAGGTCTTCTTTGGAGAAACCTCCTTGGAGGTAGTACCGTCACCGAAACTCCATTTGAACGCGGTGGCATTCTCAGAAGTATTCGTAAACAAGATCTCCTCGCCGATGTTGGCAGTGGTCTTATTCGCCGTGAACCCAGCGGATGCTTGCGGCGCCGTTACATCGTCTTCGTCGCAGGAGACAACTATCAGGATGACCAGCAGGAGAGAAAGATATCTGAGAAATTGTGCTTTCATATATTTCATTATTTATTCCAGTTATTAGTATCCTTCGTTTTGTTGCATACCAGGGCTCTTATTTGTCAGTATCTCATCCAGAGGAATCGGGAAGAGCAGCTGATTGGCGCTGCTTACATTCGCCAAAAATGCAGTCGCTCTCCCGGTGCGTACCAGGTCGAACCAGCGATGCCCTTCGAACGCAAATTCTACCCTGCGCTCTCTTTCGATCGCAAGCAAAAGCTCGTTGTACGTGGATGCAGCTGTTTCAGCCAGGCCGGCGCGTTCGCGCACCGCGTTGATATCATCCTGAATGGCGGTGACATCTCCTTCTGTTCTGGCTTCCGCTTCTGCGCGGATCAGATACATTTCAGCAAGTCTTAATATGATAACGTTGTCTGCGCCGATCGCGAGATCATCGTACTTCACCGGGTAGGCAAGGACTCCGGAAAAGGCGATCGTTGCATCATACCGTTCATCATCTGTTTCATACGCAGCGAGCAGTGACGCTGACGGCGCAACTTCCCTGCGTCCATTTAGCGACTTAGGGAAATTGTATTCAGCGATCCGATTCCGGTTCAGGTCAGTAAAATCAATCTCAAAAATTGATTCCGCCGACCCGTCTTCAAAGACCGATACATAGTCTGGCAACGAGTAGCCCCCGTTGTCAATCACCTCGGTGGCCATTGTACTGGCCCGTCCGTAATCTCCCTTGTAGAGGTATACCCGGGCGAGCAACGCCTTTGCAGCATACCTGGAAGCGCGAACCTTCACACCTGAAGGCAACAGGTGCTGCTCTGCAAAAACCAAGTCATCAATGATCTGTTGATACACACCCGCCTTATCAGTCCTGGCGATATCCAGTTCACCCGTTCCCACTGTGGGCGTTGTCTTGAGTGGAACATCGCCGAAATAGTTGATAAGATTGAAATGGTTCAAAGCGCGGATGAAATACAACTCACCGAGTGCCCGATTTTTCTCAGCATCCGTCATGTCTCCCATGCCCGGTACTCTAGCGATCACGTTGTTGGCGACATTGATACCCTCGTAGAGAGAGCTCCAGATACCAAGAACAGACCCGTTCTCGGGAAGAATAGCGTTGTTATCCACCTGGCTATACTCCAGTGCAGTAGCGTCTGCAGGATGTTCCAGGTTATCAGCCGCGAGGTCGGAGAAGATCAGAAAAGTCCTTCCGTAGTAGCTGAGGTTTTGAAAAGAAGAGTAAGCTCCGAGGATTCCTTTTTCAATTCCTCTTTTATCCTTAAATGCCTCGCTAGCCCGGATCGAACTCTGTGGTTTTACATCCAGCACGTCGCACGATGATACCGCTGAAAGTAGTATAATGAAGAAAAATATCTTTTTCATGGAGATCAGAATTTAAGGTTGACACCGAAGGTGATAGCACGTGCCTGCGGGAAGGTAAAGAAATCAGTTCCCGATACCTGCGTATCGTTACCCCTATAGTTTACTTCCGGATCGAGTCCTGTGTAGTCGGTGAAGGTAAACAAGTTCTGAGCGCTCGCATATACACGCAGGCTGGTCAGACTTAACCTTGTCGCCAATGCGTTCGGGAAGTTATAACCCAGCGTAACATTCTTCACTCGCATATAGGAGCCGTCCTCAATAAACCTCGATGAGACTCTTTTGTTCGCGGCGGCCTGAACGCCGTCTGAAGTCGCTCGCGGAATATCTGTGATATCGCCAGGTTGTCTCCACCGCCGAGTCACCGCAGCGATCTGGTTGTCTCCTCCCTGAAGTGACTCGAGGAAAAGACGGGAGCCGTGGAATACATCGTTTCCGTAGGAAAACTGAAGAAATACACTGAGATCAAAGCCCTTCCACGCGAAGGAATTCGTAAACCCGCCGATAAAATCAGGGTTCGGATCGCCTACCTTGGTGCGGTCTTCTGAAGTGATCTCACCGTCGAAGTTGGTGTCGGCAAAAACGATATCTCCTGTCGACGGATCCACACCCAGCGATTTGAAACTGTAGAAGATTCCCAATGGCTCACCTTCCTGCACACGGTTTCCACCTCTCCCCAGATCATCAATAGGCTGACCGTTATAAAGCTTCAGCACTCTATTCCGGTTGAATGACATGTTCAACTGTGAGTTCCACCGCACGTCTCCAAATTTATGCTGTCCGGAAAGTGTAAACTCGACTCCTTTGTTCTCAAGTTCACCGATGTTCTCGACGATACTTCCAAAACCTGATGAAGAAGGTAACGGCCTGCTCAGCAGAAGATCACGCGTCTGCTTATTATAGTAGTCTGCCGTCAGGAGCAGTCGGTCTTCAAACAAGCCGATATCGATACCTACGTCAAACTGTGCAGTCGATTCCCATTTAAGATCAGGATTAGGAATGTTGCTTGGGTAGATCGCCGGCTTGCTCTGGTATGAGCCCGTGCGATACAATTCCGCGTATTGGAAAGCGGAGATATTGTCATTTCCCAATACACCGTAGCTCGCGCGTAACTTCAATTCCGATACCGTAGGGATACCCGCAAAGAAGTCTTCTTCACTGATACGCCAGGCAACTGAGGCAGCGGGGAAGAAACCGTTTTGATTGTTCGGACCGAAGCTAGTCGAAGCATCCACCCGACCGGTAAGTGACAGCAAATACTTGTCGGCAAAGTTGTAGTTAGCTTTTCCAAACCACGACCTGACGCCTGAGTCACTGCCACCGGCGCTCGCACTTACGATGGTCGCAGCCGTATTGATGTACTCAAGATTTTCATCAGTATAATCCTGTCCGCGGATAAACGACGAACGCGATTGACGTTTCTCAAAACTATAACCAGCCATCAGCGAGAAGTTGTGGATGCCAAACGTCTTCTCATAGGTCAGGATATTATTACTGATAATGTTCAAGACGTTTGTGTATGTTTCAAAACCCAATCCGTTGTACCGCTGACCCTGCACCGTATTGAATTCAAACGCATGTTCGCGTAGGTTATAGAAATCACCGCCCCACTTCGTCGTCAGGGACAACCCGGGGAGTATCTGGTACTCCGCGAACACATTACCTAATGTCCGGAAAGTGAAATTCTGGTTTGTCGCTTCATTTGCGATCGACAATGCGTTTGAGTAAGGACCACTTTGATTATAAGATCCATCAGGATTGAACACGGGAACGAGCGCCGGAGAGGAAATCCCGTTGGGGAGCGGTCCGTGCAATGTCTGATCACTTTCTACCCTGTCGGACGTTGAATAACTGAGACCGATACTGGTCCCGATCCTGAGTTTCTCATTTACTGAGTGGTCAAGATTCACGCGGGTATTGAACCGCTGGAATCCAGTGCCTATAAGAATACCTTCCTGGTCAAAATAATTTCCAGAAATGAAGAACTGCGTCCTCTCGTTACCACCAGTCATCGACACCTCGTAGTTAGAGATCGGGGCGGTGCGGAAGATGACGTCCTGCCAGTTTACGTCCACGGTGTTGTTGGCGATGTCTGACTCAGTGAAGACCGCCGTGCCCGCCAGGTCGTTGCGGTATGCCATCCACTCGCGTGCGTTCAACATATCCAGTTGATTCCAGACTTCCTGTACGCCGTAGTAAGCGTTTACATTGACTTGTGATCTACCGGTCTTCCCGCGTTTGGTCGTAATCAAAACGATACCATTAGAGGCACGCGCCCCATACACGGCAGCAGCAGCCGCATCCTTCAACACACTCACACTTTCAATTTCACTGGGATTCAAATCCGACAGCGCATTGATGCCCTGACCTTCATACCCGACTTGAGCATAGTCGCCCGTAGTCACGGGGATACCGTCTATAATATAGAGCGGCTGTCCCGACCCACTGAGCGAACCTGTTCCACGGATCCTGACCGACATCGCTCCCCCTGGCGTGCCGGAGTTTTGTACCACCTGGACACCAGCTGTCTGACCCTGGAGAACACCATCAACAGTAGATACCGGAAGATCTTTGATCGCATCCGCCTTTACAACACCGACTGACTCCGTAAGCAGCCGCCGCTCCTCACTCCCGTATCCGATGATAACGATCTCAGACAACTGCTGAGCGTCCGGACTCATCATAACACTGACGTCAGTCCGGTTCCCGATAGGGATCTCCTGGCGGACCATCCCGATAAACGAAAAGACCAAGACCTGATCCGCCTGACCTACGCGAAGCTGATAACGCCCTTCCGCATCCGTCACCGTGCCCGTCGCCGTGCCCTGCACCACTACGCTAACGCCAGGAAGTTCCTGGCCATCTTCAGCACTGGTCACTTTGCCTGATATCACTCTCTCCTGGGCAAAGGAACTCAGTGAGAAAAAGGCAAAAACTAGTAACAATAGAGATTTCCTCATATGAAGGTTGGTTTGACTAAACACATAAGCACACATTCTGTCCAACAACAAACTTACCGAAGTGTTGTGGACTTCTTTATTCCCCTGACCGAAAAGTTCTCATGGCCGTATCGAAATACGATCAGGTAGATGCCGTCGGGGTATTCCGAGAGATCAACGCGCATTCCATCCGGAGCCGCATGAACAGGGGGCGTTATCGTTCGCCCGGAAATATCAGCCACGAAAACGATGGAAGACATCCCTGGTAAACAAAAGATACCGCTTTTTGAAGGATTTGGAAAGACACTTACCAAGGGATGGCCCGGTTCGGTTTCTATTCCTACAATTGGCGCTTCGTATTCATACGCAGTATCCTCCGAGGGTATGACATCGCCGACCTCCAGGACCGATTCCCCGTTCAACAGGACATACTGCATCGACGAGAATCCGACGTAGTTCCTGGTATCGCCAGTACTGTTAACGGGCTGAGTTGCAAAATCGGCGTCGTTCCCATCATTGACGAGTACAATAGAGGACATGTCTCCGAAAGAACGAAAATAGTTTTTATCCGATTCTCGGTAGAACTTCAGAAAGCTATTCCGGTTGAGGTAGAGACCGTAACGCAATCCATCACGAATCATCGCATACGGGATCGCCGCCGTAGTGTTCTCATAATAGTCAGCGTCGTCCGCGTCAAAGGTATTAGACATAATAACCGTAGATTGAAGCAGATCAAGCCCGGGTTGATATTGTAGTCTTCCGTAGTAGGCGTTAAGGGAATTGCTGAGATGATTCGAAACCCAGACATTTCCAGCAAATTTGCTATCCTCGCCTACAAAACCTGAAATAACAAGATTTCGACGAATGTGCCCCTGTATCAAATTCCCCGTCGGGCCGTTGTTCAGGAAGTTGAAAAGTGTGCTTCCGTTGTTCTCTACAAACAATACTTTCCTGGAGCGCCTGATAGAATTTCGAAGTTCAATCTGGTTGGCGTCATTTGATGCCGAGGTAGTCTCGACGACAACCGTTTTCGCGCCAAGAGTCTTTAGTCGCGAGATGAAAGCTTGTGCCTTCCCCGCAGCTGTAACAACTGCGATCGTGTCGGACGGCAGTCCCACGCCTGTTACGAGGTGATCGAGAAATGCAGTGTTAGAGGATACGCCCCCGCTTCCACTGAGTAGCACCTGGTAGTTACCCGACTCGCTTGCCACCTCCGGCACAAGGTCAGTCTCTGGCCCTGACAATATCTGAAGATCGTTCAAGTCAATCGAATGTCCGTGGAGCAACTGAATTGCATTCACCGAGTCAACGACAGGCTTTCCGTTGAACGATGAAAAGTGCCCACCAGAATAAAAAGACACGGAGCCCGTACCGAAGACAAAGGCATTCAGATCAACATCAATACAAAGCGCCGTCCGGTCATCTACACCGATCCCCTTTAGAGACTGACCCCTGTTCACATACCAGTGTGCCATAAAAGACAACATCCTGCCTATGCGTCCCCTCTCTGTAAAGTGCGAATCAAAGATGTAACCCGGAAATATCTGCAGGAAGTCGTCCGCAAGAGTAGTTCGGCTATTATTAAAGTTCATCAGCGCTTCATCCGGATAGAGCGACCCATTCTCCCCTGTGAAAATCACCCCAGAAAGAATAGCCAATCCTGCTGATGTACCGGCGATCACGCCGCCCGCGTTGAACTTGTCGACAATAGCGTCAACCGTCCGGGTGTTTCGATAATATTCGTAATAGTAAGACTGATCTCCTCCTTTGAAGAAGAATACATCATATCCCATCAGAGAGTCGTACATACTTTGCAGGTCGGCTAACCCGCGACTATCAATCTTGATATTATCCGCCTTGGAGGCGCCGAGCGACAGGAAATAGTTAGGAATGAAGTCGGTTTCATCCGCATAGCTGATCACCGCAACTTTCCTGTTAACGGAATTCTCAACCGCCCATGCATAGGGTGCGTCACTCCATCCGCCCTCCGACTCACTGCCCCCTCCTATCAGAACCAGCTTTCCGTTGGAGTAAGACAACGTGGCGACAAACAAGCAAAGGACAAAAAGAATTGGTCTTGCGTGTATAAATATCCTCATTCAGACTTCGACAGAATTCAGTCCCAAATCTACCAAAAAACGACTGGTTATGTACAAGCACATTTTGAATTACGGCTGCAAACCTTTGCGAGGAAAAAACGTATGCGCAATACTGCCCTCATTAAACGCGGTAAGAAGATCGGTACTTGCCCTTCTTAGCTAAAGGGGATATCTTTGACTGAGTGCCATCTCGCGACAACCGATTGCGGACCCTTAACCCCGACGACAATGAAATCGTTCTTCAGCGAACTATTCGAGTATAATCATCACATAAACCAAAAGCTGGGAGATTTTCTTATTGACGCACAGGACCGGCTACCGGAGAAGGTCATACAGCTATACAGTCACGTGCTAAACGCCCACCAGATCTGGAACAACAGGATAGAGCCTGGGCAACCGGCCTTTGGGGTATGGGAATCACAGCCCGTTCCGCAGTACAATGTCATTGATCAGACCAACTACGAGCGTTCGTTACTGATTCTCGACAAGTTCGACCTCAACGACACCATCCACTATACCAATACAAAAGGCCACACCTTTCACAACAGCGTACGTGACATATTCTTCCATATCATCAACCATTCGACATATCACAAAGGCCAGATCGCAGCCGCGCTCAGAAAAGCCGGGATAGAACCGCTGGCGACGGATTACATCTTTTACAAGAGATAGTATGTCGGGCCACGGTTAGTCCACAGCCGACAGACCACAGTCCACGGTAGTGGGGACATTGATCGTAGTGTTTCTTCACCTCATGTGTCTATTCAGCACCACGACCAGATGCTTCCACGAATAAACCGTAATAAAATCCAGCACCTCCTCATGCACACCGTTCCCAAAAGCCCCAGAGGGGCGACCTTATGGTAGAAAACGGCATGACGAAAAGACCCCCGCCAAGTCCCGTAGGGACGGCCTTATCGGTCGACGGTTAGCAGACCACGGCCTACGGTAGTGGGAACACATCACGTTATTGGTACCCTTACGAAAAAGACAGTCAAATAACATTTTCCGCGAGAATGGCAGGGAGGAGATTATCGCACACTTGTCGGTAATCACGGAATTAGTAACGTCTTGTTGAACACTTACTTCTTAAAGAAGTGCTCAGCATTCTTAAAAAAGATCTTTTCTTTTTGCTCCGCTGAAAGCGTTGGTAAAATTTCTATAGAATTCACTACGATTGCTATGTCATTGTGATCGAATGTTTTCCTCACAGAACAAGAGCATTCCTCACAAGTACACAAGCAACCAGAAAATCGTCAGCCCTATTCAGGCACGCACCCTATCTTCGCTAAGCCTCGACCAACAAGCCAATCATTGAGAATCCCTTCGTGCGCTTCGTGGTCCTTTGTGTCCGTCGTGCTATTGGATTCATTGCGCTTTCGCGGAAAGGTAGGATCACGAAATTCATAATGGCGAGTTCCTACGGCCGATTACTGACAACTGATCACCGATCACGACCGACAGTCAGTAACCAGTAGTCGGTAATCAGTGATCAGTACATAACAGCAAACGGTGTACGTACCGCCAGTCATCTTCCCCAGAACAGGTTTTTCTGGAAAAATATTTGTCCTGCGTACGATCGATCCGCTTATGCCGCCTTCAAACAGGCTGTCAGGACGAGATTCTCCATTGTATATCCCCATCTACGCCCCGTAGCAGGAAGTACATCATCTCTCCACCCGGATCCCGAGAGGAAGCGTGTTAGAGGTGTCACAGCGTTCCCGTGACAAGTATCACAGGGCAATATGACGAAGGTCATAACCCACCACGAACTCCCCCCACTATCTTAGAACACCTAACCAAAATTCCTAACCCATGAAACAAATCACAACATTCGCAACCGCAATCACCTTGCTGATTGCCATGATCTCCTGTGAGCAAACCAAACAGGAGCAGACTACTACCACCGCAACCTCTCAGACAATCCCGGCGGGACAATCGGATGTGCTCGACGACGAGTCGCAGCGAAATGTCGTCCAGACCGCAGTTGCATCTCCCGACCACAAGACATTGGTGGCAGCACTGAAAGCCGCGGACTATGTAAATGCATTGTCAAACGCAGGGCCATTCACTGTCTTTGCCCCTAACGATGCGGCATTCGGCAAACTACCTGCCGGAACCGTTGAAGATCTCGTCAAGCCTGAAAACAAGGTGGCGTTGCAGGACATTCTCGAGTACCATGTGTATGTAGGCGTAATACGCGAAAACATGCTTAGAAACGACATGAGCTTAAACCAGGTAAATGGCAAGAACGTCCGCATTACCAAAGACGACAGTGGTACCAAGGTAAATGGCGCTAATATCCTCGGAGCCGTCGCCACTTCAAACGGTATCGTCTATGTGATCGATACTGTGCTTTTGCCTGAGTAATCACAAACGCCTACCGCACCTAGGGGGTACTACGGCAGGCGAAGCATCATGGAGTGATGTAAAACCCAAACGCATATCGACATGGCCAGGGTATTGGTGAAGGAAGGAAGGTATTTTGCAAACCCCAGAGTACTCGTGTACATGTTAATTCTGGGTATACCAACAGTATTGATGATGGTACTTGCGGTACAGGAGGTCGAAGTCCATCACATCGTGATCTCATTTCTCGTCGGATGGATTACGTGGACCCTGGCGGAGTATGTCTTTAACCGTTGGCTCTTACACGACGATGAGCACACGTTCTATCTGTACACTACCATAACCCGACACCATGCCAAGCATCACGAAGAACCCCGGGACTTTCGTTACATCTTTCCGCATCCGATAATCACTTTCGCCGCACCGGTACTGGTCTTTCTAGCTTCCTCCTCAGTTATTGAAAAATCCTCACTTTCCTTCACTTCCGGATTTTTGTCCGGTTACTGGCTGTTCTGCCTGTTGCATGTTCTCCAGCATCATCATCCCGCTCCGCCAACAGGTTTTTTGAAGAGCATCTGGCAAAATCATTTCCTCCATCATAACCGCTATCCCAACAAAGCCTTCGGAGTGTCCACACCGATATGGGATTATCTGCTTGGTACACTACCACCTCGCCATCTGTTTCTCGATATAAATACAGACACAGAACTATCGAACCCCTCCGCACTTGAGGTGAAACTCGTCAATAACCGAACAATGGAAGACGCCTTCTTCGATGTTCCGGAAACCATCCTCCACGAAGATCCGAACTGGATCCCGGCGCTAAGAACCGAGGTTAGAAGTATTTTCGATACCTCGGCCAATCCCTACTTCCGGCATGGAACCGCGAGGCGCTGGATACTGGTCGATGCATCGGGTGAAGTACTGGGAAGGATAGCTGCCTTTATCAACTTCAAAAAGATGTATGACGAGAACAAAAAAGTCGGATGCATCGGATTCTTTGAATGTATCAACAATCGTGACGCGGCATTCCTGTTGTTTGATACCGCTATCCAGTGGCTTGTCGAACGCTATCGAATAGAAATTGTCGACGGTCCGGTTAATTTTGGCGAAAATGACAAGTACTGGGGACTGTTGATCAAAGGCTTCACTCCTCCATCTTATGGGATGAACTACAATCCCCCCTACTATCAGGAACTCTTTAAAGAGTACGGATTTAATATTCAGTACAAACAATTGACAACCCGGTTGGACCTCCGGACCCCCTTACCCGAACGTGTAAACAAAATCGCGAAGCGGGTGATCGATAGTAAACAATATACGTTTTTGCCTTTCCGCTACCAGGAAAGGGAGAAGTTCATAAACGATTTCATACACGTCTACAATCAGGCATGGGCTTCGTTCAAAAATTTCCAGCCGATGGAAGCCGACGTCATCCGGAAATCACTGTCGGAAATGAAACCAATCATGAATGACAGTGTTATTTGGTTCGCTTACTCCGGAGAAGATGCCATCGGTTTTATCCTGGCAGTTCCCGATATAAACGAAATTCTGAAATATGTGGGTGGGAAACTCAACCTGTGGGGGAAATGCAAATTTCTCTTTTATAAACACTGGAAAGGATTTTCCTGTCTGAGAGTAATCGTGATGGGAATAGTCCCTGAATTTCAACAACGGGGTCTGGAATCGGCGTTAACCATGCAGGCTTACCGTGGAGGAAAAGCAATCCGGCGTTACAGATATGTCCAGTTGGCATGGGTGGGCGACTTCAATGACAAGATGATCGCCATCCATAAGGCGATGGGCGCGAAGGAAGAAAAGCAACATGCCACGTTCCGGAAACACCTCGAGGAGGTGGTGTAGCAACGAACGTATAACATAGGTTAGTGACTCGTAGTCAAAGTCCGTTTATTTGCTTCATGACATTTTCCACCATGGCATCGCAGAAGATCAGGTTAAATTCAAAAAGTTCGCTGGCGGAATAGGTTCTTTCTATTTCCTGCCGCAGCAGCGCTTTTGCCCTGTTCAGCCTCACTTTCACATTGGCAGGGCTGATGTGAAGCACATCGGCAGTTTCTGCTACGTTCAATCCGTTTATCTCTCGTAATGAAAAGACCATCCGGTAGTCTAGGGGCATCTCTCCGAGCGCGTTTTCGATGACACGTCCCAGCTCATGATTCTGGACGATGTTGTCCGTGTCGTTGCGGGCATGGACAAACATGGGCGCCGGCTAAAGAAGATGGGCATCACCGCCGCAGACATAGCGAAAGCAAC